>JAHQVP010000080.1 GCA_019634275.1 Saprospiraceae bacterium
GTACAAGAGAATACCCAATCCAAATTGAGATTGAGGGTCAAAGACAATGGCCATGGCATGACCGAAGAACAGCTGCCCCACATTTTCGATCGCTTTCATAAGTTGAGTGACAGCGGTCATCCTGGAACCGGCATTGGCCTGGCTTTCGTTAAAGAAATTGTGGATTTGCTAAAGGGTCAGATCCAGGTGAAGAGCGCACGGGCTCAGGGGACTGAGGTCGATGTCTTTCTTCCCATTACGACTACCCATCCGTCCATGGATATTTCCTCATCCTCAAGACCCGTCAAAACTTTGCCGATCACTTCCGAAGTAGAGCTGACTCCATCGGAAGATCTGCCCCTCTTGTTGTTGATCGAAGACAATCGTGAGGTCTCCGCCTACATCAGAAAATTGCTGCACAAACGATACGACATACACCTCGCTTTTGATGGGAAGCAAGGACACGACCAGGCCCTTGCACTAGTTCCCGACATCATCATATGCGATGTCATGATGCCCAAGATGAATGGCTTCCAAGTGACTCGACAACTCAAAGAAAATCAAAAGACCAGCCACATTCCTATTATTCTACTGACTGCTAAGGCCACGCAAGCCGACAAGAATGAAGGTCTGCAGTCAGGTGCTGACACCTTCTTGATGAAGCCGTTCAACAAGCAAGAACTGTTTATCCGCCTGGCCAATATGGACCGGCAACGCAAGGTGCTTATCGAGAAGTTTCGCTTAGGACTTCTTGATGCAGGAGATACACCCGACTCCAAAGGACATCCTACCCGCGAGCATGCGTTCCTTCAGACGGTGCAACAATCCCTCTTGGACCACATTGAGGATTCTGACTTTGGGGTCGAGGATATTGCGAACGGCATGAATCTTAGCAAAAATCAATTTTACCGCAAGATGAAAGCCCTTACCGGCCAAAGTCCGACGGTCTATGTGCGCGACATTCGCCTGAATGAAGCCAGAGACCTGTTGGAGCGGACCACGATGAACGTATCAGAAATTGCCTTCCGGGTCGGTTTCAATGATCCGAACTACTTCACTAGACTCTTTCATCGGAAGTTTGGGAAGGCACCTAGCCAGTATGCCGTAAAGCGGTGACCAGGTGCCCATGGGTGTACTTTGACCTCTCCTTTCGGTTTTGGGAGTGGCCTACGGAACATTTTTTTTCGGTGCTTATTCTAGTGCATCGACTGACCTTCTCACCTCCGCCGATTTACGCATGCCTAGTGCTCGAGTCTGCTCCATGATATCATTCATCGACTTTCCTGGATGCAATTTCTCAAAAGTGGCGGCATCGAAGGGCTCCCAGAATTGCCCCATGTCCGTGTAGACGTCAACGGTTGCTATGTCATATCCATACCCTGAGCCCATGGGCAATTCACGATTGAGCAATACCCATCCTTTCGATTTGCCATTCTTGATATTGGCTTTGTGAAACGGCATCCAAAGCGCTCTTTCCATTTCAAGATGTGCGGAGCGGCCCACGCCTTCCGGCATCTTGAAAAAATTAAACACATGGACATTGGCATCACTCAAGTCTTCTGCCAGCACCCGTTCTTCGGCAGACCATACTTCGCTTTTGACCAGCGTGCGGAGTGATCCCGTACGATTCACCAATGCGATTTCCTCTGCAGTCAAAAGGGATTCCCAATTCTCGGGCATAAAACTCCCTTCCTGATGAGCGGCCAGTTGATGCCTGTCCTTATAGCTGTGGCGTGTGACAAAATTGTACTCCACGTTGGCACCACTGGGAGACATCACTTGGTCGAGAGCCCAGCTTTGGATCTGTCCTTTTTCTTTCTTGTATGCATGGATCTTCTTCCATGCCTTTTCACAAGCAAGATAATCCTGGACGTTGGCCGGTTCGACCTTCATATAGTCGAGAGAATAATATCCGCTCGCCTGACCAACAAGTTGGCCGGTTGAGAACGCGATTAACAATCCCAATACGAGGTACTTCAGCGATTTCATTTGATAAGATTTTTGTGTTTGAAAAGAAGAGGACTCGCGCACAATACATGCACGCAAATCCTCATGGTTTGATTTCTTGAAGCTTCGCACGGGAAAAGTAGAAAAGACAAGAATTGCCGGTTAGCACGTTTTTGTCGAATGCTAGCACAATTTGGATCCTGCCTCCAAAGATTCCCAACGGGGGCATGCACCATGCTCAAAATCAGGCTTATAAGCCCTTAATCGATTGACCAGCATCCATCAGGAAATCGGACAGCGCCGGAACTCCATCATTGCCGGACCCTTTTCTAGATAGACAAAAGTCATCCAACCAGAAACGACTGTTTCGATCCACATTGTAAAAATTTATGCCGATGAAACGAAGTGAACCTTCCGGTGTTCGTGCACTCCAGGTCAAGGGCCAACTCGCAATTCTTGTGCCTTGAATGGAAAAATTTACTTGATCCCGGTCGGCATCAATGTCTAACTCAATTTCCATCCATTGACCCTGAGTATAAGCAAAAGCAATCTCGCGATTGTTGATTTCGAGTCTTCCTTCACGGTCTTGGTTGAAATAGACTTGTGCTCCAAATTCCTTACCAAACTCCTGATTCTTCTGCATGTTAAAGTAAGCTGTACTGCCCTCGCCTACATACATTTGCCAAGCCATATGCACTGATCCACTATCGATGTTTTGAGGGTGATAGACCACGTCTGGATTGAGGTAATCTTTGTACTGCATCTTCAGTACTTTACCCCAACTGTATGTTTGCAATTCCGCTTGTCCCGCTTCCTGAGACCACTTCGACCAGTGCGCAGTCGTCTCCAATCGTTCTTGCGTTTGCAACTCAAAATCTTCGCACGCCAGGGCAGGTAATGAGTCGTTGCAATGGCAATCTGGGACGTCGTCCTCATTGCCTGGGTACATCCGCTCAATAAAGGCTTTATCAGCAGCCGAAAGGACGGAATTGGAAGTGGGATTCCATGCTCCCTGAACCAAGGTTCTTGGAATGTAGTAGTGCATAATGGAGTGGAGGTCGTAATCCGAATAATTGGAATTGCTCAGGCTGTAGCGACGAAAAATATTTACATCCACCTCGCTGCGCGTCCAATCTTGTGTCCGGCCGTAGTAATCATATACGGCCTCTCGATTCCAGTTGATCTCGGCTTCCGGATGTTGGTGTTCGTGTGAAAGCCCCAGCGCATGCCCAAACTCGTGCAATGTCGTTCGACGAAACTCCCGATCTGAAGTTCTGTTGGTAAACCATCCAAAATTCATGGTGGCGCGATTCGAAGCGATGTACGCATTGCTTCTTCCCACATAGGACCATGAACCAGAGCTTTGATCAAACGATATGCGAATGTCGGAAGGCTCCTGATCGACAAACTGAAAGTCAATGTTGGCGTAGCGAGACCACTCTGTGGCAAACTGCCTTACTTTGCCGCGTACGTAAGCACTGCCATCCAAAAATCGCACACGCAACGTTGACTTGGTCCAAAATGCGTTTTTACTACCGAACGCTCTGGCACTTCCGGCATGCAATTCTGTGCAAATATGAGGGAGCCCCTGGTCTGCAATCTGGGTATGTTCCGATCCAAGGACAAACGCCTCTTCCTCTTTGCTACAACTTAACAAACACAGGAAGGACAACATCAGGACAAAAGAGCGCTGGACGAGTTTCATTGCATCAAGGTTGGTTTGGTAGATCCTATTGCTATAGCGCTTCTTTTTGAAAGTCAGCACCAGAACTTTAAACCGCACCTGAATATGATCTGCTCCGTTATGATTAACCTGATCTTATCATTCGTCTCAAGAAGTGTTAACGTGCGAAGAGGTTTTGCTGGCAATCAAGATGCGTGGGGATCAATCAACCAAACGCCACCCGGAGGGATTGCCCGTCCGTCTCCCATCGCGTAGCTTAGCGGCCATGAAGTACCTGCTCGACGGACAAAAGACGGACCGCATCCATTTCCAGCCGGTGGATTGGTCTCACGCTGACGAGTGGTTGCCCTTCTTCCAGGATCCGATCACGAGGCGTTATTGGGTTGCTGACTACGCTGAGCCAGAGGTCGAGTGTCGACGATGGTATGACCGCCAGGCAGCGCGGTACGAATCAGATCTGGGCGGCATGAATGCGCTAATTGAGCGCTCCTCTGGCCGATTGATTGGTCACGCTGGGCTTCTGGTACAGACCATCGATGATGTACTCGAACTAGAGATTGCGTACTCGCTCCTCCCCACGTATTGGAACATGGGATACGCCACTGAGGCAGCTTGTCATTGTCGTGATAAGGCATTCGGGCAAGAGTGGGCCGCACATCTCGTCTCGATCATCAGCCTGCCCAATCTCCCCTCGGCCAGGGTGGCAGAGAAGGTTGGATTATCGGTCTGGAAGCAGACCCTTTATCGTTCGAATCCGGTAAACATCTATCGCATCACCAGGGCAGCATACGATGCGAAAATCAGATAGGCATCACCTTCAAAATCGGGCCTTGCCCGGTCGTGGAGCCTCCCTCATGTTGTAGGATGGACTTGTATCTTAGATGGTAGGTGTTTCATGGTAATGAAAGAGTAAATCGAGATACGGAAATATGGACAAGACAACACGACGCACATTCATTTCTCAAGCTGCAGGAGTGGGAAGTGCCCTTGGCGCAGCACCCTGGATTTTGAATGGCGGTGCCGAGCAGGCGACTCGTCAGGACTCCATCGTCAAATCGAAGTATGCGCAGCTGGATAAAATACTCGGCCAGCCCCTGCTCAAGAGAGCATTGTTCAAATCTCCGGTGATCATTGAGACGCTTGAATTATTGAAGTATGAGAACAGCTACCTCTGCCGGGTGCGTTCGAGCGATGGAGCAGAAGGAATTTCGGTGGCGCACTACGACATGGCGCTCTTTCATCCCATATTCAATCGCAAATTGCGCCGTTTCTTTCTGGGAAAGGATGCTCGTGATCTCGACTTAATTCTGGAGCGCATCCTGTTTTATGGGCTTAATTTCAGGCTGGAAGGCATGGCGCTCGGGATACCGCTAGCCACCATTGAGTTTGCCATTCTTGACATGCTAGGCCACATCTCCGGAAAGTCAGTCGGGCATTTAGTGGGAGAAATACACCATCCCGAAGTGCCGGTCTACGTAGCTACCGAATTTCGGCACCTGGCTTTGGAAGAGCATTTTGATAAGATACAAGAGGCGGTCGCACAGTATGACACCAATGCTTTAAAAATTAAGGTGGGCTACATGCACTATGGCACCACAGACATCCATTATCCCGGTCTACCAGGCAAATCAGAGAAGCTGGTGCCTATGGTGCGAGCGCACTATGGTGATGACATGTTTCTATATGCCGATTCAAATGGGTACTACGATGTCGAGGGTGCGATCAAGATGGGTCAACTCCTGGAAGAGTATGAATACAGTTACTTTGAAGAACCGGTCAGATTTGATCGATTCGAAGACATTAAAGTGGTGGCTGATGCGCTTGCCATCCCCATTGCCAATGGCGAGCAAGATCATAGTTTTACCAATTTTCGCTGGCTACTGGCACAGGATGGCATCGATATCGTGCAGCCAGACAACTACTATTTTGGCGGTATGATTCGTTCGATAAAGGTTGCACGGATGGCAGAAGCGATGGGGAAGACCTTTATTCCTCATATGTCGGGAGGTGGTCTGGGATTTATCTACAACAGTCACATTGTTTCGGTTTGTCCCAATGCAGGCAAGCACCACGAATTCAAAGGGTTCAGGACACATGTTCCGTTTGAGTGCCCCACCGCTCCCTTGAAGATTTCGAATGGCAAGATGAAGGTCCCAGCGGGGCCCGGATTTGGAGTGCAGATCGATCCCGACTTTGTTAAGAAGCATACGGTAGTTGGGCCCTAGATTTCCGCTATTGCTTTTTATTCCATACCGGTCGTCTTGAGCCCTGCGTTTGCTCTAATAATTCATTGATGCGATTGTCTAATTCCAGAATCGTAGCGGACAAGTCGGGCAGCTGCCTGACAGCATGCCTTACAAAATGTCCATACCCTTGACCATAAATGACCTCGCCCAGAAGATTGTTCTTTTGTACAGGATCTTTCTCGATATCGTATAACTCATAGATGTCCCAAACACCGTGATAGGTCATATAGCTGTATTGTTTGGTGCGCAATCCATAGATTGTAGGGGTTTGTACGGCCATGTGGTCAACAAAATACTCATAGAGAAAGTCCTGGCGCCATTCCACTTCTTCTCCTAAAGCCAATGGAAGAAATGATTGTCCATGCATGCTTGCCGGTATGTCGATGCCGGCAATATCCAAAATGGTAGGGGCAATGTCTATGTTAAGTACAAATTCAGAGTTTGTACTTCTCTTGTCAATTTTTTCTGCCCAATGAAAAAATGCAGGCACCCGGATGCTCTCCTCATACATCACCCGCTTGTCTATTAAACCATGCTCCCCCAGCACATAGCCATTATCGCTCATATAAATAATGACTGTGTTCTCAAATTGCCCCAGTTCTTTCAATGCGTTTACCACTGTTCCAACACTTTCGTCAACGCCCAGCATACACTCTGCATAGATCTGCATCAGTCTCTCTAGATCATCGCCTTCTACTTGATCGATATTGACATAATCGCGTTCCGCTCCATGCCAGCTCTTACGCTGCTTTCTTAGCCACTCGGGTTTTCCCTTATAGTTTTCCTCGGTATCGGCATACGAGTCGGGTAAAACAATTTTTTCATTGATGTATTTTTTGTGGTGACGATCCGTAGGTGTCCAGTTTTCGTGTATGGCCTTGTGTGAAAGACACAGGAAATACGGCTGATTTGAGCTAGACTGTTCTTGAATGTAAGAGACTGCCAAATCTGTTAAGACATCGGTCATGTGTCCTTTGATCAATTTTCGGTCTCCATTGACATTGAGCTTGGGATCAATATATCTTCCTTGTCCTTCGAAAGAAACCCAGTAGTCAAAGCCAGGTCGGCGCACATCGCTCGCTTCTCCCATATGCCACTTACCGATAAATCCCGTATTGTATCCTGCTTTTTGTAGTTCCTTAGGATAGGTCGGTGTGTTTGGATCAAGGTCAGAATCGTTGTCAATTACATCGTGCTTATGAGCATACTGACCGGTAACGATAGACGCCCTGCTAGGGGAGCATAAAGAGGTGGTCACAAAGGCCTCATCAAAGTACACCCCCCCTTTTGCTAACTTGTCAATGTGCGGAGTTTCGATAAAGGGGTGGCCAAGCATACTGAGGTGATCGTATCGTTGATCGTCGATCAGGAAAAAGATGATGTTGGGCTGCTCTTGGGCGGTCATCAGTAGCGGGGACAGGACTAGAAGACTTATCAAAATGCGTTTTTTCATAAGGCCGAGTTTCTTTATCAATTTGTTTTTTCTCCATCGTATGCCCTGCGATCCTTTTTTATACGACAATGGTGTCCATGTTTACCAGGACATGCCTGCAGGCGGCATGTTCCATGTCGTCTTCCGATATGCCCTTCCTCGCATAACGAGACATTGAAATATAGCATTCTCCAAATGGACATGTCTAATTTGCATGTCTCACATCCTTTTCTCCTAATATGTGTTTAGTTCTGTACATGAATTTGCTAATCAGTATAATGATGCTTGCTGCCACACCCCCTGTTACCATATATGACTTTCATGCCGACGTCGACATTAGGAACTGGATCATTGTCGATGATGTCGTGATGGGAGGAAGATCTTCCGGCTCCATAAATCTCACGGCTGATGGTCATGGTGCTTTCGAAGGAGACGTATCCTTGGCCAACAATGGTGGATTCTCTTCCGTACGGTTTCGACCAGCAGGAATCAACGTAGGTGTTCACAACAAGGTGGTCATTCGACTGCGGGGGGATGGCAAGCGCTACCAGTTTCGACTCAAGTCAAACACGCGTGACTATCATTCTTATCTCGCTCACTTCGACACCAATGGCGAGTGGCAGGAGATCGAGATCGAGCTAAGTGATATGTATCCGGCCTTTCGCGGAAGGAAACTCTCCATACCCAATTTCTCTCATGAAGACATTGCAGAGGTTGCCTTCTTGATCGGCAATAAGAAAGAAGAGGAGTTTCGACTGTTGATTGATTGGATAGTGCTTCGGTGACCATGTCAGCCCACTTCGTGGACCATTTTATGCGATCACCAATTGATTTTCAACAGAGACCTACCTCAGGGCATAGACAAAAGCCTCAACTTCCTTTCCATCTTCTTCCAATCGTATTTTAGTTCTAATCCTTAGATACGCTGGGCCTTCGAAGTTGTCGAGTTCTTCCCAATGTTCCGCCAATCGATTTGAACAAAATGGGTGACCCTCAATTATTTCCGTCCTTTCATCAAGTCTTATGCCTGGATAACCCATTTCGGCACCCCAACCCTCTTGGTATAATTTCCCACATACTGAACCTCTTCTCCAACTTCCGCCAATACCCTTCAAGAGGCCTTCATTTTCTCTTCCGGGTCCCAGACTGCCGTAAACAAATAGTTTTTCCATGCTGTGATTCATATGGCATGTGTAAGTTGATTCTCTAGTCATTCAGTTCCCACTTAACCTTCCGGCTTTCTCAAAAACGTGTAGCCCACTATTGCCATACTGATGCCGGTGCAAACCACTAGAGCACTTTTGGAATCATTCGGTCTGGCAGCAGTGGCTCCAATTCCAATTCCGAGAATGAAAAGAGCTCCAATCAGCAAGAGGAGCATTTTGGGGGTGATAGTGAGTTGTCCAATCTTTAGTGGTCTTAGCTTCATACCTTTTTATGCATTGTTGGAAATGTGGTCTTTAATGGATTGGGATGTGACTAATTCTTTTCATAGTACACTGCAGAAAATTTCTTTACCTCCTGATCCCCCGTAAAGAGCCTTTTTCCAACCCATCCTTTAGGTATGAATAGGAAGTCGCCAGGGTGTGCTTCTGTCACCTGCCCCTCATCATCGACCAATTTCATACCTCCTTTAGTGAAAAACATCATTTCATGACGGGGAAATCCTTCGTATCGATGCGCCAATTTGGTTTCTTCATTAATTAACAGGTGAAATCCGCCCAAAGCAAATTCCTCATCTCCGGACTTGAAGGGTTTTGATCCTCGCACTTTACCATTCAGCATTTCCATAGGTCTGAATTCTTCTCCCTCATATAAATTTGTACTCAAATCTTCAGCCGAAAAACTCAACGCAGGTGCTTCTGCATTCACTCTATCGTTATCGCTTTGATTGTAGACAACTGAAAATTTTTGCACCAATGTATCTCCTGTAAACAGTCTTGTGCCTGACCAATTTTTTGGAATAAAGATAAATTCTCCCGTCTTGGCTTCAACGACAGTCCCATCTTTTTCTGTGAGTTTCATCCCACCACTCGTAAAATACATCAACTCACTTCGATCAAAGTTGACATATTCGTGCTCTAATGTAGATGCTTTATCTATTGCGATTTCCAATCCTCCAATAGAGTATTCATCGTCCTCTGTGGCAAAGACCTTGGCTCCTCTAATTTGGCTGTTTAACATTTCGAAAGGCCTGAATGCGGACCCTTCATAGATGGTTTTAGTTAAATCAATTTGACGAGGTACTATCGCTTTGGAGGTGCTTTCATCGCCGACTTCTTCAGTGCTATCTACTGTGGTAGTTTTTGGAAGATCTAAATTACTCCAGGTCAGTTTATATCCTGCCAGAAGCAGAGGAACAATAAAAAATGCAGTTTTAATCATTTTAGCATATTGATAAAGGATATTAAGTCTGTTCGATTCGCCGGCTCTAGGCGGTCACACATGATTTAAATATGTGAAAAACCGGTTGTCTGGATCGTATTTCTTTCGGATTCTAGCCAATTTCATCCAATTTTCCTTGGAAAAACAGGCTTGGACATGGTCAGGAAATTTGTCGCACTCTGTTTGGTTTAGATAATGACCTGAACGATAGGGTTTAAGTAGGGCTTCGGTCTTCTTCATCCAATGAGCTGCTGCTTCATCAAGGGTTTCGTCCATCCAGTGTACATGATAATTGATAAAATGCTTTCCTTTTGGCGTATAGCATGCATCTTCTCGAAAAGGATGCACTTGTGCGAAATGATTGAGACTCATTGAAATGTTGCAATCCGGTTTATTTTCGAAATGTGCTACGATTGCTGAAAGGGCCTTCGGGTCATCCGTGTAGATGTTGTCTGTAAACGTCCTGAAGCCCGGGGGATAGTGGAAGAATTCGAAATCTACATCAGCGGTCTTGGTCTCGTTTTCTGAAAGTGCTGCCTGCCCCAAACCTTCATCCATATAGTACTGTACCAACTTCTCTGCATCTCTAAGTGCAGTAGGACCCTTTAGGGTGATCGCCGATATCACAACTTCTATAACGAGTCCCCCTTTGTTGGGGCTGTCTTTTAGTCGGATTCTGGTTTCTACTCTGTCGTCCTTTGTCTCCATTCTTCTATCAAAGAAACGGACCTTGGCCTCCAATTCCTCCAGTGGGAAGGTCAAGCTCTTGGTAACCATTGCTCCAAGGGGTTCGAATAGTTGAATGGTATAGTTCAGGATAATGCCAAAGAATGCCGGACCGCAGCCCCTGATCGCCCAAAATATATCGCTGTTCCTCTCCTTGTCCACAACGACTTTCTCCCCACTTTCAAGGAGGACCTCCGCGCTGATCAGAGCATAGCAAGCGGGACCCTGGGTGTAGTGATTGCCATTTGTTCCCAGTCCACCACCTAATATATATCCACCAAAAGCAACGTTACCGCAATCGCCTAAGGGAAACCCCAAATCGTGTTCCTTCAACACGGGCACTATCTGCTCAAACCGGGTGCTTGCTTGCACTGTCATGGTCTTCTTTGAGGGGTCTACATCGAATTTGTTGAAGGCCCCCATATTGATCAGCATCCCTCCATTCCGCAAAACTGCACCTGCATTATTATGCCCACTGCTTCGACAAACAATCTGCAAGTCATTCTCTTTGGCGAACTGAAGGCATTCCAATAGCTCAACCTCCGTCGTTGGACTGACAATGATATCCGGGTATCTTTTGGCCGAATTTGCTATTTGCACCATGCTTGTTCGCAGATCTTCATAAGCAGCATCGGCCTTCAGAACACCCGATACTTTAGAGGGTATCGTAGCTGCAGAATGGCAAGATTGCAAAACAGTGGAGCTCAAGGTTCCCGTTAAGGTTATGGCTCCGAGCGCTGCCATTTTTTTTAGTAAATCCCTTCTAGTGGGGTTGATGTACGTTGGCTCTATCATAGCATTAGTAAGTCAAGCTACCTATGAATTTAAGTAACTTCTCATCCAATGCGTACTTCCCGCACATGCTTCTTGCTTTTGCTTGTAGCGATAAGCTGAGCGCTTTTATCATGCTGTTATGGAGCGGCTGATTTTCAACTTTAAGACTGAGGTTTCGTGGGCTTTTACCTGACAAGAACACCAAACCCATTGTGGGACCATCGTCCTGAAGATCTTGTCTCATTAATGGATGACATTGCCCATGATACTTCAGAAACCTATCCATCAGCAGAGGAAATCGAATTAGTTCTTTGCAACAC
>JAHQVP010000081.1 GCA_019634275.1 Saprospiraceae bacterium
CGGCAGGACAATGCAGGAGACATTGTCCCACCTGTACAATATGGTAGATTTTGCAGGCCGAACATTGGAGGGAAAAGTGACAGAGTTTCCCGAGAAGCCGATTACATGGCCCAGCACTCAATTGCGGGCCAAGACCCTAAGTCGAATTAGTGAACTAGTGCAGCTATGTCTTGGACAAGACAGTGGTAAATTACATGCGCAGAATGTAAATGTTAAAGTGGGTGGTGGAGATCATGAGTTTCCTTTTTGGCACTTCTTCAATGGTCCCCTCGTGGATGCATTCTGGCATCTTGGGCAGGTGGCTAGTTTTCGAAGAAGCTTAGGCAAACCCATGGATTCAAAGGTGGAGCCTTTCCTTGGAATTAGGCGAGATGTTTAAATAGCATTTGGGTGCTTAGGAAATCAGACGCCATCAGGGTGGAATTTTTTTGTGCAGATAAGTATGGTGCATCCATGCTATGTGGCATTAAACCAAATAGAGAATAAGTTATGGACGATTTTAAGCGAAGGGAATTTATAAAGCTTAGTGCTTTGGGGTTTGCTGGTATAGCCTTGCAGCTCAACGCTGTTTCCGCATATGCACAATCTGCTAATGCTCATCTTGGAAAATGGAGTAAGAACACAGCCCTCAATTGGGATGCTTTTTTGGAACGTCTTACTCACTTAGCACAAACGCAACATCAACCCAAGTGGAATCAGAAACAGTATACTCAACAAGTGAAGCAATTGCTTCTTCAGTGCAATTTTCCAGAATTTGAAAATATAAAAAGGGAAATTGAATCTTATGAAGATAAGACACCAAATTGGTTTGAAGCGGCAAGTTTGCACAGGGAGGTGGATTTTCAAGTGTCTCTCTTTCAATTCGAAAAAGGTGAATATATTCCGCACCATGATCATCCAGATATGACTGGGGTGATAAATGTTGTTTCCGGTAGCGCATTGGCCAAGAATTATTCACTAGAAGAACAGCTCTCCGCCAGCAGAGAAGTTGTAAAGAATGGACGCAGGGAAGTGTTGCAAAAGTGTACCATCAGGGAAGTAGGTAATGAAGTTATTGAAAGGGGAGATGTAAGCATTCTCACTGCAGATGAGGGAAATATTCACTCCATCATGCCAAATGAATTCACTCAATTGGTCGACGTATTTACCCCAGCCTATACGGCTGATACAAAATCGATTTGGTATACGGTGGATGAAGATGGCTATTATAACGGTCGTAAGAATGTATTTGAAGCGGAATATTTGAATAAAGGACTGTCGAAAATTGATACTGTAAAACTGAGTAGGAAGAAATTGAATCAATATGTCGGTTCGTATAGGATGAACAATGGGGGTTTCCTAAGAGTTTTTAGGTACGGTAAAGCAATTGGTATGGAACGGACTGCTAGTTTGGACACGCCGGGAATGAAAATGAATTTGGTGCCCTATGATCAAAATAAATTCTGGGTTGAGGACCAGGACATTCGGTGTGTTTTTGATGGTGACGGTAGTGGCAAATCGGGGAGCCTTACATTATATATTAGTGAAGTGAGTATTTCAGCAAGAAGAGTAAAGTAACTAGTAGCTGATTGATGTGCCTATCTGATCGACTGTGAGATCGGTTTAGGCTTGATGCATTGTCCCTATGGACTTGGATCTTCATAGGATTTGATTCTGTTGGCTGGGGTAGGTGACATTCGGAAAGTGAAAGTGGTCGTTCGGAAAGGCCTGCATTGTTGTAACGGCATGACACCCTACCTTTTGATTGCATTCAGTCAGTGCCGTCTTTAAAAAACCAAAGAATCATGCAGACACAAACTCAATCAGCCGCTACAGCAGAAGCACTCTTATTTATCCCAGACATCTCGGGGTTTACCCACTTTGTAAATAACACGGAGATTCTCCATGCTCGACACATCATCGAGGAGCTCTTAGAGATGATCATCGATGCCAATGAGATTGGCCTGGAGGTTTCCGAGATCGAGGGAGACGCCATTCTGTTCTACCGTTTTGGGAAGGCACCAACTGCCGCGGCTTTGCTTGCTCAAGTGCAGAGGATCTATGTTGCCTTTCAGGCGCATCTGAGGCGTTACGAGAGGCACAGGATCTGTCATTGTGGAGCATGCTCAAGTGCTCAAGATTTGACCTTGAAGTTCATAGCGCACTTTGGAAAGATCACTACGAAATCTGTCAAGGATCACAATAAGCTCTTCGGCAAGGAAGTGATCGTTGCACATCGCCTCATGAAGAATGAAATTGATTCTGACGAATACGTACTTGTCACCCATTCGCTCATGAATTCCTGTGAGACCTGGGTAGATATAGAATCTGTAGCTTGGTCGGCTGTTGCTCACGGTAGTGGAGAGTATGATTTTGGTTCGTCTCAGTATTGCTTCTTGGCTCTAGATCCACTTATGGAGCATGTACCAGAGCCGAAGGTCGAGGACTATCGGATTCCTGGCTGTGACAATAACTATTTGAATGGGGAGGCCGTCATCAATGCACCACTGGATCTTGTGTTTGATGTGGTATCCGACACCTCGTACCGACACGTCTGGCAGACCTATGTGGCCAGAAGTGATCACCAGAGTAGCAAACTCGGCCAGAATGGAATCAGTCATCAATGTGTGGTGCATGGAGAGAATAAAGTGCACTCAGTGGTCTCTCATGATTTCAAGCGTGCTGGCGATGTGATCAATTTTACCGATACCAATATGAAGGACGGTCAATGTGCTGTTTACACATTGCGCAAGATCGCTCCGTCAGTAACTAGAGTTTCCATGAATTGCTACATGAAGCCCCATTGGTTTAAGTCATTGATGTTCAAATTGATGATGAAGAAGAAAGTGGATCAAGCGCTGGAAGAAAGTTGGAAGATATTGGATGAATACTGCAGTGATCTCCACCACAGGAATCAACCTCACACCTCACAAATCCTCTTGTTGGATCAATCTGTAAACGCTTGATTACGTAGCTATGAATTTTTTAAAATATCCCAGTCAGCTTGAGACACCAAATCAACATTTGATAAAAAATCGATCGCTATTGTTATCGGTGGCAATTGCCGGGGCGTGTATATGTATTCTTGCCGAATTGATTCAATTGACCGGTCAAGCCGAAGTGGAGACCAGCTTAAAACTAAATATGCTAGGATTTCCACTTCTGGGGCTCGGCTGGTTGGGGTTGTACTTCAGCCAGGGTTGTAGAGATTGGTGGAGCCTGATAGGATCTATATTGCATGTGGTGGGATTCTTAATATTGACTTTACTCTCATTTCAGATTCTCAGACTGCGCTCGGCTCTTCACCTGTATGAGATCAATGCGATTTCAATTCTAGGACTGGCCACTCTATTAGGTGGAAGCATATCCTTTGCAGTGGGTATATATAGGATAGGTTTTTTCCCCCGCTGGGCATCCTTCATACTTCCAGGTTTGACCATGCTGACATTGATCGCCATTTACACTGGTATCTCGTCTATGCAACACGTGTCCACGATATTCTTAGCCATGATAGTGGGTTTTCTAGCACTATCGGCGATGTGGGATATGCAACTACAGAAGTATGACCTTGAATGAATGAGTCCATAAATATGTCATCGCTATGCAGAGGCATATTACTTGAGACAAGGATGAGTGGTGTTTCCAATCGATTTAGCGTCGTCCGATTTTAAAGCACAAGGGTGAATATATTGGTGACGGAGGTGAATTGCGGGATCGAAGTTAATCTCAGTCTATCTCACAGTAAAATTATGTGGCATTGTTGAGATGATTTTGAATGTAGCATTCGCAAACAAACGTTACTGCCTCGAATCATTTTTTCGTTTCTTAAAGGTGTGACTCTCGAGTACCACAACCTCTTATCATGAGCCAAATACGCATCTTGATTGTTGAAGATGAGCCCATCATAGCTGAAGACCTCCGACGGCAATTGGCGAAGCTGGATTTTGACGTGGCAGAACCAGTAGAATCCGGCGAGGAGGCACTGGATTTTTTGTCCGATCACGAAGTAGATCTCGTGCTAATGGATATACAGTTGGCCGGAGATCTTGATGGAATTGATACCGCACAGCAGGTGCGAATTCGATATGACTACCCTGTTATTTTTCTAACCAGCAATACAGACGAATCCAGCTTCAAGAGGGCAAAATTGGCCGAACCTGAAGCTTTTCTATCGAAGCCTTTTCGAGGAAGAGATCTGGAGTTTGCCATATCCTTAGCCTTGGATGGAGGACATGTTGATGGACCCGATGAGGACATGGTATGGTACAATGACCGAATATTTGTTAAGAGTAAAGACTGGTTGATCAAAGTCAAGATAGAAGACCTGTTGTGGATCGAAGCTGAAGGATGTTATTGTACGATTCACACCGTTGAAAAAGCGCACACTATTGTCAGTACCTTAAAGAAATTTCAGGAGTCTGTTACGCACAAAGATTTGATGAGAGTGCATAGGTCCTACGTGGTGAACCTCGATCAGGTGGATCAGATCAATGAGTCGTATCTCGGTATTGGAGACAAAGCTATACCCATCGGCCGCAGCTACAAGGCTAGTGTTCAGAAAGTTTTTAGAAAAGTATGAACATTTCGCTTCATTGGGCAATTGCTTGGGTACTCTTTGGCGTTGGCCAATTTCCATCGATGACCCATGGACAGGACCCAATCTTGGACAGCCTTTTGGAAATTCGAACACATGTTGAAACTGACGAGGAACTTTTGAAGAGCCTGCTCCAGATTGGAAGTCGGCTAGGGTGGTCTGACCAGGAACGGGCCGAATCTTACGTCGACAGCGCCATCGCATTGGCCACGGACTTGAGAGACCTATCTCAGCTGGGCTACGCGCTGTTGCAAAAGTATGATTTAGAGGTGCACACAGGAAAGAAGGTTCTTGTGAGCCTAGACGAAATTCAGTCACTTTTTGATCAGACGGGCGATCAATTGGGTGTAGCCAAAGTATATTCTCAGAGGGCATTTACAGCAGAGACGGCAGGTGATTTTGTCGAGGCCATGAGGTTTCAAACTCAGTCTCGGCAGATCTACCTGGAACTGGGCGCTGAGTTGGAATTGCACAATGCCAATGTGGATCTGGCAGGATTACTGCAGTCCTTAGACAATCATGAAGAGGCCTTGGCATACCTCGATCAATCCGAAGACTACATTCACCGAAATGGGTCTACCGAGAATATTGCCTACTTCCATTTAATCAAAGCTGATGCCTTAAAAAGACTGGAGCGCTACGATGAAGCGCTTGAGGAAAACAAGTTCCTCCGAGAGTATGCACTAAAGCATGGCTACATGGCAGATGTAATTACCTCAGGCACCTGCATAGGTGATATTTATATGGATCGAGGAGACCTCGCCTCAGCAGAAGAATGGTACGAGCAGGCATGGGCAGATGCTAGGATTTATGAACATCCCTATCATCTCGCCTATGTACGATCCGGTCTCGGTGAGCTTGCCATAAAGCGTGGAGAGTATGAGGAAGCAATTGAGCATTTCGAGAGTATGCTGACAGTGATGAATTCACCGGATTCAAGATATTTTATGAATTCCAATTGGCGATTGATGGCTAAGGCGTATCGGGGAGTGGGTAACATGGAAGAAGCCTAC
>JAHQVP010000082.1 GCA_019634275.1 Saprospiraceae bacterium
CCCGAAAATGAAATAAGACTTGAAGAAGAGTGCTTTAAGTTGTTCAAAAACAAACCATTACAGAAAACATTTTTGACGGGAGTCCGACCTACAACACCGGACCGCAGACCTTTCCTTGGTCAATCCTCAGATCAACCAGGACTCTTCATCCTTAATGGATTAGGCACGAAAGGGCTCTCACTGGCGCCCTATCTAAGCAAAGTATTGATTCAATGGATGGATTTTGGGATTATGCCTCCTCCTGAGATCGTGGCCTCTCGATTTCTCAAGGGATCATAGTATGGCAGATGCTGGGATCAACCTCAAACTTTCCTGATTTTAGGGAACATTTGCATTCAGCTGTTGCTTATGAACCTACAGTGGGAAGACGATGAAAGTGACCTATGATCAGTACTATCAAACCAAAAACTTGTTTGGTGAGTCCTACCCTGAATTGGTGGCCTTTTTCGAGAGGCAGCTCCGAAGGGGGCAGATATTAGACGTAGGCTGTGGTCAGGGACGCGACGCCTTGGCGCTAGCGCGCCTTGGTTTTTCAGTCGTGGGTGTCGATGTATCCCGCGTGGGCATTGACCAGATGATCAATGATGCCAAGGCTGAGCAGTTGAGTGTGCGAGGCAGAATATCCGATATGATGGCCATTGACGATTTTGATCAATTCGATTTTGTTCTTCTCAACAGCATGTTTCACTTCACTCGTAAGGAGAGATCCAAGGAAATACAGTTTATTCAGCAAGTGATCCGACAAATTAAAATGGGATGCCAGATCGTTTTCTGCATTCAAGATATAGGGGAGAAAGTGATGGTTCTCAATGAGGCAATAGCATCGGAAGATCAGTCTAGGCGAATTTTGGAAGAGGTGTTCATGTATGTATTTGATAATGAGGGACATACTTCGACAACCAGATACCGGATGATCGTGGAGGAAAAAATGAAAAGCGAAACGCGACTTAGTCAATTGTAGATTGGAAACATCGGCAACAAATATCTTGATTTCTACCTCTTGTCTTATGCATTTTGTCCCAAAGCCGCATCCAATTATTAAAGAGTACTTCTATGAGAATATTTCGATTGGCGTTGATGTGTCTGTCAGCCTGTATGCTGTTGCAATGTGCATCGAAGAAAAAGGCAATTGGACCTATGAATAGTGCTGACGAGCTCACTGAGATTTGGCATAAGATTGATTCTTTGCAGTCAAAGCAAATGGACCGCTCTGCACTTGACCTTGTCATAACAGCGAGGGCACTTGCTGCGAAGGAGGGGAATGCAACGTGGATGTTGAAAGCCATCCTGACCCAGCTCAAGTTGGAACAGCATCTGGGAGATACAGGCAATGTTGGAATCTCGAAAGAAATCAAACAGGAACTTGATAAGGCCTCGAAAACTGTTTTGCGTGCTTGTCTTCAATCACTATTGGCGGAAAGCTATGCACAAAAGGCTTGGGATCAACAGCTTCACAAGCAGAATCTTGTGTCTGCTCAGCTTGATCCCGAGTGGATGTCTAGAGAAGATCTGCTGATCGCTGCCGATAGCCTTTACCTTCTATCAACATCCCATGTGCTTGAAACACCACTGGGCGAATATCGGATCTTATTGGATCCAGCACAATTCGACACTGTTGCCTTCAGTACATTGGCGGATGTGCTCTATTGGCGGGCCATCCAACATCACAGCCAGCAGATCTCCAACGGATGGTACAATGCTAGAGCATACGAGCAGGAATGGTCTCATGAAGAACCCGTATCCAATAATCCGGAAAGAAGGATTCAGCAATATTTTGGGGAGTGGAAGAATACTATAGAGGAAAGCCATGAGGAGGCATTGACAGCGATCGAGCTCAGAAGGCTCGCGCTCGTCCATCAATATTTTAAAGGTGCACACCGACAAGGACATCAAGCATACATTGATGCCCTGAATCAATTAGAAAGCCAGTGCAGCGAAGGATCAAGCCTGGATCGCATAGCACTCCAAAAAGCGGAATACTTTCTGTCGCTTTCCCGCGATCAGCATCCTAATGGATTGATCATGGCATACGAAGAGGTACGGAGGGTACTGGATCGTGGCAATCAGCATGACCGTCAGAAGGCAGTCAAGATGCAACAAGCCATTTTGCAGAAGAGAATGACCTTTGAGATGGAGGAAATTCTTCTGCCGGACGCCCATTTTTTAGCCAAGATTCAGTTTCGAAATCTGGAAAAAATGCATGTCAAAATTGTCACTTTGCCTTCCCATGATGGCCTTAGGGAGGACTCGAAAGAGTGGTCGGTGAGATGGAAGGCTGCCTATTCATTGCCATCGATTCATGAAGAGGAAGTCATCATGCCCATACATGAAGACTTTAGAATGCACAGCACGGATTGGATAGGTCCTCAGTTGCCTGCTGGCAGATATGCATTGTTGCTGCACGACCCAGACCAATCGTTAATGTCTTTCCAAGAATTTACGGTGTCCAGCATGGCGCTTCTTCAGCTTGATCAACCCAGCGAGAGCAGTTGGCGAGTCTTAGATAGAAAATCAGGCAAGCCACTGTCCGGAATTCAGTACAAAACCTTTGTCCGTGATTACAGCACCAGAAGAGCTCGCTTGCGCATGGTTGATCAAGGCAGAACAGACGGAGAGGGAGCAATCATAAGCCCCGGACAGTCTCGTGGGTCGGTCATTGTTCAACTCAGCCGAGAAGAAGATGTGCTTTGGTCAGATCATTTGTATGTGCGATCAAACAATCAACAAAGCAGACAGAGAAAGCAGGTCAGGTTTTTCACTGACCGGGCGATATATCGGCCCGGACAGAAGATCCTCTTTAAGTGCATGCTTACGCAAGGAGGGGGTCCAGGAAAAGAGGAAGCCATAGTAGCCCACGAAGAGTTAAAGCTCACCTTGATCAATGTGAATGGTGAAGAAGTGAGTGCAGTCTCATCGGAAACAGATGAATACGGAAGTATATCTGCCGAGTTCGAACTGCCCGAAAAGATGCTCCTCGGGACGGTAACTTTGCGATCAAAGTACGGCAGTCACCCAATTCGGGTGGAGGCGTACAAGCGACCTACGTTCTCGGCATCAATAGAGCTAGAGAATGCATTGGCCGTTTTGGGAGATACGATTAAGATTGCCGGGCAGGTGTCTGCCTTTGCAGGTTTTCCGATTGCCGATGCGCAGATACGGTATAGCATTGTACGTCGCGTGCCATGGCACCCCTATTATAGACGGTCTCTGCCACATGTACAGGAAGAACACGTGGGAGCTGGACTAAGCCAGACCAATGGACAGGGCCGTTTTACTTTCCAATTTGAAACGGATTTGTCCACAGAATCTTTCTCCATTTATGAGTATGAGGTCTCCGCCGACGTAACCGATATCAGCGGTGAGACCCAAACGTTTCGAGAAGTATTTCGACTCGGGACTAGTCCGTATACGGTGGACCTCAGTCTGGAGGATTTAATGATCCGCGGATCGGAGCAGGCAAAAGTGGAATTGACTTGCCTCAACGCTATGAAGAAGAAGGTCGCGGTGGACTCCTTTCGTATACGCTACTATATGATGCCCGGGCAAAGCTGGCAGAAGGACCTTTATTGGGAAAAACCGGAGGACAGCCAGTATCAGGCAGAGGAGTTTAAATCCAAGTTACCGGATTACACCCACCTCTTGCATGCTGAAGCGGAACCAAGCTGGCTGAAAGAGGAGATCGTTAACGATGGAACATTGAGGCTGCCGGAAGATATTCCCGCCGGTAGGATCAAAATGCATGTCCAGGCCTACAGTGGGGACATTTCGGGGGAATCTGAGGTGGTATTTGAGCTTCTTGAACCCGGTAGCTCCTATGTGCCGGGAGGTGATCTATTCCATGCTTTTCCGGAGGCGGAGCTGCTCCAAGTGGGCGACGAACTGGTTTTTTGGACATCCTCTTCGCAGCCGGTGCCCATCCACTACGAGGTCGAAAATGCCAACGGAAGACGTAGAAAAGGGGTCATTGATTCGGAAGGTTGGAATGCCCTTAGGTTGCCCATCTCTCAGGAGGACGAGGGTGGGCTTGTAGTCCATTTTTATGCAGTCTACCAGAATCGGCATCAGCAATTCAAGCGCGTCATTCAGGTGCCACGAGTAGATCAGTTACTTGACCTTGAAGTGTTGCAATTGCCCCAAAAGACCAGTCCTGGGGCCAGAGAGTCAGTGCGTTTTCAGGTCCGGAAAGCCGATGGTCAAACGGTGAAGGCAGCATATTCACTCGTGGTTTATGATGCTGCCCTGGATGACCTGGTACCCCATAACTGGCCGACCGTTTTTGATCAGCCCTTCACTGGTAGTTTCTATCAAAGAGCAATCTCTTTTGGGGGATTGTATGTACACCCATGGAAGCAGGAGCATGTGGATGGTTGGAATATTCATCGACTTTCTCCCAATCTAAATTGGTTCGGGATACGCTTGAGAAGCAATCGACCGCGACTTATGATGCGATCGCAAGCAATGATGGATGAATCGGCGGAGTATAAGCAGGCCGGACAGGAAAGCCTGGACATGATGGAAAATACAACCGTAGAGCAGGAGAATGAAGGAGAAGCCACTCCCCGGGTGGATTTTCGAGAGACACTTTACTGGATTGGAGATGGATCGACTTCCGAGGATGGCTTGGGTGCTGCGGTCTTTGATATGTCAGACGACTTAACGACATGGAAGGTGATGATGATTGTCCACGACCCGAGGCTGAGGACAGCATACCGGTCATTTGCATTTGAATCAAGCAAAGACATTTTGTTGCAACCGAATTTGCCCAGGTTCGTTCGAATGGGAGACCATTGGAAATTCGCAACTAAAGTGGTAAACACGACGGAGCGAGGAGCGCAAACGAAGGTGTCTCTAACATTTGATGGTCAGCAGCTCGCAAGCCGATCGCTTTTCCTACAAGGGGGGCAATCCGGTACGGCCTACTGGAACATAGATACGGAGGGTTCTCCCGGGCAGAGAGCCTACGAGTTGCAAGCGGATTCGGACATTGGTCGTGATGCCGTGGCAGGGCAATTGCTGGTGCTGCCTCGCACAAAACTTGTGGCTGCTACCCAAAACCTGATTGCGGAGGCGGGTGAGCAAGTCATTGAAGAGTTTCCTGCACTGCGTGATGCTCCTCCTGAAATCATCCATGAGCAACTGGTAATCGATCTTTGTTTGGATCCCAGGTTATATGCCATCCAGGCCCTACCAACCTTACAGATGGAGCATGAGACCATCACCTCAATGGTGGAGGAGCTCTACAGTCTGGCAGTGGCAGATAAGGTAGAGCAATTGCATCCGGGGATATTGAAGCAAATGGCGGATGCACAGGCTTCCTCCACAGATCTTCTTCGCAATGAAGACTTGTCTTTGGTTGATCTCGATTTTACTCCTTGGAAGCGTGCCTCGAATGACCAATTGAGATGGAGAAAGCAATGGACATTGCTTGGTGACGCTCTTCAGCGAGAAGACCGAACCAGGCTGCTGCTACTAAGACTCACCGAGTCACAGTCAGGTTCCGGAGGTTTCCCATGGTTGGAGGGAGGCCGGCCGAGTCGGTACATCACACAGTATGTTTTACGTAGATTGGTCGACATCAGCCAGGTGATGCCAAGCACGGAATTTGCCGAAAAATTTCAATCCTTGGTCGGCTCTTCGTTGACCTTTTTAGATGCTGAGGTAGCCCGGGAATGGAGCCGCAATCGACCAGATCAGATCATGATGGGACATGCAGAGTATCTGTACATCCGATCTACTTTCCAAGAGGAGCAAGGTGGAGTAAAAGACCTCATCGCAGATCTCCGATCCCTGGCACAAAAGTCCTGGCACAATCGCCCCATTTATTTGCAGGCCCTCCTGGTTGCAGCCTTTACTGGCTGGCAGCAGGAAGATGT
This sequence comes from Saprospiraceae bacterium, assembly GCA_019634275.1. Classification (GTDB taxonomy): domain Bacteria; phylum Bacteroidota; class Bacteroidia; order Chitinophagales; family Saprospiraceae; genus CAJQNM01. The sequence goes on from JAHQVP010000082.1 coordinate 5,874, forward strand.
GACACGTGAATGGTTGAGATCCTTGCATCAACGGGCCATTCGAACGGATAACAGAGGCGTTTATTGGAAAGTCAATCCGGGAGTAAATTGGCAAGAACAGCCTCTTGAGGCGCATGCCTTGCTGATGAACTTGTTTCGGAATACAGCACTAGCAGATGCAGATTTTAAAGATGCCCTGGTGAGATGGCTGACCGTGAATCGTCAAGGAAACGTCTGGGCAGGGAAAGCAGGGACGGTTGCTGCGATACATGCATTGCTGCTTGCAGCGCCGGTAACGGACACTGCCTCAGTAGTCATGAAGATTGGCGCAGACAGTCTTCGTCTGGAAGGAACAGATGACTTGTTTCACCGATTGGTTATTCCTGGCAAGGACATAACAGCGGACCAGGCCCAGATCCAGATTATTAACAATGGGACTACTCCTGTTTTTGGTTTTGTACACTGGCAGTATTTTGCACCGATAAGAGCATTAGATCGAAATGCATCAGCCGTTAGCGTGGACAAAGAAGTGTTTAAGGTGGTCCTCGAGGACGGTCAGGAACATTATCTGCCGGTCGCAGATCAGGCGCTGGAGGTCGGCGATCGTGTATTGACGAGATTTCGACTGACAATTGATAGACCGTTAGATTTTATGCACCTGCAGGACAGTCGATCTTCTGTGTTAGAGCCTATCGAACGGCTTAGCAAACATGAGATGCGAAATGGATTGTATCTATATCGGACACATGGAGACACGGACAGTCATTTCTTTATTGATCATCTATCCCGTGGCAATCACATAGTTGAGTACGAAGCATGGATAACACATGAAGGAGATGTCGGACGAGGCATAGCCGAATTACAGAGTGCTTTGGTACCGGGTCACTATGCGCACTCTCTCGGGGGTAGTTGGCAAGTCGGAGTGTGGGAGTAACTAAAAAAGCCATCCACACTATGGTCGATGGCTTTACACACTCAAAACCCGTAGAATAAGTCTTTGCTTCGGAAGATAGAGATTGTCTTGTATTATTTCAAGCAATATTAACTGGTCAGACAGGCTTGCCCATCTGCTTTTAAAGCATTTCGAGCCCAAATCAGAAATTTCCACCGATGCATTTCAACCATTCACCGAACGATTAGGCCTGATGAGCGATGATGCTCAGTAGACAAGAGGGAGAGTCCACACTTTTGGGAAAAATTACGATATGTCAAGATTGAAATACCTGCTTCTATTTGTTTTTACGCTGATGGCTTCCCTTGCATCAGCGCAAGAAATATGCAACAATAGAATAGATGATGACGGAGATGGCCTCGCCGACTGCAAAGACGGTGACTGTGCTGGTCATGTCAGTTGCTGGGAATGTGAAACCAAGTTCTACCAGGTGCACAGCAACTCCACTTTGGTTGCGTTGAATCCCAGCAATGGAACATACCGCACTGTCGCAAGCATATCAGGAGCAAGCGGTATCAATGGTGCTCAAATGAATCATCTTGATGGACATGTTTATGCTCCCTGCATCATCGATGGCAAGCACGTTCTTGGCATGTTACAGCGCAACGGAAGCGTGGTCAACTTGGGACTAGAGTTGCCCGGAAACAGCATCTTCTATGTGGGGGGAGTGGACAAAAGGGGCAGACTTTATATTGCTAAAGGATCAGGAAGCATCTACTATGTGGATCTTGCCAGGCCTACCTTGAGTGTGACCAGCACAAGAGCTTCAGCGCCGGGAGTCGCAGATTTCGCGGTAGACAATACCAATGGCCTACTTTATGGTATCTCCGGTTCGGGAGCTTTGAAGGTTTTCGACCCGTACAAAGAATCCGTCTCTACCTATGGCCTGGCGGGATCTATCAACAATGAGAAAGGTGGGTTTGGTGCAGCATGGTCAAGCAATGATGGATCCTTTTTTGCCTATAACAACAGTTCAGGAAAGATATTCAGCGTGGACTCCCGCAACCTGGTGGCTACGGAAGTGTTGAATGGGGTTGGAAATCTAAACATCAATGACGGATTTAATTGCCTGTGGGCAGATCCTCCATTTGAGACAAACTGTGGAGACGGAAAAGACAATGATGGAGACGGAAAGATAGATTGTGAAGATGGCGATTGCTTTAACTCGAATGACTGTAAGGTCGAAATATGTGATAACGGCATCGATGATGATGGCGATGGTTGGATTGATTGCAGTGACTCAGAGTGCTTTGCACTGGCCGGCTGCGTTGAGATTTGCGACAATGGGATCGATGACAATGGAAATGGGCTTGTTGATGGAAAGGACCCCCAATGTTCTGTGTCTTCTGGCGTGATCGGAGGTCTGGAGTCGAATGGATCCCTTTCTGACCTTGTTGCTGAGCGGAATTACAATAACATCATGCTTGAAAATGAGGTCCAGGCCATGAAGCTTGAAGGCCTATTGCCCTTTGAGCCCAGCAGAAGCCGATCAGGCCTTACTATGAAAGGACTGATCCCAGAGGATTTTATGAATGCTTTTGCGGCGGAAAGTTCTCCTTCTGACCTTGTCGGCATTACGAATGCAACGGATGTAGCTGCGGCAGACTACTATCGCGGAGAGCAGCGCATAGGAACTATCTTGGCGATTCAATCAGATCAGGTCTATGAGCACACCAAGTACATCTGTGACAGACTGGATGGATCTCGACTCATCGATGTATCGCAACTATATGCTCAGGGTGGATTGTTCATGACTTACGAACTCCTTACCGGTGGACTGGGAGTAGAGTATGCCGTTAGTTTTTCCGCATATGAAGAAGAGGGGAAGGGCTTAGTCATCCACAATCACTGGAATTTGGACAAGTATCCGGCAGACCGTCAATATTATAATTTTCAGTTGTGGTGCAGAGACTATCAAGATTTGACCCATCTTCTCGAAGCAGTCCTGGCGAAACTCAGCGACGTTGCACCGATCTCAAGTATTGAGTATTCTGATCTGCCAAGACTATTCGTAACCCAAGGAACATATCGCAATGGAAGATTGCAATTGCAGCTCAGGAATAAGGACGGGGCAGAGTCGATGACGTTTCGAAGTTCGGTCCGACCAACGGAGACGGCAGGATATGAGCAGAGAGAATTTAACGTTGATTTGTCAGGAGCTCAGGTTGAAATCATCGAAGTCCCGATAGGCCACATATATGACTTGGGAGCATCGATTGTCGATACTGGAAATACAGGCGATGAGCTCTTTCTCGCAGATGGTCGTTGGGACGTAGAGCGGGACAATCCGACGTCCTCCGTAAAGCGCTTTAATGTGACTCCCCAGGGGACAGAAGCCAGTTTGGACGTCTTTCAGATTGAAAGGTCCATAGACGTAGAGGCGGAGGTGAAGGGATACCTGAACATATATCGATCGCTTAATGCCAAATTTAAGCCGGTAGATGTCAGTGCATATCAAGAATTGAAGTTTGCTGCAGAAGGATCTGTAAAAATGGAAGTAACCTTGGTAAGGGAATCAATCGCCGAGTGGGAGGATCAACCCAGAGTACAAATTGACCTCAGTAGCGAGGGAAAACTCCACGTCATTGATCTTCTATCGGTAATGGAAGGAGATGCTCCTGACGACATCATCATGTTGGTATTCACGATGTTAGGCGACAATCAAAAGTACGAGCGGCAGAACTTGAGTATTAGGGATGTACGTTTTGAGAAATCTTCCACAACATCCATTCAGCAGTCCCGAGATGTAAGAGCACTTGAGATCTATCCAAATCCTGTTCGGGGCGAGCTGCAGGTGAGCTTTGAATTGTCGAGTACATCTACCGCAGTACTCCGGGTCTACAATGCTCAAGGGAAAACTATTCGGTTCATGCAGGGAGATTACTATGCAGGGAGGAACTTTGATACCATCCCACTTGATGATTTGCCGGACGGGGTCTACTACATAAGTATGGTAGGCGACAATGGTGAGGTATTTCAGGAGACCTTTGTCAAGACAAACTAAAATATTGGAGAATTAAGAGTAGTGTGAATAGGGCGGCGCCTCTTCTGGGGCGCCGCTTTTATGTCATTTTCCCTTCCTTAAGACCTGACCGGCATTTTTTGCAACGATCTTACCTTGATCCACTACGATTTTTCCATTGAGTACAACGGTGTTAAAACCCGCTGCGGTTTCGTGAGGGCTTGCCCAGTTTGCGCGTTCATGAATCTCCTTCGGATCAAAAATCAGGATGTCTGCTTTCATACCCTCTGCTATTCGACCTCGGTTGGTCAGACCGAGGATGTCGGCAGACTTCCCCGTCATCTTATAAATTGCCTGCGGCATGCTCAGTTTTTGCTCATTGACAACATACTTTTCTATTATTCTGGCAAAAGAACCGTAGCCCCGGGGGTGTCGCATGCTAGGCGATCCATCGGAGCCAATGGCGACTTCAGGATC
>JAHQVP010000083.1 GCA_019634275.1 Saprospiraceae bacterium
CACTTGACCAGACCCTCTATTCCAGCATCAAAGTCATGGTTGCCAATGGTACTGGCGTCGTAGCCCATTTCGGACATCAGCTTAAATTCGACTTCACCACCAAAAAAATTAAAGTACGGAGTACCTTGAAAAATGTCGCCACAATCTAAAAGGAGAGAATGGTCTACCTCGCCACGAATCCGATTGATGAGTTGTCCTCTTCGCACCGCTCCTCCCATGCCTTGATTGCGCCCTCCATCCATGGGAAAAGGATCGATCCGGCTGTGTACATCATTGGTGTGTAAGATTGTCAGCGAAACGTTGGACTCCGAGGTTGCTGCTGCGTGGTGGAAGCCCAGACTCACGCCTGCCAAACCACATCCTACTCTTTTGAGAAAGAATCTTCTGTTGCTCATGTCTATTCCGGGTTTAGCGTTATCCTAGTCTCGACCTTAGCAGAAACAGCTCCAGTTTTGCCAATCTCTCGTATCTCTTCAATAAAAATATCTCGAAGCAGGCTAGCCTGAAAATTTTCTCGTGGAAGATCAATGAGAAAGTCGCAATCTCCACCTCCCTCTGCAATGTAATTAGGCAAAGCTACCCGATACCGTTTCTCACGGTCGAATGAGGAACCACCAATCTCAATCTCGGAGGCCTTTCCATCTCTGATCTTCATCGATACTGCAGCACTGATTGGCCATCCTCCGTCATCCGCGATCCGATCAAGCAGATTGAGCACGACCGCGCCATCCAGATCCATAAGTACGAGTGTATTGTCAAAAGGCATTAGCTCATAGACTTTCTCTACCGTCAATGGCCCCTTGCCTACAGAAGAAATGCGAACACCACCATGGTTTAACGTGGCAAAGTCGACCTGCTCTCCTTTTCGAGTGCAATAGGATACTACTACATCTGCCAAAAAATTTCCAAGCGGGGATTCTGGTCTTGCCTTCCATAAAGGAGTTTCTACCTCGGCAATGACCTCGGACATCTGCTCAGTCAGCTGACTTCGATAAGGCGCGATGATGCGCTCTACTCCATCTGAGACTTGCTCATCCTTACTGTTTCTAATCTGGTAGGTGCGTGACTCCTGCGTGGCCACCATGTAATGATCTCCGCACCCAAGAGGGAGCAAGAGGATCATCAAGAAAATCAGCATCGGGAATCGCGTAGGCATATGTTTTTTTCTAGAAATCCTAGGCTTTCCCAACAGCTCAGTTGATCAAAAGCCGGGCTTCCTGTTTGATGGCAAAGATAGCCTTTCGACTTGGATCGTTTTCCCTGCGCGCGAAGTGCTCCACAAGTGCATTGCTGTAGATGTCGCCGTCTTCACTATATGCCACTTTGATCATCACTTCTTCTATTTGATTGAAAAGTTCTTGTTTGGCCGCTGCGATTACCTGCCAGAGCTTTTCAGAGACATATATCTGCTGACTCACATTGTGTTCGAATTCTTGTTGAATGGCCACCATCAGCGCTGCCTGGAGCTCTCCTGAAGACATCTTACTTCGCTTAAATTTTGGGATCAGTGTTGGGATATGGATGCGTTCGAAAAGGAGGGTAAGGCGCTCGTACGCTTGCAATTTGAGCGGCAGCGTTTGTTCCACGCTGCTCTTTTGAATCTCTAATTGATGCTGTAGGGCCTGATTGGCAAAAAACTGCTTTTGGATATAGAAACAAATTCCAAAAACAAGGAGTGCCGAAAGAAAGATCCCTGCAAAGACCATCCAGATAAGTAATGTCTGCGACATAGGACTGCTTACATTTGCTGAACAAAAAAACGCAGTAGGGCGTTAAAACCACGAACAGGGTATTTAACTTTGTGGCGACATTAATTATTGGATGATTATGAATGAAGTTGAGCAAAACACAGTAACGGCACCAATCTCTTTGACGAACGGTGCGATTAAGGAACTCCATCGCATTCGTGAACACCAGAATGTACCGTCTACCCATGGATTACGCATTGGCGTTAAGGGAGGTGGATGTTCAGGTTTTTCTTACATCCTTGGATTTGATGTCAAGAAAGAAAACGATACGGAGTACGAAATCGATGGAATGACAGTGCTTATGTCAAAAGCACACGGCATCTACCTATTGGGCATGGAGATCGATTACGTTGACGGACTGAATAATAGGGGATTTACCTTCAACAATCCCAATGCATCTGAAACCTGCGGATGCGGAACCAGTTTTTCTGCCTAATCAATCGGCTATAGGCATTTCCTATCAGAAAAGAGCCGGGGTTAGACGATAGAGCTTGCCACGCTGCAATCCTTTACCGACATCCTTAAAATAAAAAAGAGGCCATGGTACGAATACCATGTCCTCCTTTTTCTCTGGATGCCTGTCACCTCTCAGGCGGTCCTTCCTTTCCTCCGAAGATTCTTTCCCAGACCAGATGACCAGCGCCCAAATCTTTGTGATTTCTTTCCTGCATGCCGTCTTCCCCTCCTTTCGTTGGTTCTTACTTGACTTCCATTCCAATCAGATCCTCCGATACATCGCGAAATGCGTCGTTCTCTCCTCTCTTCCTTTGGCCATTCACACTGGCTCTCCATCACCCCTGCTTTCGCAGGCGCCTACTGGGCATTTTATTGAAGCTTCTTTTCCTGTTGGATTAGAGATCTTCCCTAAGGCCTCCCTCTTCCTCTTTTCTTTTCCACTTCTACTCAGCAGACTTCTGTGAATCTTTGACCTTTCCTGTTCTCACAGTTTCGATCCTAAATAATCTTTCGATTATTTTGCGTACTGCCAAATTATATTTCGCAGCATTCAACTCTCTTTTTTACTTCAGACTTTACTACCTTCTTGCTTTCCTCCGAAGAAGTCCACTTAAAACGCAATGACTTCAATAACTTTGAGAATCGAACTTCACAGCTTCCATCCCCTATTTCCCTAAGGATCTAAGGAATTTTATTCGTTTAGTTTAAATCGTTTTTCAAGTAAAGTTGTGTTGACTTTTCAAACACATTGGTGAATCGAATATATGTGAAATTTTAATGCGACCAAATTTTTCGACAATAAAAATTCTATCAAATTGAGTTTTTACCAAATTATATTCGTTATCACATTGTTTTTCATATGTATAAGAGGCTATTCTATAATTTCTTACAGATAGCAAAAAAAAATATGTGCCTGATACCCAGATGATTAAGGAAATTTCAAAAAAAAATTCTGTGGAAAGGAAGTGGGGAAGTCAAGGAAGTCCTACTCACCTTCCGATCCACACAATGAACTTGTAAACGGGATCATGAAAATCCACCTGGGCCAGCAGCAAGACTGTTTGGACTGGATCAGTGGGATCTCTGCTAGAGAGGCCTAGTGCACGACGAGCGGCAGAACCAGTTGAGCTCCGGATGAGGCTTGAACAATCCGCACCGCATAGATTCCACTATGCTTCGGAGCTGTCACTGCATGTTCCTGGCCGATTTCCTTGTGAATGGAAACGATTTTGCCCATCAAGTCAACAATTTCCACGTGCCACGACCCAGTACCAAGAGAGAGGTTGAGCTGCTGATCAGCAGTTACTGGATTGGGATATAGTGCTATATCATGCAATGCTTCTGCATATGTGCTGGTCGTCTGATCGAGCGTAAATTCAAAAATCGTATCGCAGCCTTCCTCATCAAATATTTGCAATGTGTATGTTCCGGAAATAACCCCACTAAGGCGCAGCGCTGTACTCCCATCACTCCATAAATAGCGATAGAGCCCGGATCCGCCTCGAACTTCGGGTGCTATATAGCCCGTATCAACCGGAATATCCAATCGCAAATCCACACTTTCTAGGGTGATCGGATCCAGTATAGAGACTCTTGACACAATAATGGTGTCACATCCGCCCACGGTTGATCTCAAGGTGTCTCTGAAAATTCCACTGGAGCTATAGGAAAAAGGCCCTACCTCTAGAGTCTCATTATGGCATAATAAGGTGTCAATACTTCGAGGCACGAAAGGAACTACATTTAGCCGGAGCTTTACGATGCTGTCGCAGCCGCCCTGCGCAATAAGTGAGTCTATGAATATCCCAGCAGTGATAATTCGTTGCCCTCCAAAATCAACAGTGTCACCAAGACAAATGGTCATGTCAATCTCCTCTTCAAACAGATCTACAACGTTTAGGGTGAGCAACACAATGGAGTCGCATCCTCTACTACTGGTGAGTGAGTCCACATATACACCAGGATCTCGATAAATAGTGTCACCAATCATGACGCTGTCCATGGAGCAAATGGTTTGTTCTTGCGGATAGCTTGTTGACTCTGGTATAGTGAGGTCGAGTACATACGTCGAGTCGCACCCACTCAAATCGGTAAATCTCTCAATCAGGAGGGTGCTCTCGGTAAAAGTCAAACCCCGGTATGTAATCGTATCGCCGGGACACGCAAACAAGGTCGTCACACTTAGAAAGCTATCCAAAACATTCAGGTCGGTGATGATTACAGAATCGCATCCAAGTTGGGTCTGAAGTGTATCAAAGTAGATTCCGGGAGTTGTGTGAAAAAAATCTCCCACGAACAAGGTGTCTCCTGCGCATATTTCGGCTGTCCCTACTTGAGCAAAGCTGGGGAAGACCGTCAATTGAAGGGTCACCATTGAATCACACCCATTTTGAGCAGTAAACACCTGCATGTAGGTGCCAGAAGTGGTCACGACAGTATCTCCAAAAACATACCCAGCAGTGGCACAGATGGTATCCACTACCATCGTATCAAAAGACTCACTCACGGTGAGTTCTAATCGATAGATCGAATCACAAATACCCGGATTGGTAACCAGCACAGTATCTGCGTAGATCCCGGATTCGAAATAAGGCACCCCATTTAGGACGACCGTATCTCCACTGCAAATGGTATCTACCAATACCACTTCATTGAACGGACAATCCATCAACAACAAGATTTCTTCTGTTTCGATGGCCAGTGCGGGCAGGAAATTGTTCGTAATCCGGCATCGATATCGCCCTGCGTTTAAGGCATTGATGCGCGGTAAGACCAGTTCGTTGGTCGCAGTGGCGACCAAGAAAATATCGTTGAACGACCATTCGAAAATGGTGTTGGGGGTGGCTGCATCGACACCGAGGTCGATAATGACATCGTCTTGAATGGTGGCAAAGATGGTATCTACCAGGATGACCCTCTTTTGAGGAGAGTAGGTGAAATTGGGTACGTCAATACCATTTAATCGCAGCAATGGATCGAAGGTTAGTCGATTATCACTGACATTCAATTCCTGGAGGTTGTTCATGGTCGAAGCATCCATGCGCACTCCTCGGATCATGTTACTCTGAAGGCGCAGTTCGCTCAGCGCTGTAAGGTTGCTCAAGTCTGGCAGGGTATCACTAAAACGATTATCACTTAGATCCAAGATTCTCAGCGCGGGAAGGTCCAAAGAAGGTATGCTGCCATCAAAAATATTGCTACTCAGGTCCAACTCCTCCAACTTGGGATATCGAGTAGCAAACTCAATGGATCCTTCCAATTGATTTCCACTCAAGTCAATTGTTCTGGCCTCCTCTAGCTGCCCAAGCGTGGCGACTGGTCCAACCAAATTATTATTGTCCAGCAACAAGACATCCAAAAAGGGAGTGCGATTAAAGCGCGGCACAAAACCGGAGAGATTGTTATTCGATAGCCGAATTTCAAAGAGATTGGTTGATGCTCCAAAGATGGGAACCGTCCCAAAAAACTTGTTATTGCCAAGATCCAATATGATGAGGTTGGGCGCAAAATTTAGATTGGGCAAAGGGCCTTCCAATTCATTGAATGGCATTCTCAACGAGTTGAGTCTAGTCAAGGAAGTAAAGTTAGGAAGGGCGCCGGAGAGCATATTGCTGGTCAGATTAAGACTCACCAGTTGTGGCATGCCCGAAAAATTAGGGACTTCACCCGAGAAGCGATTGTTCAATAAGCGCAAGGTTTGCAGGGCAGGAAGGTCAAAATCCGGAATCGGCCCGCTGATGCGGTTGTTGCTGAGATCCAAAAACTGAAGTTTGGACAAGTTGCCCAGCGAAGGCATTTCTTCTCTCAGATTGTTATTCGATATGACCAACTGGGTCAACTCAGGCAGGTTTAGGTCAGGTAAGGCTCCAACAATATTGCGATTGTCAAGATTCAAGGCAATTACATTGCCAGCAGCATCCAGTGTTACGCCTGCCCAACTGGACATCGACGCGGCCAAATTCCAGGCGGAAAACCAGGCCGCACCCTCTGTTGAATTGTATAGGTCCACCAAAGCCAGTGAGTCTGACTCTCGATCGGCATACGCCCATTGAGATAGGACAATAAAACTTGCTATTAGGCAGTAGCGCAACGGATGTCGTACCATGACACTTGTTTTCTTACTTAGAGACTGATCTCGAAGATATGAAAATATTATAAATATATGTAATGTGTTAGTCCTTGAAAACATGGCCTCTCAGCCAAACATTTAGCGGCCCTTTTCCGAAAAATCCGCCGCCGGTAACTATGCGACTGCTTCTGCAACCGATACCCGATAACTTTTCAATGTCGATGCAACGGAATGCGATCCAGCAGGGTCTCAATGGCAGGACCACTCGCCAAACGAGACAGCTGTGTGAGTACTTGTTGCACGCTTGTCTCAAAGAATCGCAACATGAGATTTCATATCCTTTATTACCTGGTCTTCATATCCTTTGCGCTGCGTAGTCAAGATCTGCCATCGCCTACTATCCTGGAAGTAGTAGAAGATGATCGCGTCGCCACCTTGTACTGGAACTCCCGTACCGACATCTACGATCTCGAGTATGATCCTGATAAGCGAGAGGGCATCTACAGTTACTTGGTAGAATGGGGAAAAGTGGGGGCAGAGTTTGCCCACAAAGTGGTCACTCCATACCGCGCTTTTCAGGTTCAACCTCTTGATCCAGATGCTGTCTATCGCGCACAGATCACTGCCCTGGACCCCTATGGTCGTGGTTCGACACCCTCCGAAGAAGTTGTATTTGGTCACGATCCCTCCAGAGTAGATGCTATGCGTCAACGCTTAGATGGATTCTTCGATGACATGAACACCCCTAAAGGGCCCTTTGACGAAAAGAAGTGGAATCAAGCCTACTCTGGCTGCATGCGGTTAGGGTATATCAGCCAGCACATCAATCACCAGTATCATGGACACAATGTCATCGCCTCGGGGCATTGCGATCGTGGAATGGCATCCTCCAGGGCCCGCGAGCTCTTTGATTTTAGAGGACGTACAGGCACCATCGAGTTTGACCTGGACGGTGCCCACATGAGGCGTCACTCCTGGTATTTGGACATCATTGGAGCCGATCGGACAAGAGACGTTACTGGGCATATTAACTCGGTGGGGGTGCCTCAGGATCCTGCTCATTTTCTCCGTATAGAAGAATCAGGTTCACGTATTCTTATCTATGTCGCGGACGAAAACGGGGTCTTCAACATCATCCCCGATGCGTATCGCAACGGTGCGTGCGGAGAGCGCCTGGTATTCTGCCCTGATGAAAATCTTGAACCCCTAATCAATGTTCGGCGTCACTGGCGCATCGAGCTATCCAAAACAGATATTCGCATCTATATTGACGACATTCTGGTTGTCGATGGCAACCTTATCACTTCTTCTACACCAGAAGGACTTGACTTCGAAGTTGCTCAGCTAAACTGGCTTTCTTTCAGCTACAACACCAACAAAGAAAATCTGATCATGTCCATGATTCATTGGGATAACTTTGGCTTTGATGCTCCCGAGGGGTTCATTGATTCCTCTATTGTACACAACTACACCGATGGCATGCTCGGTACCGAAACTCCTCTAGTAGGCAACGAAGGAAGCATTGGTATGGCACCGCAGCTGGACGATCCTGGCACTAGCATCATCCCCATCCCTGATCAGCTGAAAGAC
>JAHQVP010000084.1 GCA_019634275.1 Saprospiraceae bacterium
CGAGAAAAGCCCACATCGAACTGTATAAGGGTACCAAGAAAGCAGCTATCAGGATACCCAATGCCAGGGCAAGGAAGGTGAGCAACAAATTCTCTCCCCAAAATTGAGCGATGATCTGACGCTTAGCCGACCCCATGACCTTTCGAATCCCGATCTCCTTTAGTCGACGATTGGCCGTCGCAATGGACGTATTGGTAAAATTGAAGCACGCGATTAGTAGCAACAGCAATGACATGATCCCGGGTGCGGCAGCGGCCGCTGTCGGCAAACTTTGAGAAAACCAGTGATTCCAGGTACCTTCTTTTTCTGCTCTTACCGCCATACCCACAAATGGATCCAGGTAGTAGTGGGCTACTTTGTAGTCCTCTTTCGCGTCGTTCTGCACGGTCACATAGTCTTGCAATTCCTGCGTAACCATATCCACCTGGCGTGGATCTGGAATCCGTAAAAAGGTGCTGTTGAACAAAGCCCAATTAGTCGCTTCATAGTCTTGAATCTGCAACAAGGCATCTACGTGCAGGTAAGCATTCTGCTGCATGGAGGAATTCTCCGGCTGTTTTTTAAAGACGCCTCCAATCTTAAATTCGATCTTCTGATCTCCTTGTACCAGGGTCATGAAATCACCAATCACATTCCCGCCGTCGGGCCAATGTCTTTCCAGCAATTCCTCATCAATGACCAGGGTACGTTCGTCCTCAATGGAGGCCGCACTGCCCTGGACAAAATCGAAGGTAAACAGGTCAAAAAAAGCGGGATCCACTCCAGCCACCCCCGTGGAGAAGACCGTCGTCTCCACTTTAAAATTTGCCCCACTGGGCAAATAACGGACGGCCTCTTCCACCTGCGGAATGTTTTGTTGGACGGCCAAAGCCAGGGGCATGGGGCAACTGCCATTGGCGATGTCTCTGCCTCCCATCTGTCTGATAAAATTAACCCGATAGATCTCCTCTGCATGCTCATGATGTCCATCATAAGTAGCATTGTATTCCCAATTGAGATAGGCAACAATGCAACATGCCAGGGCGATGCCCAGGCCCAATACATTGATGATGACGTAGGTGCGATTCTTCCGGAGATTTCTCCAGGCAATCTTGAAGTAATTTTGCAACATGTAATTCTTCGTTTAGATTCTTTAGAAAAGACGACAGTTGGGCTCGAAAGTTGCACGAGAATCAACACCGGCAGATGTTGGCTTCATGTCTTTCTAAGATAAGACAGTCACTCCGATTCAAACGAATCTTCTAAATGGATGCAAAAGTCGACACTGTCTTCCCTTCACGCAAGAGAGAAGCAAAAGGCTCCCTATGCAGACCGACCGCTATACATCTAGTGCTTTACAAATCGTTGAGATTGCAGCCCTGAAGGCGAGCGCAACGTCAGGACATACACTCCTTGGGGAAGTGTAGCTACCGCCACTGATGCGGTGCGAGCACTGCGATTCAGGTCTACAGCGTACACCATTTGCCCGGATACGGACCTAATCTCCAGCTGTTCTGGCTGTGCATGATCATTCCAATCGATGCGCAAAAAATCGTGAGCCGGTACTGGTCCCAAACGGAGTGCAAAATCGGTCATGCTCTTGAGGCTCGATGTCTGATCCTGGGCCACCAGCAAAGAATCGTGCACTGGACGATCTCCAGAGCGACTTCCATTGCCATTGACGGCATTGCCCGCAAAGTAGAACTTAAGATCGCCCGCTGCTTCGTCTGGAGCGGTCCAATCAATCTCCCAAATTCCGGAGCTACTCGTTGCGTTGTGTTCAAAATACTGACGGCCGGCTACTTCGGTAATGCGACTGCCGGCTTCGGGATTGCCATACGTACCCACACTGGCCAGATCACTGTCGAGCACCACTGCCTGAAAACCAAAACCGCTGGCACCTGTGCCAGTCACTTCCACGCGCATGGTATAGGAGGTGCCCGGAACATATTGCTCAATGGTGTCACCTGCTTCTCCGAGCAATGTTAAGTTTACTGTGGCCGCAAAGTCTCCTCCACTGTGGCAAGCTGAGCAAAACCCATCGGCCGCGGGCCCGCCTGTCCGGTCCTTGTCCTGTTCGGCTCCCGCACCCGAAGAGTGGGCCATAATGACAAAGGCCAATCCGGCAAATAGAAGAATGGTAAGGTTTCTCATGATGAGGTTCTTTGAAGTCAAAAAATAAACGGAAGTGTGCTTTGCAGGAAGGTTGGGGAAGAGGGGATTTTCCTCGCCTAATGACAACGTCTGGTACCAAACAAACGCTGCTGTGAGCGATATGGTCAGCCAGAGCTGCACTGTGATGCTTTTTGAAGTTTGACGAACCGGCAGGATTAGCTAACGCTGATCCTGTATAAGGGGTGTAACCCAATCTTCAAAAGGTCCTGCATCGCTACGCTCATTCGGCTTTTTCTGTTCCAACCACTGATCGAGCAAGCTCGTCAGTGGCTTACACAGAAAAAGGCCATCGACTCCGTCGATGACCTTTTCAAGTTTGTCGGGGCGGCAGGATTCGAACCTGCGGCCCCCTGCTCCCAAAGCAGGTGCGCTAACCGGACTGCGCTACGCCCCGAATTAGGTGTGTACCGACGATGCTGCGCATGTCAGTATTTGGCGTGGGTGTGGTCAAGGGTGTGAGGATGGGTGTGGGTATTGGGTTGAGGGTGTGGCATTTGTCTTCTGAAAAGTCGTTGGGGGACTCTACTCTCTCGCACTCGTCCTGTCGCACACTCACTCCCTCGCTCGTCCTCTCACACTCTCACACAATCGGGCGCAAATATAGAAATACCGCTCAATAAAATCGAGTTTAACGCTTTAGACTCCTTCCGTTTGCATCTTTTCAATACCTTTGTCGACCCGATTTCCCATCATATTTTGACCGAGCACACACGGTTTGATCTTTCCAGATCACAAAAGACTGATGTATGAAGAGATGGCTATCCCAACCCGCGACTTTCCTGCTTGTGCTCTTTGCGTCTACTGTCATTGCTCAAGAAAGTACGATCGTAGCACAAATAGATGACGTACGACCCTCTGGTCAGATCGAGCTGGTCGTGCAGAAGCATTGGTCGGGCGCAATACTTGAAAACCAAAAAATCACAGCTAATGTAACGGACGATCAGTCCCAACTGACCGCTCTACTTCATGACTACCAGGAAGATGCATGGCTCGTAACTTTGATTTCCAAGGGAGGAGAATTTACCATCGCGCATGCTTTTCGCCAAACCAATCATAACATCGTCGCAGACCCTTTACCGGCTCCACTCATTTCTTTGCATGCCTTGACTCCTCAAGCACCCTCGAAGGCACGAAGCGTGCCCCCCGGACCTCAAGAACAAGATCTGGTCTACCTTACTAACCTCGCTCGAAAAAACGCCGGTTTGGCACCGTTGAAGGAAGTCAACCTGCTGCACGATGCCGCAGATGGACATAGTGACCGCATGGCACGTGCCGATTTTTTTGCCCACTGTGACATCCACACCAAAAAGAACCCATTTACGCGCATGCGCGATGCAGGATATCAATGGAATACCGCAGCAGAAAACATTGCCGCTGGCCAAAATGATGCAGATGAGGTGATGAACGGTACCTATGGCTGGATGAACAGTCCCGGACACCGGGCCAACATCCTCAACGCCTCCTATCGTGAATTGGGCGTGGGATATGAGTACAGTGACGACAGTAATCGGGACCAGTACGATCAGAATGGAGATTGCAATGGCGATGGAAGCGGGGGGCCATTCCGAAGATATTGGACCCAAAATTTTGGTGCGCGCAATGGAGTCTATCCGGTCGTCATCAATCTGGAAGCCGAAGAGAGCGACAACAGAACGGTGAGCCTGCATGTCTACGGTCCCTCTGGTGCAGACGATATGCGCTTCCGAAACGAAAATGAGGATTGGTCTGAATGGATGACGTATTCCCCCAACCACAATTGGGTCCTAAGTGAAGGAAGTGGTAGTAAAAAAGTAACCGCCCAGGTGAGACGAGGATCTTCGACCTTTACCGCTTCTGATCAGATCAAACTCAACTACAATTGTGGCACCATGGTAGTCAACAACGAAACGCTTGGTGGAACGCAGACGCTGAGTGACTGCGAAGTGATCATACGAAACAACGTGATGATCACGGGGCAGATCACCATTCAGGCCGATGAAGTCTCCCTTGAAAACAACAACGAGGTTCGGACAGGAGCAACGTTAGAGATTAAGGCCAATTGATCGTATTCATAGTTTGATGCATTTCTAAAGGACTTTCACTTGACCTCGAAGAGGTCCACTGCCACGGAAATACCGCCTGAGACCTGTCCATTTCCCAGACCCGGAATGTCTCCCTGACCAAACACAAAGTAACTGTCCAGTCCGACAGTAAATCCCTTATAACTCACCGATATGCCTGCTTCAAAGCCTCCAAAAAACGTTTGGTCCGTCCCCAAGAGCTCGGTCCGGAAGGCATCGGCACTTCTCAAGTCGCCTAAGATAACGCGAGCCATAAAACCGCCATGTACTTCCAGCGCGGCACGATTATGTCTCGTGTCGTCATGTCTCTTAAACAACATCATGCCTGGGCAAAATCCAAAACCAAGTATGCTGCCATCCGACCTTTGCACTCCATCGCTTTCGAAAGGTGAAGCCCAGGAAATCGTCGAGATAAAAGCATACAACTTGAAGAATCCCTGAGTCCCTCCCTTATTGTATTCTCGGATAGACCACGAAGGAATAAATTCAAATTGGGCTGAGTTTTTTCCTATTCTGGGCGTAAGCAAGGTACTGCTGTGTCCACTCCCCACTGTATCATCAACAGCGGCGTAGCTCACCGTGCCCACCAGACTATACCCCTTTTTTTGCTTGCCCTTAAACCAACTGTTATTGAAACTGAGTTGCAGTGAGCCGGTGGCGGCACTATTGTCCTTGGCGGTGATGGCGGTCTTCAAATCACCAGTGGCAGAAATAAAGGCTTGAAGTTGATGGCCAAATGATGGAGCGCTCCTACGTTCTAGCCGTTCCCGAAAGGATTCGACTTGCAAGCTGTCGGTTAGTACTTCTTGTTTGACTTGCAACAGAGCCGGCATATTCAACGTTTGGGCTTGGCCAGCTGACCAGGAGATCAATAACAGGGAAATGCACCATAGGAGGTCTTTCATGATTCACATTTTTACCGAATCTAAGACGGTGAGATCTCTTCCAGACGCTCTGTTGTACCGGACGTGAAAAGAACTTTGCACTTGGTATTCCGCTCTTCATGGTTGGAAATCAATCCCGACCGACCATCAAACAATACCAGTTTCTGCTGTAATGGGGTACGTGATTACAAAGAAAGATCAGAATTGGATCAGGCGACCATTGACGATGACCGAATGAATGTCTCCAAGATTAGTTCGGAGCACAAGGGAAGGATTGTGCCCGAGATCCAGGTGTACAGGTGGGTCTTCTCCAGGCCCAAGCAAATACATCTGGGGCATAGTCAGGCGATCATCAAGTGTAGGTATCCGATCAATGCGAAGATAGGTGATCCCTTCAGCAAGGAGTTTACGGGGATCGATTTCTGAGAGAGCATCCCCGACATAGGTATGCTCGCTAGCTGCGCCAATCTGAATCAGGAGTCCCGAAGCATCAAATTCAGTGTAGCCATAATAGTTGTGCAAATCCCCAATATCTGAGATCCCTGCGCGGGTCCAGAAAGTGTCTTTCCACTCGACCTCTTGGTTGCGAAAAGCCAAATCAAGGGTATACATTTTATCGAGTTCAAGACGCGCCTTCCGAATGATCAGTTCGTGCAGGCGACGGCTATTGTAGGGGATCTGTTCATAGTCCTTCAAAGTGAATGCTGCATAGCGCTTCTCCTTGATGGCCTCAAAGGCCGTCAGCAAAGCCAAATAATTCATCTTTCGGAGGTATTGCTTCTCTAGATCACCTCGACGTCCCCCCGTCTCAATCAGGATGGTACGAGTGCCCCATTTCTGAATGTTATCACCAAACGCCCTGGGCTCGAATTCATCAGAGTATCGTCCTACCTGATCCGGTACAAAGGGCTGTAAAGCGGCATTCATACTGGCGATCAAACGCATCGCATCCTCCCGCTTCTGATCCCAGTCTTTGGCCTCATTGTACGCAGGAGCGAGGAATGAAATACTGGCGGTATGATGCGTCTTGCCAGCAGAAGTATATCTGTTCTGATCGTGTAGGTTAAATCCCCAATCAGGCTGCAAGGTGTCCCTCATGGTCTTCAGGATGAAGGCTTCAGGGCTTTGGGAACGCAATGCATCCCGATTTAGGTCGACATTGAGTGCATTGCGCCTCCGAAACCGATCTGCCCCATCCGGATTGAGCATAGGGATAAAGCAAAGGCTCAACTCCTGCAAGAAAGACGGAACACGTCCCTGCGCAGTCTCATACATGAGGTAGTTAAGAATATCGAAGATGGCCATGGTTGCGGTGGGTTCGTCGCCGTGCATTTGTGACCAGAGCAACACCTTTTGCGGTCCCTTTCCTATCCTGATGGAGTATATGGCTTTGCCCTCAATGGATGCTCCCAATGAGTCCACCTGGAATACATCGGGTGGCAGCTTCTGGATTAATTCTTGTATTTGATGGTGAGAGAACCTGCGCTTGGTCAAAGACTCTTCGCGAATGTCGGGATAACGATCTAGGAACGCTGTCTGTGCTTGCACGACCTCGCCCGTGACCATGACAAGCAGAAAAACCAACCACCAAAAAATCTTGGAATGTTCGGTCATGGGTGGTACAGTGTGCTCGATTCGCATCTCGTCCCTGTCCTACTTAATGTCCTCAAAAGGGTCCCTGGCCAGGCCAATAGAACCATAGTCGAGTCCCCCTTCAACATGATTGATCATCTCAAAAGACTTGCCGGCCAGGCTATGTTTAGTACTGACGACGGCGCCGGTCTCTAAGGTGATCCATCCTTCCCAACTGTTTTTGATTCCCCCTATCGGAATAATGCCCACCCACATCTTCCACGCGACGGGTCTGTTGTTGTCGTCCAGTATATACAAGTAACTATCCCCCGGAGTAGCACCTCCGGATCCGTGGGTAATCATCAAACCCGTACTTCCATCTTCCATGGTCACCAATGCCCGCTGGGTACCGGGATCAAATGCTTTTACCATGGGATTGAGCCAGTAGCTGTCATTGCAAAATAGCTTCCATGCCTTCTGTAGAGCATCAGCTTCCTGATCTCCTGTGAGCGCTATTCCCGCTTCAAAAGCCTTGCCCTCCAATGTTTTTGTATTCAACAAGACATCATTGCTTTGCCAAGATACCTTCACCAAATCTCGGGACTTATTCCAGACGTAGTGATTACGACCTGCAAAAGACCATTTGATCCATGGTGTATTTTCCCAGGCCTCTGCATTCACCGACGCCAACATTTGTTGAGCCAAGGCATCTGCTTCTGGTCCCACTTTTCCATCCGGCTTCTTTTCGCTAAAAAAAAGAAACCCAGCCAACCCAAGAATAAACAGCCCGCCTAAAAGGTAAAGAACAACCTTGCCGATTTTTTTCATCTTCTATTCCATTCTATTGAAAGCCTATACACACCAAAAGCGAAAAGGTTCTATGGACCTTGCAAAGTACCTCAATCATTAATAGCACTAAATACCATCTGTCGGAACTTCCACCCAGTTTCATCTTGCACAGGGCCTTGGGTCTGTTTCATTAAGATCCCAATAATCTGTTCTTCAGGATCGGCAAAATATTGAGTATTAAAGTACCCTCCCCAATCAAAAGTACCCTGGGATCCGCGTCCTCCCTCAGCAACTCCACGCTCATTGACGATCCCAAACGCAAGACCATAGTCCGTGCCTCCATTCCACAAGTCGCCGATCTGGTTTTTCATCAT
Organism: Saprospiraceae bacterium; assembly: GCA_019634275.1. GTDB lineage: Bacteria > Bacteroidota > Bacteroidia > Chitinophagales > Saprospiraceae > CAJQNM01. The sequence goes on from JAHQVP010000084.1 coordinate 7,834, forward strand.
GATTTCAATGGTTTTGCGACTTAATAGGCGATGACCATTGATTTCTCCCATATTCAAATACATCTGTAAGAATGCCGCATAGTCGCTAGCGGTACTGGAGAGCCCTGCCCCTCCAGAATAGAACATTCTTGCTCCTTTTTTAGGATAGTCAGGATCATAGAAGGTGATGGGAAAGTCAGCCCAGTTGTCGTCATCCCAATGCTGTACTGAAACCAACCGATCATATTCATCGGGTTGGAGGTAGAAATGCGTATCATGCATCCCAATGGGTCTAAAAACATGCTCCTCTAAATAGTCACTAAAGGATTGCCCTGAGACTACTTCGATGAAGTACCCAAGGACGTCCAACCCTTCGCTATAGGTAAATTTTTCACCAGGCTGATGGTGCAGCGGCAGTGCGGCCAGCTTCTTGACCGACTCTTCGATGGTGATTTCTTTTGTTGAAAACAGATCCGTGACACCAGCCTTGGCGTACATCATCTTAAATCGCTCATCCCCATCGATCACTCCATAACCGAGTCCAGAGGTGTGGGTGAGCAGATGCCTTATGGTGATCGGCTTCTCAACGGGTTTGATGGTAAAGCTGGTATCGGCGTAAGAAAAACGATCCAATACGCCCGTTTCTTCGAAAGCCGGAATGTACTTCGATATAGGATCATCCAGCCGAAACAATCCTTTCTCCCACAGCGTCATGACCGCTGTCGCCGTTATGGCCTTGGTTTGAGAAGCAATCCGAAAGATAGCATCACCCTCCAGCGCTCGCCCCGTCTGATCAGCGGTGCCATACGCCTGATGAAAAACGACTTTGCCCTTTCGCGCAATTAAAGCCACTATACCGGGTACTTGATTGGCTTCAACCGCATCAGCACACATTTGATCTATAAGGTCTAATCTTGCCTGGGACATCCCCGCCTGTTCTGCGGAAGAAGCTACCAGTGCATTGCTTCGACCTACTTCAGGAGCCTGAGCAAAAAGGGAGACTGCACTCAAAGACAGTAAAATCATTATCGCCGTTCTATTCATTCGTTTCTCTTTTTATACGGTTCTTCTTGATGAAGCCTTACCTTGTCTTCATGTCAGGAGATTTTCGGAAAATACTGATTTCAATCGGTCTTTTAGCGATTGGATGCAACCTGCTTGGGGCTCAAGAGCACGAAGCCTTTAGGCTGTACAATGCACAGGGCAAGAAAACCTCATTTAAGAAACTCTATCGCTCGATTGATCGATCAGAAGTGGTCTTTTTTGGTGAAGCGCATGACCTCTCCGTATGCCATTGGTTGGAGTTGGAACTGCTGAAGTATATGAATGAGAACGGTACTGTGGTCTTGGGCATGGAAATGTTTGAGTCCAATGAACAATCACAGCTGGATCACCTCTCCAGTGGAGCTATTGCTCTGTCGACACTAGAACAACATGTAGATCTTTGGTCCAACTTTGAGACCGACTACCAGCCGCTCATCGAATATGCTCTTCAACATGACATTCGCATCATTGGGACCAATACACCAGACCACCTTCCCAGGCGGGTTTTTCGTGAGGGATTCGAGTTTCTCGATTCGCTATCGCAGGAGGAGAAAGCGTTTTTACCACCCCTGCCGATACCATACGATTCTTCTCTACCAGGCTATCAAGCCATGCTGGCGATGGAACATGGAGATATGAACAGTGAAAACTTTCCCAAAGCCCAAGCCATTCGGGATGCCACCATGGCTTATTTTATCCTAAAGAATTTGGGCTCAACACCTTTGCTTCATGTAAATGGGTCGTATCACTCCAATGACAATGAGGGCATTTGCTGGTACGTACAGAAACATAGACCAGATACCAAGATCACCACAATATCTACGGTCACTCAGCCCAAGGTGTCCCGACTCAACAAAGACCATCTTGGTAAGGCCGACTTCATCATCTGCGTGCCCGAATCCATGACCAGAACCTACACCACTTCATTCTAACCCTTATGAAACATTTCCTTTTTTGCTCCTTAATCCTAGTGGGACTCGTTGTGCCCCAGATGCAAGGGCAGACCGACATCTATAAGACAAGCTTAAGCAGGGATGGTGCCATCATTGGTCTGGGCGCCGCCACCATGACGGGAAGCCTGGTACTGCAGCGCAATCATCCGAAACTAACACCGGCTGATATCGAGCGTCTGGATCCCAACACCATTAGTGGCTTTGATCGCTGGGTAACCAAAAACTGGGATCCCCGGGCGCACCAAATCAGCAACGGTATACTCTTCAGCTCCTATGCGTTGCCGTTCGCCTTTCTCTTGGATAAATCCGGAAAGGACAATTTTGGAAAGTTGGGCCTCATGTCCCTGGAGGGGCTCCTGCTGAATAATGGCATTGGTAACTTAACCAAGCATATTAGCAAACGTGTCCGACCATACGTTTACAATCCATCCGTTCCGCTGGCTCCTAAGCTCAGTGCCAACAGCAATCTGTCCTTTTTTTCAGGTCACACTTCCAACGTAGCCTTTATGTACTTCTTTACCGCCCAGGCACATCAAGATCTGTATCCCGGGAGTAGTGCACAACCATACATCTGGACGGCTGCAGCATTGGTTCCTGCCGTGCAGGGGTTGCTCAGAGTCAAGGCTGGAAAGCACTTTCTCTCCGACGTCATCGCTGGCTACGCTGTAGGGGCGCTAGTTGGCATACTCGTCCCAGCAATCCATCGGTGAGGCTGGGGAAAATCAAAATCAAATATCTCGGAAACGTGAGGTCCCTTGTTAGGAACCCTGGACCAACTTTTCGAAGTCGTCTTCTTGAAACTTCTTGCCATCCCACTTCCCTAGCCACTCGCATACTTTTTTCTTGCGCTGATAGCTCTGGAAGGTGTAGATGGCATCGTCCTTCTTTATTCTCTTGATGGTAATGTTGGAGTTAAATCCATTCTTTATGTTGAAATAGTAGATTCCTTTTGCGTATTCGAAACGCTTCGTACTCATTCTTGGCATCTGCTCATCATTTTATCGTTAACAATCGTTGGGCGTTCCCCCACCAATCTCCTTATTCACAAGGAAAACTGCTGAAAATTGGTTCCTTCAGTTTACCCAAACGGCTTGCAAATATATGAAAATGAGTGCGTTAGATTTAAAACCAATCAAAAGGCGTTGATAATCAATCAGTTGCATTCGTTGCGATTGCTATAAGAAAAAGCAGGTAACTGGTGGATCTAGCGCACTGCTGCTAATTCCCTTGAAGTCAGCATCTTACCATTGGTGGGATCCCATACCTTAAGCTGTAAACAACGCCAAATCTCTTTTAGTCCGAGAGAAGTCTCCTTCGGTGAACTCAGCTCTTCAATCTGAGTAAACACCTCCGGCAAGCGATAAAAAGGTATGCGCGCATTGACGTGGTGGATATGGTGGTATCCGATGTTGGCGGTAAACCAATGCATAATGGGATTCATGCGCATGTAACTAGAAGACTGGAGTGCTGCATTGATGTAGGTCCACCCATCCTTATCGGCAAATGTCACCCCAGGAAAATTGTGCTGGGCGTAAAACAAGTACGACCCTGTGGCTGATGCAATGATGCTGGGAAGCAGAAAAGCCAGAAAGAAGGTAGCAAATCCGCCAAAGGTCCAGGCCAGGGCGCCGATACCAAAGTGCAATACAACACTGAGTAAGCTGTCCCAATGTCGTTTTGGGCTTGCTGTAAAAGACCTAAAGCACATGCCAAATAAAAAAGCAACGAAGTAGCCCGAAGCAATGGCAAGCGGATGCCTTATGAAAAGATAGATTCTTCGTTCTCCTTTTGATGCCGAAAGAAACTTTTCAGTAGTGACAATAGGAAACGATCCAATGCTCGAAGTGTAGAGTTTGGAGTTATGCTTGTGGTGATAATCGTGGGACCGTTTCCAAATGCTGAAAGGGGCTAAAATATAGAGCCCAAAAAAATAGAACCACGCTTTAGCAACCGTTGACTTCTGCAGAATCGTCTTATGCAAATAATCGTGATAGATGACAAACATGCGCACCAAAGTCAATCCAGCGATGATGCTGAGTGGAATGCGCAGCCAAATAGATTCCAAGGTGTACAAAAGGCCAAAGACTACACCC
>JAHQVP010000085.1 GCA_019634275.1 Saprospiraceae bacterium
CATTCCACGGGGGGAATCAACTAAATATAATCAAGAGGCATTTGCCAGGAGCAAGAAGCGCGGTCACTTCACGGATCAGTTCTTAAAAGAGGATCAAGACCCTGCAAAATAGGTCTCCTCACTTGCGCACGCCCTGCACAAATTCAATGACTTTTGCCGAGGCGTAATCTGCCAAAAGGTAGTCTTCCAGGTACAAAAGGGCTTGCTGAATGTCCTCAAAGCGGCCGACGAGGTAGCTGTGTTCGTTTGAGGGTAATTTCTCCCAGTACACCTGCTCAAAGTCTCTGACTATTGGATGTCCCGGTCCTAGCCGAACGCCGGTCTGGGCGAGTTCGATCATATAGCCTGTAAATGAGACGGGGATTGGTTCTCCAGCCTGGACCAATGCAACCGGAGGTCTTTCAACCTCTCTTAATTTGTCACCAAAATCATCCGCTTCTGAAATGGACTCATCGGCGCGATCAGATACGTGCTTGCGCAGGGGTCTTCCCACGACAATTTCGAGTTCTGTCTCTGCAGCAAGGTCAAGGGTGTCCCTCATCATGGGCTCCTCCTCCCCAGCAGTGGTGACGGGCGCATCCTCCATAATGTCGTTTGAAATTTCCTCCGGCAATGGTGCTTCCTCTCCCACCTGAACTTGTTCCTGCTGCTGTACCTCTTCCAGCATTCGAGAAAACTTCTCCTGCTCCTTAATTTCCAACAGGGAAACGTTGGCCTTTCTCGGATCTCTTAACCCTATCACTTTGACTTCGGTACGGCGGTTGATTGCATGTTGATCCTCCGTACATGTGATGCCATCAGCACAGTCATTCAACAACTCCGATTCGCCATAACCGCGTGCTACTATTCGATCGGGATCAATGCCCTTCAGGATCAAATGCGCTACTGCAGCCTTTGCCCGTTGATCTGCCAGTTCCATGTTGAATTTTGCTTTCCCTTTGCTGTCTGTATGGCTACCCAATTCTACGATAAGTCCCGGATTCTCGTGTAGTATCGTGGCAAGCTTATCCAGTTCTTGCGCAGCGGTTCTCGAAATCTCTGCCGAAGAAGAGGCATACAATAAGTTATCCACACTAAACTTGTCGCCCACGGCAGCTCGCTTCAACTCGACGTTAGCCAGCAGGGATCCCATTTGTAATCCTTCGGTAAGATTATCGGTGACATTCTCGAGAGAGGCAAGCCCATCAAAGCAAAGAATACAACCATCCACGTTGACCATGGCCTCCAGCCGCTTGGCAAAGTAACCCTCCTTTCGAATTAAGATCGTGTAGTGATTGCCCTGTTGGAATGTGTATGCAAAATTGGGATGCGGATAATCCTTCAGCTCCAGCACCAATTCCTCATTGGTATTATTGAAAACCTCTATCCAAGCTCCGCTAATGGCATCTGCGACTGAATCTCCTTCCATTTTTGCAGCCGCCAACGTGACATCAAACATATAACCAGGTTGTCTATTCAGCTCCACCTTTAGAAAGACCTTATTTGCATCACCTCCAAGTTGTGTAGTAAAATCCTGCCTGGTTGGATGAAACAGCGACTTATTGGCTACGAGCGTATAGGTCTTATCCGCCGGCAAGTCGGTGACAAAGTAGCCCTCGGCATTGCTTTGGATGACGTCGATCAGCTCTCCATTGCTTTTATCCGTAATCTCAATGGAGACGGCATTTAGATAGCCCCGATTATCACTTTCGAAGGCATACCCTTCGATGGCGACCTGAGCCTGCACCGCCTGCCCGGTCACGAAAATGGCAAAAGCTACCAGGTAAAAAATATGGTATAGCCGATTAGACATTCGTATTTCAAATTTCATACAACAAAGATCTGACATTAATCACAATCGCTTTCTCTTCGTTGGAACTTTTACATTCGCAGCTCACTTGAATTCTTTAAAGCATGAAGAAAGAGAAACCAAGGATTGTATTTATGGGGACGCCTGAGTTTGCGGTGCCGTCACTCGATATTTTGTTAAACAATGGTTACCATATTGTAGGGGTCGTAACCTCTTTGGACAAATGGGGAGGTCGCGGAAGAAAAACCAGAATGGTATCGGCGGTAAAGCGGTACGCCATGGAGAAGGAAATAGCGGTCCTACAACCAAAGAATCTCAAATCAAGCGAATTCAATGCAGAACTGGCTGCGCTAGGTGCCGATTTACAAATCGTGGTCGCTTTTAGAATGTTGCCGGAAGTGGTGTGGTCTATGCCCCCCATGGGAACGATCAATCTGCATGGCTCACTTCTGCCTAAGTATCGGGGGGCTGCTCCAATTAATTGGGCCATTATCAATGGAGAATCCACTACTGGCCTGACCACCTTTTTTATTCAGCATGCCATCGACACGGGCGATCTACTTTTTCAATCTGAAGTGCCTATTTATCAGGATGATACAGCTGGTGACCTACATGATCGGATGAAGCATATCGGGGCTGATCTCGTCTTGAAAACGGTCAATCAGGTGGTAGACGGAAAATATCAGACCATAGAGCAAAATCACGCTGCAGCAACCAAAGCGCCAAAGCTGAAGCATGAAATGTGTGAGATCGATCCCTCCAAGAGTGGCGAATACCTCTATAACTTTGTGAGAGGTCTTAACCCGTGGCCAGTCGCATGGTTGCCGTGGGGAGACGGTCAATTGAAAGTGTACAAGACATCCTTAACCTCAAAGAAATTGGCCCCTGGCCAAATCGAGCGCGATGAAAAATCACTTTACCTGGGAACAGGAACTGGTGCGCTTGCTTTGAAGGAAGTACAATTAACGGGTCGCAAACGCATGTCTATCAGAGACTTCTTAAACGGGCAGTCCATACTGCCTACTCAGGTGGGGTCCTCCACGTAGGGTGAAGTGACTCTCTACTGGTGCAGGCTAGTGAAAAGTAGCCAGAACCACCTTTTTCAGTACTTCAACAAATTGACGTGACATCTCTACATCAGGTGTTGAAAAAGCGGAACTCAACCCTACCGCTTGGCCTAAATCTCCCGATTGAAGATAGACAATCGAGGCAACCGAAAGAGCAAGAAGAAGGAGAAGTCCGACTACTTTAAATGATTTACGCATCTGTTCTCAAGTTTAGATCAAGGGAATGCTGCGCATACCCTTACACACATAGACGTAAATGTGACCTAAATAGTTGCAATCCGTCCTAATATTTTTCGAAAGTCGCATATGTAAGGGCCTGTCGGTCCTATACAACGGTAACTATCCAATCAAGAAACGGCCATAAAATCACCTGCGTCTAAAACGCGCTGACAACAAGATTGCACCAAACGCTTTCGATGGGACACCATTACAATCGTCAGACCGAGAGTGGATTGCAACCTTTCGAGCAGTTCAACAAACCCCACCTTAACGGTAACGTCCAGAGACGAAAAAGACTCGTCCATCAGCAACACCCTAGGCCTGGCCGCCAACGCTCTTGCCATACATACCCGCTGCTGCTGCCCACCAGAGAGTTGATGCCGTTCTCGCTCTAGCAATGCCTCCTCCAAACCAACTTGATTACATAAATCGATTAGCACTTTAGTATCCTCTTCCTCCCACCCATCGCTATGGTTCGAGATGGACCTGAGCAAAAGTTTTCGTACCGTCATGTGAGGCGGCAGTGCGGCTGCCGCATCTTGAAACAGGTATTGTACCGAGGAAAAATATGAATTCGGATTCTCCCATATCCAGTCCTTGATCGATCTGCCTTGAAACATGGCTTGCCCATGGTAGTCTGGCATCAAACCTGCCAGAATTCTCAGCAATGTGGACTTGCCACAACCGGAAGGACCAATAACTCCTACACTTTCACGATCATAAATAGTAAGTGGTTGAAAACGCACCATGCTCGACTGCTTGTCGAATAGGTTATTTCGATAGACATGGCGAAGCTCCTTCGCCTCGAAGATCGGATGTTGCATGGCCTTCTCATGCTGTTTGTGCTGTCCAATTTTTCGTGCGCTCTTAACCAGGTCACGCGTGAATGCATTCGTGCCCTCGTAGGCCAACACTGATCCAACGCCTTTTTCCACGATCGCACCATTGTGCATCACCATCCACCGATCTGCCGCTCGATCGATGGCTTCAAGTTGGTGGGAGATAAGCAAAACAGCTACGCCCGATTGAGTCAGCGCGGTAATGCGGTCTGACACCAATATGGCCATATCATCATCCAACGAAGAAAATGGCTCATCCGCCACGACCAGTTGAGGCTTTCCATGCAGCGCCATTGCGACCGCAACACGCTGGCATTGGCCAATGGACAACTGATGTGGAAAGGCTTCATAAACTTTCTCAGGCTGTGCATGACCAGCCTGGCGGAGAAGTTCCAGCGCCTGTCTTCGTTTCTGCGCTCTGCTGCCTTCCAGTAATTCGGCGACCTGCAGACCACATTTCATGGTAGGGTCAAGGGACAAATACGGATTCTGGGTGATCACCCTAAGTGCCTTTCTACGGAGGTTTCTCCACTGTTCGGCAGAGATCTGGGTCAGGTCCCTATCGCCCAGGATCAAGGAGCCCTCAAAAGAAGCTCCTCTTGGCAAGAGCCCCAATAAGCATTTCATTAGAGTGGACTTTCCACTGCCCGTGTTTCCGATCAACCCCAACACCTCTCCCCCTTTGAGGGAAAGTGATACTCTACGAAGAACCTGCTGTCTTTCCTTCTGTGCATCAAAGTACACCGACAGCTCCCGTACCTCAAGCCCTGACAAAGCTAGGGTCGGGCTAACGTCCAAAAATTGCCTTTTTGCTTAACATCAGCCATACGCTGCGATGGATCAAGTCGTACTGCCTTAATCATGGATTTTGGAAAGGGAACTTCAAGAGCATACTGCTGATGAGTCCAGGGCCAGCTCTCCGCTACCTTTACCTCCCCATAATGATCAGACTTCTTCGCTCCACGCATAATACGCAAGGGGATGGTGTAGATCGTTCTACTTCCGTCCATCAACTCTACTTCTACGTCCATGGGCATCGGCATGAGCCCTTCACGAGACATCAGCACATGGCTGACCTCTTCAGCTCCAACAATGGAGTCCAATCGGTAATCAATCGTTTTCGTAGAGTTAACGAAGTACTCCTTATACCAATCCAACTCCAATCCCGTCACGTCTTCGAATACACGGATAAAGTCATTGGCATTAGGATGCTTAAACTTCCAGGTGTCGTAGTACTTCAAGAGAGCTTTATCAAAAGCTGGTTTGCCGACTACATATTCAAGTTGGCGCAGAAAAACAGATCCCTTGGTATAGGCTGCTTGCCCATATGCATAGTTCGTATTATAATGATCGGAATGGGTATTCATCGGTTCTTCCAGTCCAGAACTGGCGAGTCTGCGGTAGCTACGGTAGGTCCCAGAATAGGGGTTGCTCAAGGCCTCTCCTTTGAGTTCTCCCATTCGTTTGAGTTCGTTCATGACAGCAGTACTGGCATAACTGGTAAACCCTTCATCCATCCAGGGATAAAGAGATTCGTTGGTTCCTAAAATCATCTGATACCAAGAATGCATAAGCTCATGTACGGAGACGCCTACCAAACTGCCGAGGCTGCGCTCTCCCGTAATCAAGGTTGCCATGGGGTACTCCATTCCTCCGTCTCCCCCCTGAATGAACGAATATGCTTCGTAGGGGTACTTTCCAAAACGCGCATTGATGTAAGGCCATGCAGCCTTCATTATTCCCGGTAGTTTCGACCAATTTTCTTCCGTCTTCTCATTCTCTTGAAAGATGAAGTGGAGGGTCACGCCATCATCTGTTTCCAATTGCGTATGCGAGTAGTCTGGATCTGCCGCCCAAACAAAGTCATGTACATTGTTTGCTCTAAAGTGCCAGGTGAGCGAAGTGCCCGCTTCGTGCTGCACGGTTTCAGCGCCATATCCATGTCCAATCTGATCTGGATTCTGCAGAATGCCTGTTGCTCCAACGAGGTACGATTGATCGATCGTAAGTTTGACGTCAAAATTCCCCCAAACACCATGAAACTCCCGACCGATGTAGGGATTGGCATGCCACCCTTGATAATCGTATTCACAAAGTTTAGGGTACCACTGCGACATGGAGTAAGAAATTCCTTCCGCATTGTCTCGACCAGATCTCCTGATCTGTACCGGTACTTGCCCTAAAAAGTTCATCTCCATGATGGTAGATCCTCCAGGTGGAATAGCCTGCGCCAGATCTACTTCAAGAATGGTTCCCACTTCTTTAAAAGCGACATCGTTTCCATCCTGAACCAAGCGCTGAACTCGTAGATAACCGATTTCATCCTCGCCTAGGGAGGCAATGCGAGATCCAATCTTTTGACTGGGATCCACTATTGATCGAGAACGCACATCCATCATACTGCCCGGTTGGAAAGCATTAAAGTACAGATGATAAAAAATGCGGTCGAGTGTGTCTGGAGAGTTGTTTACGTAAACCAACAATTGCTTGCCCTCAAATTGATGATTGGTGACATCAAAATCAATTTCCATTCGATAATCCACCTTCTGCTGCCAGTACTGGGCGGACAGCGCGGTTGCCATTAGTAGGCTACAGATGCTCAGAAAATACTTCATCATTGTTTAATCTAAATCTTTGCAATAGGACTCGATAGTCCCAATGGTATCTTTTGTACAAAATCAGGAAAAAAACGGTAGCAAGTATCACGTACAGAAGAAGCATGATACCGATATCCAAGTTATATTGAAAAAATAGCGAAGGAGTTTGCAAGGCGGAGTTATCAAATGAGACGATGGTCGCACCATAAAAGTTATTGGCGGCATGCATGCCTAAGGCTATTTCCAGGCGATTGTCCATGACAACCGAAACTGCCAATAGAATGCCAAACGAAACATAGTAAAACATCATGCGTCCAACTCCAAAAGCATGTACTTCCGGATTGGCAAGATGCATGGCTCCGAACAACACCGAGGTCACGAGGATGGGAACAACGGGGCCTTTGCTGACTAAGCCCACTTGCTGCATGAGGTAGCCTCTAAAAACAAATTCTTCCAATGAAGTCTGAATAGGAAGTGCGAATACCGCAATCAACAGAAGGGGAAAGAACTGCTTGGGCCTAAATTGCCAGACATAGTTTGAAGGCTCCATGGCATACATCACGATGTCGGAGCAACCCACCAACAGAAACCAAAGTGCAAAACTGAGGGCTATTCGTGACGAGTCAACCCTCGGAGCTTCCGTGATCAGGGTGCGAAAAGGACGACGATGAACCAATGGAAAAGCAACGCGCAGGAATAGAAATCCTCCCATGAATCCCATCAATAGCAAAAGAAGCAATGTATTCGGTTCGATTGCACCGGAGCTTGGATTCGTTGTTTCCACTCCTGCACTGATCATCCCCAGGGGCAATTGACCGATTGACACCCCCATCATGACCAATAGCAGCATCATCACAAATGGTAGGATGCCATTTTTCCCGGTCTTAGCAGCAGCAAAAAACATAGTATATCTATGAACGAAAAATCCCACAGTAATCAACATTACCATGGGATTAAGGTTCGGTTAATAGGACCGGACGCTAATGTATGAAAATCGTCTTATGCTCCTAATTCAAATGAGAATTAGTACTATGTGATGGTAACTTTGTGTACTTTTACTGGTAAAGAAGCCTGAATGCAGCGAAAGACAAGTTCGTTCTCTCTGTTGATTTTTTTGATTGTTCTGGCGATCGCATCAAGATTTTTACCGCATTGGCACAACTTCACGGCTGTAGGTGCTGTAGGGCTATTTGGCGCTGCTTTTTTTCAAAATCGAATTTGGAGCTATGCTGCTCCACTCTGCGCCCTCTTTATCTCTGATCTCATACTGAACAATGTGATCTATGCTCAGTACTTTGATGGATTTACCCTCCTGAGTCTTGACGCGCTATGGACCTATGCAGCCTTTGCCGGATTGGTTTTTTGCGGAGCAAAATTCTTACGACGCTTAAACACCAAGAATTTTCTGCTTGGTACCCTATGTGGTACTGCTGTTTTCTTTGTGGTCAGCAATTTTGGCGTTTTTGTCAGCACAACCCTGTATCCAAAATCAGGCGCTGGTCTGGCAGCTGCATATACTGCTGGTCTGCCCTTCGCACTGAACTCCCTGCTTGCTAATGTGTGTTATACTGCCATCCTCATCATTGGATTTCAGTATGCAAGGATGTGGGCTTCTCTAACAACTCATGTGCGAGCCTAGAGCGAAACTCCTTATCCCACAGTTTCTCCTCTTACTCCTATTTTCAATAGGTGGGCATGTGGTATTATCTGGGCAGGATCGTCCGACCGTACCCATGAAAGCCGCACTAAGTGAAATCATCATTGACGGCGTGCTGGATGAAGCATCATGGGAACTAGCGGATGGATCATTCCATCGCCAATTTCCCATTGACACGGGCTTTGCCACCAATGACAGTAGGGTCTACTTCTCATATGATGATGATCATGTGTATGTTGGATTGAAGATGTACTCCACCTCTAAGGACTATGTGGTCACTTCGCTAAAACGGGACTTCAGTTTTCGCGGCAACGACAACATCAGCATTCTCTTCGACACCTACAATGACCAAAACAACGCATTCCTTTTTGGAATGAATATTCTTGGCGTTCGTCGCGAAGCCTTGATCGCCAATGGGGGATCTCAAATTTCTGACTTTGCCGCGTCCTGGGACAATCGATGGTCCGGAGCGACCCAGATTCATGATGATCATTGGATTGCTGAATTTGCTATCCCATTTAAAACCCTTCGTTATAAGGCAGGTACTGAACAATGGCGTTTCAACAGCTATAGATGGGATTCAGAACACAACGAGATCTCCAGTTGGATCGCAGTCCCTCAAAATCTGCTGATTATGAATCTGGCTCATATGGGCAAGATGCAATGGGATAAGCCTCTTGCTCGTCCAGGAGCTAACGTATCCATTATCCCATATGCTACTGCGGGCGTAAGTCGTGACTTCCTTGACCCTTCACAACAAGAATCAAAGTGGAATACCGCCATCGGTGGTGATGCAAAAATTGGCTTGACCGCTGGACTCAATCTCGACTTGACCGTGAATCCGGATTTTTCACAAGTCGAGGTGGACGAACAAGTGTCCAATCTCGATCGCTTTGAACTGCTCTTTCCAGAAAAGCGGCAATTTTTCATCGAGAATGCAGACTTGTTTGGATCTTTTGGCTTGCGTCGGGTCAATCCTTTCTTTTCGCGACGCATTGGTCTTGCCGTAGATTCGATCACAGGTCAAAATGTGCAGAACAAGATTCAATATGGGGTAAGACTGAGTGGTAAAGTCAATGAACGTCTACGTGTAGGATTGCTCAATACTCAGACGGCACAAATCAAGCAGTCGGGAGTTCCAGGAATCAACTATACTGTGGCAGCCTTGGAACAACGCGTTTTCAGTCGATCCAACATTGCGGTGATGCTGGTCAATCGACAGATAACGGACAATGAAAACGGAGGCCCTCGTGCAGACCGCTATAATCGCGTAGCCGGTCTGGAATATCGGCTCAATTCTCCAGATAACGTCTGGCGGGGTAAGGCCTTCTACCATACCTTATTCTCACCAGATAAGCCGGCGGACAGCTATACGCATGGGCTGCAGCTGGAGTATTTACAACGTCATTATCGACTCGAATGGGCCCAGTTATTTGTTGGCAATGGCTTCGACGCACAGGCAGGTTTTGTACCTCGACGCGACTACTTTCTCGTAAGCCCTGAGTTGCAGCTCTTTTTCTATCCACGAAAAGGCAATATTGCTCGGCACGACTTAAACCTGGACAGTCGGTTTTTCTGGGAAGTGGGTGAAAAAGAAAATCCAGTCCTTGCCCCCTGGTCAAACTCGGAATGGCAGGTCGAAGGCGAATGGACGATTTCATTCAAAGACAATCGCAACCTTGTCTTGGGCAGCAGCTATACTTTTGTACACTTACTTCGGGACTTTGATCCAACCCGTCAGCAATCCGAAGGCATCTTCCTACCAGAAGACAGTCAATACCGATTTCTAACTACCCAATTGTCTTACGAGTCAAATGATTCGAAAAAATTCTTCTATGAGATTGGTCCCATTTTTGGCGGATTTTACAACGGATCCGTCTTCGGCATCGATGGGTCCATTACATATCGATACCAGCCATACGGGTTTGTCTCCCTGGACTATAGTTTTAACCGGATAAAACTGGCTGATCCTTTTGTTCCTTCCACCGTCTGGCTGGTAGGACCACGAGTCGACCTCACACTCAGCAAAAAGCTGTTTTTTACGACCTTCTTTCAATACAATAGTCAGCTTGAAAACCTGAACATTAATGCGCGTCTGCAATATCGCTTTGCCCCTGTTTCTGACATCTTTATAGTCTATACCGACAACTATTTCATTGATCCTTTTTCACAGTTCAGCCAGCGGAACCGTGCTCTTGTAGCGAAGGCGACATACTGGCTTAATCTCTGAAAAATCCTTAGTCCGCAGGACGCTCAATTGAAGTTCTCCTAAATGTGACCTATTTTAGGTGACACTATTCGAAATTCAACCAAATAAAAAAGAATCACTATGTCATTGAGATATGAAACATTGCAGCTCCATGCTGGTCAGGAAGAAGTGGAAGGTACTACCCGCTCCCGGGCCGTACCCATCTATCAGACCACATCATTCACTTTTAAAGATTCTGAACATGGCGCCAACCTCTTTGCACTCAAGGAGTTTGGCAACATCTACACCCGCATCATGAACCCCACAACCGACGCACTCGAAAAAAGAGTGGCTGCCCTTGAAGGAGGTGTCGCTGCACTCGCGGTATCGTCTGGACAATCTGCTCAGTTTGTGGCCATCACCAATCTTGCTGAATCTGGAGACAACATCATCTCGTCGGCCAATCTATATGGTGGTACGTACAATCAATTTAAAGTCACTTTCAAAAAGCTTGGGATCGAAGTTCGCTTTGTTGAAAACGAATCGGCAGAGGCTTTAGAAGCCTTGATTGATGCCAATACTAAAGCCATCTATACCGAAACAATCGGAAACCCAAGTTTTTCTGTGCCCGATTTTGAAGGCATTGCTGCAGTAGCAAAGAAACATGATTTGCCATTGGTCGTAGACAATACTTTTGGCGCATGTGGCTACCTCTTTCGACCACTAGAACACGGGGCCAACGTCGTCGTGGAATCAGCGACGAAATGGATCGGAGGCCACGGTACTTCCATAGGCGGCATCATCGTGGATGGCGGAAACTACAATTGGGGGAACGGCAAGTATCCTCAGTTTTCTGAACCTTCTGAAGGATACCATGGCATGAATTTCTGGGAGATTTTTGGTAGTGATGGACCGTTTGGCAACATTGCCTTTATTATCCGTGCGCGGGTGGAAGGGCTGCGAGACTATGGTCCTGCCATGAGTCCCTTTAATGCCTTTTTATTTCTTCAGGGTTTGGAGACATTATCGCTGCGCGTCCAACGTACAGTGGAGAATGCACAGGCGCTAGCAGAGTGGTTGGAGGCTCATGACAAGGTTGCCAGTGTAAACTATCCAGGTTTGGCATCATGTGCTACACACGCCAATGCCAGCAAGTATCTCAAGCGAGGATATGGAGGAGTCCTTTCCTTCGTCCTCAAAGGAGAGAAGGAAAACGCTACCGCGGTAGTGGACAACCTCAAACTGGTCAGCCATTTGGCCAACGTCGGCGATGCCAAGACATTGATCATTCAACCCTCGGCAACTACCCACCAACAACTAAGTGCAGCTGCACAATTGGCATCGGGAGTCACCCCGACCATGTTGCGTGTATCTGTTGGCATAGAACACATTGAAGACATTAAGGACGATTTTGAGCAGGCATTTGCTCAAGTGTCCGTTGGAGAACCTGTACTCAACTGAGATTGACGGTTCTAACGCTATATGCAACCTAAAAGAGAGGTCATTGGTCGTTGCTGATGACCTCTTTTTCTGCCATCAAAAATCACGGACCCTTTTGAATCGAACAGTGCGAAAGTTTATATATTTGCGCACCATTGCGAAAGTAGCTCAGCTGGTAGAGCACGACCTTGCCAAGGTCGGGGTCGCGGGTTCGAATCCCGTCTTTCGCTCAATGATTTTGATAAACCACGCTGCCAAGCGTGGTTTTTTTTATTTGAGGAAGGCCGACCAAAGCTTGCTTTGGAGAGGCCTGACGCAAATAGAAAAGGACAACCCGCCAGGGTTTATCAAAATCATTGAAAACACCCCCTCTCCGGGATCGGTTTGCCAATCCCGTCTTTCGCTCAATGATTTTGATAAACCACGCTGCCAAGCGTGGTTTTTTTTATTTGAGGAAGGCCGACCAACGCTTGCTTTGGAGAGGCCTGACGCAAATAAAAAGG
>JAHQVP010000086.1 GCA_019634275.1 Saprospiraceae bacterium
GTGGTCGCTGGTACGGATAATTTTTCCTACTCTAATGTGGTGAACCAAGATGTGTTCACCATCACAAACAATTTCAATCTCTACAAAGGGAAGCACTCCTGGACATTTGGCACGCATAATGAGTTCTTCAAAATCCAGAACTTATTTACCATCTTCTCCACGCCAAGGTATCAGTACTTCTTCGACGGGGTGAATCGGTTTTTGGCTGGAGAACCTGCTGATCTACTTTTATTTGGTCATGAGCAATCAAGTTCCGGTCAAGAAATTCGATTGGGCGACGATGCTACAAATCTAGGGCCATCTTTCAATGCGATGCAGTTGGCCTTTTATGCACAAGATGAGATCCAGGTAAATCGCGACTTTAAGTTGACCGCGGGTCTGAGATTTGACATTCCGATATTCTCGGATGATCCCCCACTAGACAACACGCAATTCAATTCTCAGACTGTGCCAGCATTGGAACAGTTCTATGACTTGCAGGGGGCAAGAGCGAGCCAGGCACCATCTACTCAGATTCTGCTTAGCCCAAGGATTGGATTTAACTACGACGTGAATGGGGACAAGACAACTCAGCTGCGAGGTGGTCTCGGGATTTTCACAAGCCGTGTCCCATGGGTATGGCCAGGTGGAATGTTCATCAGAAATGGCCTGAATAGTGCGTTTAACGTCAGATGCTGCGGTGATCAGGAAATTTTGGCCGAACCTCAGCAGTGGTTGGATCAGTTGACATCTAGCGTTAGCCCAGCAGGTGATGTGGACCTTTTCGTGGAGGACTTCAAGTACCCTCAGATCTTCAGGAGCAGCCTTGCTATGGACAAGAAAGTCTTGGGGGGATGGGACGCTACCTTTGAATTGACATACACCAAGACGTTGAATAACATGGACGTAAAGCAAGTCAACATCAAACCCAGAACTACATCATTGGGAGGTGCCGACAATCGTCCTACGGTTGATTTCTCGGACAAAGTCGATGGGACATATGAGAACATTACGTTGGTTAGCAACACCAATAAGGGATTTACTTTTAATGGAACAGCACAACTCTCTCGACAGTTAGGAGCGAACAGTTTCTTGAGTCTGGCATATTCGTTTACTCGGGCGGATGCGCTATTTGATGGTCGTGGCTTTATCAACAATACAAACTGGCTGAACGTCCTAAGCGTTCAAGGAAACAATAATCCGTCTGTGGTTCGGTCTACGTTTGATTCTGGATCACGTATTACTGCTTTCTTCTCCCATAAGTTTGATTATTCGGAGTTTGCGGCGACTACGGTATCATTGTTCTATACTGGAAAGTCCGGTCTGCCTTATTCGTACGTCTACAACAATCCGATCTCGGATGTATCTGACAATGCCGATTTCAATGACTTGGTCTATGTTCCGGCTAATCAAAGCGAGATCAATCTCGTAGATATCGACGGAGGCGCTACAGCCGATCAGCAATGGGCTGCATTGGATGCATTTATCTCTGGAGATGATTATCTGAGTGAGAGAAGAGGAGACTATGCGGAGGCCAACGAGGTACGAACTCCATTTGAAAATGTACTTGACTTGAAAATAGCACAGGACTTTTACGTGATGGCTGGTGATACCAAGCACAAGCTTCAGATCACTCTCGACGTGTTCAACTTCACCAATATGTTAAACAAGGGGTGGGGCCGACGCTACTTTGTGGGAGGCAATACTTTTTCTCTGATTCAGGCCAGCAGAAATGACGACGGAGTATTGGAGTACAACTTCCGTGATCCGGGAGACACCTACAACATCGTTCAATCAGGAACCTACTCTGCACGATGGACTGCGCAGTTGGGATTGCGATATGAATTCTAAGATGTTTAAAGACATCTAACTCAAGGGAAATCCCCTCGTATTATGCGAGGGGATTTTTTTGTCCTGATGAGAAGTACCCGCGATGAGCAAGTACGTATGGTTAATGGTTTTGCCGGCTGCTTTCTGGGCCCTCAACTTCTATCTTGCCGGCTTTCTTCTGCAATACTCGAGTGTATCCGAAGCCGGGTTTTGGCGGTATGCTTTTGGCGTATTGGTACTTGTTGTACTGGCAGCAAGGCAGATGCCAAAATGGTCGGCCATGAGGGTCGAATTTTTGCGCCTTTTTCTTATTGGTTTTGTAGGACTATTTCTATTTAATTATTTCTTCTTTCAGGGCCTGGAGACCACCTCGGCCATGAATGCCACCATCATCACCAGTTTGAATCCTATGATGACGTTGGTGCTGTCTCGCATCCTCCTCGGCATCGCCATCAAAAGAACGCATTGGATTGGCATTGGTTTGGGGCTGCTCGGAGCCCTGTACTTCTTGTCACGCGGAAGTTTTGACCTGATTGCCGATTTTCGAATCACAGTGGGGGAAACATGGATGCTGCTGGCAACTTTCGTTTTTGCGCTTCACCATGTATGGGTCAAGCAGTACAATGGCCCGCTCAATATCCATCAGTTTACCTTGGTTACCAATTTGATTTGCTTTTTAGGTTTCGTCCTCATTCTGCCATACTATGGACTGGGGACGTTGAGCGACTATCCCTGGACCTATTGGTTGGCGGCTGGCGTGATGGGGGGACTTGGTACTGCCTTGGCATACTACATCTGGAACAAAGGAATTGAGCAATTAGGTGCTCCCCAGGCGGGCATCTACATCAATCTGATTCCCATTCTTACCGCGCTGATGGCCGTGCCCTTCGGTGAAACAGTAGAACAGCATCATGTCGTAGGAGGTGTTCTCGTAATATGTGGTGTAATCGTAATGCAGGGGAGGTTGGCCCATTGGCTAGGAGACAAGTAGAATGTCTATGTCGAATCCGGTCAAAGCACGATGCTAGGGTTCGGGAGGCGCTTCCGCCTGGGATACAAAGTACATTTTCATCATGCCTTTTCCTTTTGCTTCGATCTCTCCCCGGGGCTCAAACCGAAAGCGAGCATCGTTTGCAATCCGTTGGTACGTGTCAGCGGATATATTTACTCGATTTATCGCTCCGCTGCTCTCCATGCGTGAGGCGGTATTGACGGTATCACCCCAAACGTCATACTGGAACTTCTTAACGCCTACAATTCCAGCTGTAATCGGACCGGTATGAATTCCCAATCTCATTTCGAAGGGAATTTTTCCGAGTCCTTGTGCTCTTCGGGATTTTATGAAGTCTTGCATTTTTAATGCAGCCAGCACAGTCGCAGCTACGGCATTCGTAGATTCAGAGGGTAATCCTCCGGCCGCCATGTAGGCATCTCCAATGGTTTTAATTTTTTCGATGCCATATTCTTCGATAATGCCATCGAAGGCCTTAAAACACTCATTGATTTCACTGACGAGTTCTTCGGGTGAGACTTTGGGAGAGTGCGCTGTAAAATTCTTAAAGTCGGTGAAGAGGATGGATACGTTTTGAAAGGTCTTTGCTTTTGCTTCTCCTTTGGCCTTTAGCTCCTCGGCGATTTCGGCAGGTAGGATGTTGTGGAGTAGGGATTCTGATTCTTCCTTCTCTTTTTGGATCTGTCTGCGAGATTGACTGAGAGACCTTGCTCGGCGATAGAGTCCTACTGCTGTCAAGAAGAAAAAGAGTCCCCCAACAATCGCCACATTTCGGTTTCGTTCCTTTTTAGAAATTTCTAGTTGATGGGATTGTGTCATTCTCTGAGACGCCTGTGCCTGTTTAATGCTGTCTTCCTGAAGAAGTGCGCGAAACTCCATTTCCTGCAGATGGACAGTTGTTTCTCGCAAAAGAAGACTATCGGCCAGCTCAGTGCTGCGTTCAAAAAAGAGCAAGGCCTCAGCTTGATTGCCTAAATCTTTGTATGCTTCATAGAGACATTCGCAGGCGGATTGCTGGTCGTTTAGGTCCTGAATTTCTTCTGCCAGGGTGAGTGCTTCTGTACATTTTTGTATGGCAGCGGATGAGGCTCCCGATTCTATATCGATAAAACCAAGTTCTAGCAAGGCCACAGTCATTCTTTGGACATCGTTGATGGCTCTGCCGACGTCAAGGGAACGCTGCAGGTAGTGAGAAGCACTGTCCACCATGTTCATAGAAAGGTATATGCCGCCGACGACAGACAGATCACTCGCGACAGCCAATTGATTGTGCTCAGTTAGTGAATTTTGTAAGGAGCGATGGGCATAAAGGAGAGCAGTGTCATACTTCTCGAGTGCGCTGTAGACATCTGACATGTTGGACATCACGGCCCAACTGATCGACTGGGGATCGTGCTGTCGCCTTACTTCAAGGGATTTTTCATAGTACTCCTGTGCTTTTGACCAGTTTTCTTCTTCACGATAGATGCTGCCCAGTTCATTGTAGACGGAACTCATGCCCAGCAAATCATGGGTCTTTTCGAAGAGTTCAAGACTTTGGCGGTAGTGATTGACTGCTTTGATGCGCTGGCCGTTGTCATGGTATAGCCAGCCTTTGCGTAGAATGATGTTGGCAAGGTTGAAGGTGTCAGAAAGCGCAAGTGCGTGTGCGATCCCCTCCTCGTACAACCGGAGGGCATCTATGTACTGGCCGGTCCTAAAGAAATGATATCCATGGTAGCGTTTGATTTCAGGGAGCATCGAGTCTAGATCGTTTTCAAATGCAAATGCAGTGATTTCTTCAAGAGCTGGTGTCGCGAGATTAGGCCTTTGCAATATGAAGTAGTCGTAAATGTAATCCAAATAAGACTCTACTCGGATGGTATGATTTTCCGTCGTATCCAACCAGGTTTGAAGCAAGGTATCCAGGTAGGTTTGGCCAACTACCAGGTGGCTCATGCCAAAGAAAGCGAAACAGATCAATGGCTTCTTAGTAATGCTTATCATATACGACGTTGTCTAACCAGGCGTTGGAGCAATTTCGAAGTGATTGTGATCACTTCCTATTGTGCCTTCGAATGTAGACAATATAGGGATGGACGGGTATAGTACTTGGCGATGCGTTTTTCTCTTAGTCCTTCTTGGTCTTAGATCTGGCGATAAAGTTAGCGCGTAGAGTTCGCCGTCAGTCTCAGCGAAATCGTGCTTTCTTGCCCATCAAGCAAATAAGCAGGAATGCGTAATTCTAGTCGCTTGAGGCCTTCGATTTTTCTGTCGAGCAGAAGGGGAGGGGGATCCAGCGAGATTACTGAAAACTGGAGATCGGGGTGTGAAAGGTTTTCGACGTAAAGTCTCTGACCATCTTGTCGAAGCACCAGACCGTCAGGTGCAAACTCAACATCAGCCTGCGTCATCACTTGCCAGGTTACGACTTCCGTCGAATCATTTGGTTTTATGACGTCTGTGATAAGGAGCGACGCATTGTCTTCTTTGGTATAGACGCGTTTGGCTTGCTCAAGAGTGCCGGCAAAGACTGGACTCATATCGATGGTACAAGTCGGCTGTGCTCCAGTACCAAATTGAGTGATGGTGGCCATACCATCAACAACATGAAGTTGGTTGTTGACCGTCAGTGTGCTGTGTCCAAAATTATTCTTGGTTAGGAGGGTCCAGCGCTCGCAATCTTGACAACGGGCCCACAAACTAAATCCTGTTTTCTCCAGGTCGTGGTACCGTTGGTTTCCCGGATCAATTATCCATCGCACTCCATTGAGTTCATAAATGAAAGAGCCTGCATCCATGTTGCCATGATTTACGGAACCTCGCCCGCCTTTCCCCCCGAAATAGTAACCATTTTCCTCATCGGTGAAGAACACTACTGGATTGCTTCCTTCCCCTTTCCACGCAGTGGGGAGAGAGGTAGTGTTGCGTTCTCGGAAGTTGGCCAACCAGACCAGACCAGGTCCACTGATTCGGGACAGTTTGCCCATTTCCTGTGGTGCACGTAAGAATCGCTCTTTTTCGAAGTAGAGCCCATTGCCCGTGTAATCTGCAAACCAAGCGAGGGTGATATCGCCATTCTCAGATCTGCGATCTCCACAATCAGCAAAATTGTAGTACATGCCTGATGGGGTGTTTGCCAGCACTCTAAAGTTTGCACTCTCCAGGAAGGAAGGATATTCTGCGAGGCCAAAATCAGTGCCAAACGCACTCTGTAGCAGAGAGGAGGTCATGACCGAAAAGGAGGTTCCATACCCCCAATACGTAGAGCCCTCAGGATAGACGCCGTCGGGTCCATATTCATGGAGGGCATTTGGAATGCCGGCCAGGGATCGCTTGATGGTTTTGGCAGCAAGTTCGGGGTACTCTTCTGCTACGGCAATGGAAGCAGCGATCATACCTCCGTTGCATACCTGATTCCAGTTGTTGTTGCTTGAAATCCAACCCATCCGACGATCGGAATCAAAGCTGGGCATAATCCCTTTATCAACAAGGTTGTCTTTTACTTCGGAAACCAATTGTTCAGGCAGATCATCTCCGACCCAATCGATGGCCAGGGCCAAAGCAAGAGACATCTCCGCAACATCGAGATAATGCGAAGGATTCCAATCGGAGAATCCACACACCGCGCGAAGCTCGCCTTCAATACGGTCCAGATACCGGTCCTTAGGCTCTATGGAGTATACCATGCCGAGAACGCCCATTCGATAGAGCATCTCACGTGAAATCGCCAATAGCCTTCTGCCCACCTTTTTTCTTTCCAGCAGGGGTTCTGTTAGGATTTCTTCAGCGTTAAGCTTGAGGGCAGCAAAGTAGTTTTTGACCACTCCCTCCTCTTTTACCGCTAGTCGCAGATGCGCACGCGCCTCTGGAGTCAATATGAGACGCGGAGTACTGGGTGCGATGTTGTTCATGAGGTACTCCGTATCAAAGGGATTTTCTAGGGAGGGTGTTGCTTGTGCTAACGCTTTTGTTGCTGAGACAAGCAACAATAAGGGAAGAAGGAGGACGATCGATTTCATTTTGCGATTGATTAGAGATGAGATTTCGAGCCGACAATAAAACGGAAAAAAAAGGGTGAGGCCATATGGAATGGCCCCACCTCATAAACTCTCAAACTACTGCTAAAAATTTACCAACCAGGGTTCTGCTTAACACTGGTATTCTGAGAGATTACACTAATTGGAATGGGCCACAAATAATGCTTGCCCTCATCAAAGACTGGGTTTTCCCAATCCGTACCTTTGTATACGCTGATGTATGGAACACCGTCTACTTCTTCGGTGGCAACATTGGCGCCTTCATAGCGAGCCACTGCTGCGGCATCGAAACGAATGCCAAGATCTGCTTGCTCCAACTTTTTGCCTTGCTTCCAACGTCGAAGATCTTCGTAGCGATGACCTTCCAAGAATAGCTCTACTCTGCGCTCTCGGCGGATTTCGGCAATCAAGGCCGATACCCCATCGTCAGCATACCTTGGATCCATGGGTACGTCTATGGTCATGTGCGGCATGCCCACGCGATCACGCAAGAGATTGATGGATGCGTCCAAATCGTCCTGGGTGATGGTGCCCAATTCGGCCAATGCCTCTGCATTAATTAGCAGCGCCTCAGCGAAGCGTAGGATTATCGCAGGTGAATCAGACGTATTGTAAGTCGCATGAGCAGTTCTTCTCGTATAGACTTTGATGATATGATACCCGGTTTGATCACGGATGCCTCCATTCATCCCCACTAAGCGAGGATAAGGGCGTGTATCATTGTTCCCAAATTCAAACTTCGCTACATCTTCCGGATGCAATACACTTTGTCGCAGGCGTGGATCGCGATTCATAAAGACATCTTCTATCTGGGCATCTCCCTGATACTGATCAGACAGTGTGATGGGCAAACCATCGGTGCAGAGATAGTCTTCTACCAAACTCTTGGTAGCTCCACCGTTGTATGCGCGATGGTAGCTTGATACGTGATTGGTAAAGATGCCTTGTTCGTATCGTCTCCAGTACATTACCTCTGATACTCCCGTGAGATCGGACTCAATACGATGAAGCGTATTGTAGTCATTCAGTGGATCTCCGGTAGAATAGAGTGAGTAAGGACCGTTGTCCATTAGCTCCTTGGAGGCGTCCGCAGCTGCCTGTAGCCAAGGGGTCTCTCCTCCCATGCCGTGATACTTACGCCACGTGCCTTCAAAGAGGCAGATGCGCGCTTTGACCAGTAGTGCCGCCCAGCGGTTTAGCCGGCCAGGACCTCCACCATCTCCCCAATCATCGGGTAGGTGCTGAGTGGCAAAATTCAAATC
The DNA here is from genome assembly GCA_019634275.1 of Saprospiraceae bacterium. Taxonomy (GTDB): domain Bacteria; phylum Bacteroidota; class Bacteroidia; order Chitinophagales; family Saprospiraceae; genus CAJQNM01. The sequence continues at coordinate 8,103 of JAHQVP010000086.1, forward strand.
TGCCAGTACATTGTCCATCACCTCCGTACGCGGAGTACGGGGAGCTTCCAATTCGGGTGAATCGATGTTGAGCTCTTTATCGATCCATTGAACATCACCAAACTTGGATACTTTGTCCGCATAGAACCAAGCACGAAATAGACGTGCCTCTGCTGCGTACAAATCCTTAACCTCTTGTGTCACGGAGGCATTGCCGTAATTCTCTAGACCGATATTGATCGTTCGAATAAAGCCCCAGCCACCATTTCGGTATCCGTACCATTGTGGACCATCCGGCACAGTATGTTTGCCGGAACGCACTTGTTGGTAGCGATTGTGGCGCGAATGTCGTGGTGCGGTATTGTCCGAGAACCCATCCATATGCCACATACTCCATCTGTGACTGCTAAAGCCATTGTGGTGCCCCATAAGGATGGGCACATCATTGTCATTGCGTGCCAGATCATAGATGCGATTGTTATACACTTTCAGATCACTCTCTGTATTCCAGAAAGTTTCTGCACTGATTTCATCCAGAGGTGCGCGCTCTAGAAATTCATCATTACAGCTAAACATCAAGCAAGCTGCAATGAGAAGGAATTTATATGTGATTATACTCTTTTTCATTTTAATACAATTTGACATGATTAAAAGCCAACTCGCAATCCAACAGAATACAACCGCTGCAGTGGATACTCCACAGCGCCGTTGTTGTTGAACTCCTCTGCCAATACATTGCGACGTAGATATTCGGGATCAAGAGGTTTGCGGATCTTGGAAGCTTCCCATAGGTTCATACCAGCAATGTACACTTGCGCCTCATTCATGCCTATTTTACTGGCGACACTTTGAGGAAGTGAGTACGATATGGTCATGTTCTTGAGTCTGATGTATGCTGCATTTTGCATAAATCGGGACTGGCGATGCTTGTTCTTGCCATCTCTCGTACTGATGTGTGCTGCGGGGAAGTATGCATCTCGATTGTCCTCTGTCCAAGTGTCTGTGATATAGTACCACTCGGCA
>JAHQVP010000087.1 GCA_019634275.1 Saprospiraceae bacterium
CATCTTGTGGACGTCTACATTGACTTTGACTTCGCGTTCTAGGGCTCCCTTAATGTCTACTTTAGAAATCTCCTTGATCTTTTCGAGTTCGTCTTCCATGTATTCGCCAAACTCACGAAGTTGATCGACTCCAAAGTCGCCCGAGAGATTGACGGTCATGATGGGGAGTTCTGATAAATTGACCTCTAGAACGGTTGGGTCCTGGTCAAGGTCGGTGGGCAGCTCTCCCTTGGCAAGATCAACCGCATCCTTGACTTTTCGCAAGACATCGTCCATCTCCATGTCTGTGCCAAACTCCGCCGTTATTACAGAGTAATCCTGCATAGAGATTGACTTTACTGCCTTGAGACCGGTGACCGACGTGATCTCGTTTTCGAGGGGTCGCGTCACGAGGTTTTCAATTTCGGCTGCCGAGTTTCCGAAGTAGGGGGTGTTTACATAAACGGTCGGAAAGGAGGCCTCTGGATACTGCTCCTTGGGCATATCCTGGTATGCCTGTAGCCCGAAGAGCAAAATCATAAACATGAGGATCACGACACTGGTGCCATTATCGACCGCGAGGTCAGTAAGGCTAAAATTGCGTAGGTTCTTTTTTGCAGTTTCTTGACTCATCGTACGTTGCTTTCCTTGTTGGTGACCATAATGCGCTCGCCGTCGGTGAGTCCACGGCCGCCTACTAGAACAATTTCGTCACCCGCATTTAATCCTTCCTCAATGACGATTTGGCCTTGATAGGACATGCCGGTTTGCACAAACCTTTTTGTTGCGAAGTGTCCTTCTTCATCAGTGCCTAGGACGATTACATATTCCTTTCCTGAAATTTCTTGTTGTACAATCTCAATTGGAACTACGACTACGTCTTCTTCGGTATGGTCATTTAACTCCAACTCTGCGAGCAGATTGGGTTTGATCACGCCCTTACTGGGTATGGAGACTTCAATCCGAAAGGTTCGATTGCTGGGATCGATTCGACGGCCCAAAGAGGATATGCGCCGCTTCATTTGCTCATTGATTGCCGGGAGAGAAACACTAACCAAGTCTCCCCGACGGACAGATCCCAACAGATTCTCAGGAGCATCTGCTTCTACCTTGAGTCGGGCTGTATTTAAAACCTGTACGATCGGCATGCCCGGAGAGGTGACTTCACCCTCTTTTACAAATACCATGTCGATGGCTCCGCCAATGGGGGCATATACATTGGCTTTTGTCTTCTGGAATTCTAAAGTCTGAATGGATTTTTCCAACCTTTCTTTGGAATTTTTGGCTTGCAGAAACTGTACTTCTGATCCTATGTTTTGGTCCCAGAGTCTTTTCTGTCGATCGTACACATCGGTGGCCAGTCCCAGTGAGGTCTGTAGTTCGTCGATCTGCTTGTCAATGGTCTCCAGGTCCGTCTCAGCGATCAATTGTCCTTTCTTGACGTAGTCTCCTTCTTCTACCAACAGTTTAGTGATTCTACCGCCGGTTTCACTGCTGGCGTTTAGAACATCATCAGCGGTCACGCTTCCCTGCACGGTTACATAGTGGTGGAAGTCTGTGGTAGCCACAGTGTCAATGCTGACAAATTTTTTGATCTCATTGAAAGTGGGGTCTTTTTCAGCTACCAATTCTTCAATCTGATTGATCTCCTGCTCCAGTGCTCTCAATGCGCTTTTCTTTTCCTTGAGATGGGCCTGCAGTCCAGCAAGGTCAGTTGGCATGGTTGCTTCTTCGGGTGCGGGTCCTCCACATGCCATGGCAAAAAGAAGGACAAATAGAAATGCATAATTCTGTTTCATGTTTCTCATTGGTTAAAGGTTGCCAAGTGCTTTTTCGAGCTCTACTCGAGCTACTAGAAGATCATAGAGCGTATTGATATAATTAGACTGTGCGAGATACAATTCGCGTTCGGCTTGATTGACTTCAAGACTGGAGCCTACCCCCTCGCGATATTTGACTTGAGTCACCTCGTAGATGTCTTCTGCCAGATCGAGATTATCCTGTGTGGTCTCGGTGTTTTTTAAACTGTTCTCAAAGTTGATCTTGGCATTTCTGACCTCGAGTGTCATTGCACGCTCCGCATCATTGATGACAAGGCGATGTTTTTCCATAGAGATGGTAGCCCGCTGTATCTTTGCCTTCTTGTCATTGCCATCGAAGATGGGCAGTGACAAATTGAGTCCAACAATAGAAGCTGGAAACCAATTTCCTGTCAGGAACTGATTGCCCTGGAGGGTCTGTCCATAAGATCCAAAGGCGTATATGCTCGGATAGTATCCCATTTTCCAGCGCTTAATGTTGAGCTCATTCAACTGATCTGCCTTCTGTAGGGCAACATAGTCTGCCCGTTGTGCAAAATCGAGCTCACTCATCAAGAGGGAGTTCTTGTCGTAATCTGACAACATTAGGTCTTGAAGATTTTGAGTTAACGCGATGTCCTGGGCCATCGGATAGCCCATCGAGAACTTTAGCAAGTTCTTGCTTATGCGTACCAGATTTTGAATCTTCTCGTCCTCGACCTGCAAGTTAGCCAATGACAATTGCAGGCGATCGACATCCAATTTTTCAGCAAAGCCGCTGTTGTATATCTCCTGAGTTTCATGCAGGATGGCACTGACATTGCTGATGTTTTGGTCTAAGATCTCGCGATTTCGTTCAGCTACCAATACTCCTAAGTAAGCTTTGGCCACATCCAGTGCCAGACCTTCTCGCGTGGCATCCAATTGAGATTTTACCAGCTCTTTATAGAACCGTGTGGCTTTTAATCCGGTGAAAAAGCTGCCGTCGAAGAGCAGCGCACTGGCTTCCAGCTGAGCAGTAAGGGTGTTTTTTACCCCAAACTGTACTTCCAGATCTTGCGCCGGATTCGGCTCTTCTCCCTGTTCGGGATTTCCAGCGAAGAAGCTTCCTTTGGGAATAACAGAGGTGGGCAATTGTAAGAAATGATCCAACTTAACCGACCCATTGACGTTGGGTAAACCGATTGCCAGAAATTCTTTGATTCGGTGTTCGGCATCCGCGATATCCATAGTCGCGCCTTTGATGCTGTTGTGGTTTTCTCGAGCGTAGGCAATGGCCTGGTCCATGGTAAAGGTGGAGTCCTGGGCACGCATTTCAGCTGACCAAAGCAATCCCACTAAAAAAAATATCAGATATCTATTCATGCCATACATGTTCATACTGGTTTAAAAGTTGATGTCCTTTTTCTGTGGCAATCCCACGGATGTGATATTTCACAAATTCAAAGTAGAGTCTGATCTTTCGAGATCTGGGTGCATCGATGGCCTTCGTATCAAACATGAATGTGCTCATGCGTACATAGAGAGAGGCAATTAGGTCGCTGTCAACATCCTTGCGATACAGTCCTTTTTTCTTTCCTAATTGGAGGTTGTGATGGATGTGGCCATAGATCATGGCATTGCGTCGGTCGTCCAGTCTCTCCCAAATTTTGCGATAGTATTTGCGAAGATCGTATACCGTTGTTGGGGATAATCGCACCAACATCTCGGTGGCAAATTGTGCAAAACGCAAGAGCTGAAGAATAGGGTCCATCTTGCTGGCCTTAATTTCGGCCAGGTGCTCCTCATGCTCGTCCAGTTTGCAAGTAATAACGGTGTTGACGAGCTCGTCCTTTGTTTCGACGTGCCGATAGAGCGTCTTTTTGCTGATGCCCAGATCGCGACTGAGGTCATCCATGCTGATGCTTTTGATGCCAAATCGCAAAAAAAGCTCTTCTGCACGTTGGGTGATCATGTCGACTTCGGCCATAGGACAAAGTAACCAAGGAAACTGCAATATTGTTTGAAGTTTCCTTGGTTTTTAGACGAAAGGTTCAGCAAAATCGGCGGGGGTCGTTCTAATACCTATTTTCTATCTTATTCCAGTTATCGAACATCATGGGAGTAGTACAGCATTCACTGTTTTCGGCATATGATATAGAGTTGTTTAAAGCGGGCAAGCACTTTAAGCTCTATGAGAAATTTGGGGCCCATCTGATGGCTTTGGAAGGACGGCCAGGAGCTTACTTTGCCGTATATGCCCCGGCAGCATCGGAGGTGCGCGTCATGGGTGATTTCAACAATTGGAATACGGAGGGAACTGTACTATATCCTCGTTGGGACAAGTCCGGTATATGGGAAGGTTTTATCGAGGGCGTGAACAAGGGAGATAAGTACAAGTACTATATCCTGCCACCTGAGGACACGACTCCTAAAGTTAAAAGTGATCCATATGGATTTTTCCAGGAGGTTATGCCCAACACGGCATCGATCGTATGGGATCTGGATTATAAGTGGAGCGATCAAAACTGGATGAAGCACCGAATTCGGCAAAATGGGCTTGATGCTCCGCAATCAACATATGAAGTGCATTTGGGATCGTGGAAGATGCATCCAGGCAACGAAAGTTACACCTATCTGGAACATGCCGAACACTTGGTCGAATACGTAAAAGACATGGGATTCACTCATGTGGAGTTTATGCCCATTACCGAGTATCCCTTCGGCGGTTCTTGGGGGTATCAGGTGACGGGCTATTTTGCACCCACCAGTCGCTATGGCAATCCACAGGAATTCATGGCTCTTGTAAATGCGTTTCACAAAGCAGGAATAGGGGTCTTGATGGATTGGGTGCCGTCTCACTTTCCAGAAGATGCGCATGGGCTTGCCCGATTTGATGGCAGCTGCGTTTATGAGGCAGCAGATCCCCGCAGGGGTTATCACCCTGACTGGAAGAGTATGATTTTCAATTATGAACGGCCAGAAGTACGAAGCTTCTTAGTCTCCAGTGCCATGTTCTGGTTGGATGTTTATCACATTGATGGATTTAGAGTTGATGCAGTGGCATCTATGCTCCATCTTAGCTACAGCCGCAAAGAAGGAGAATGGTTGCCCAACAAATATGGAGGCAGCGACAACCTTGATGCAATCGAGTTTTTACGGGATTTTAATCAGAGCGCCTATGATAACTTTCCGGGTATCCTCACCATTGCAGAAGAATCAACCACATTTCCCGGCGTAACCAAGCCGGTTGATGAAGGTGGATTAGGCTTTGGACTTAAGTGGATGATGGGTTGGATGAACGACACCCTGGAATATTTCAAGAACGACCCGATCCACCGAAAGCATGACCAGGGTAAAATGACGTTCAGCATTGAATATGCGTACACGGAGCGTTTTGTCCTGCCATTTTCACATGATGAGGTGGTGCATGGGAAGTCCCCGATGCTCTACAAGATGCCAGGAGACGATTGGAAAAAATTTGCCAACCTGCGCTTGTGCTATGTATATATGTTTACCCATCCCGGTAACAAGCTTCTCTTCATGGGGAATGAAATTGGGCAGACCTCAGAGTGGAGTTATGAGCGGGAATTAGATTGGCACCTCCTGCAATATGCTCCACATCGAAATTTACAGAAGATCGTAAAAGACCTCAATGGCATGTTTCGATCGAATGCCGCCCTTTTTCAAGACCAGTTTTCACCAGAGGGTTTTGAGTGGATTGACTATCATGATATTGACCGCAGTATTCTCTGCTATCTAAGGACCACAAGCGATGCAGACGAACAGATCGTGGTGCTTCTAAATTTTACACCAGAAGTATATACCGAGTACCGCATCGGAGTTCCAACCAAAGGAAATTGGTCCGTGATTCTAAATTCTGATGATGCCCTCTACGGGGGCAGCGCTTTCAATAAGCGAAAGCGCTACCAAGCATCTTCTACCGCGTGGAACGATCGGGACTATTCCATCGAATTGGACGTTCCACCGCTCGCGGCGATAGTCTTGCGTCAGGTGCAGAAAAAAAGTTAGACGGAGACTACAGAGTTGTCCTCACCGCTTACCCCAGAAGGCGCATACTTATCAGCGGCCCAGTCGTTTTCCCAGATTTTACCATCGAGCAAATAGCGGAAATTGTAGTCCTTGCCGGTGGCCAGGTCTAAGGTGGTGGTAAATGAACCATCCTTTAATTTCTTCATCTTGATGTCGTTCTCTTTCCAGTCATTAAAATCACCTACGAGAGCGACTTTTTTAGCACCGTTTACTGCTTTTTTCTCAAGCTTGAAAGTCACTTTGCAAACAGGCTTGGACTTTAAGAACTTCTTTTTGATAGCCATATGTAACGATTTATTGTTATGCTAATATTTGAGCGCGCAAAAGTATAAAAATGCAAATCCTTATGCTATACATCATTTACTTTTCACCCTGAAAATGTGAAACCCAAGGCTCTATTTCATTTTGTGGGCTGGTCTTACGTGTTGAATTTCGATTGTCTTTTTATCCAACCACATCAACTTCCTTCTGAGTGCCTCCGGCGGCGCCCTCTTGGCGGCATTGTCAAGCGATTCATCGCAGATGAGCGAGGTCCTGTGGACCTCGAAGCGCCGACAACCACGTACAGTGGGTGGTGGCAAAAACCGCTCATCCACACCCACCCGCTTCGCGGTCATTTCGCTTCAAGGTCTCCCAGACCTTGATCCTACGGAATCACTCAATGATCTTAACGCTCATCAGATGG
>JAHQVP010000088.1 GCA_019634275.1 Saprospiraceae bacterium
AAACACATAGGCAGATAGGGGGTTTAACCACAAAGCGCACAAAGTGCACAAAAGGATACTGAGCGGCAAAAGGCGCTACTGGTGTGGCAAGACGGTGTAGGCCACCAAGGGCTATTAGGAAAAATTATTGACATCTGGGAAAACAGCGTCAATCCACGCACCGCAAGGTGCAAGGATAGTCAACCACGGAGGACACCAAGGGCTCCAAGCAACAGTGTCAGTCAGCAAATTCCGTGTGCTCATTTTCAAAAGAGAAAGATCATCTTAAATCATACGCATCTGCGAAATCAGCGTCAAAACCACGCGACCGTAAAGTCAGATGCAAGTCAACCACTAAGTCCACCAAGACCCATTAGCAAATCAGTGTGGCTCAGTAATATCAGTCTCGTCAGTATCAAAAGCAAGAATCATTTTGAATCATACTGATCTGCGAAATCAGCGTCCGAAATCAGCGTCAAAAAACCAACCCGATTAGAGCTTCTTCCAAAAAGTGACTTTGTCATCCCCCTCTCCCCAAAACTCTCGGATGGTGGACTCGTGGACATAGCCCAACTTGAGGTAAAATTTTCGGGTGCGCTCAAACTCGGCACATCCTGAGGTGTCCACGATCAGAATTCGCTGGCCTTCCTTACGCAAGGTATTTTCTAGGTACTTCATCAATGTAGCTCCGATTCCCTGGCCCTGTTTGTTTTTTCGTACTGCGATGGCATATAGGTTCCACGTGCCTTCGGTAAATTGTTCGGGGCTGCAAAAACCGAATCCCGCTGCGCGGTCATTTTTTTGACAAACAAACCATTTATCCTGACTCTGATGATCTAAGTATGGGGCAATCATGCATTAAGTAAATCCGCCGGAAACAAATTGCTTGATTCCAGAGCTGCTTTAATTCCGGGTATGTCTTCTTTTACGGCAGGTCGTACCATGTCCTTTGTACGGATTGACAGTCGTTGCTAGTAAGATATCTGCTCCAGTGCATCCTTCACTTCTGTTACAGGAAATTGACAGACTTTGTTCTGACAGATGTATATCGTGGTTTGTTCTTCATTCAGTTTGTACTCCAACAGCGGGAGATTTTCTTCATTACCACCCATGTATATGGCATTCGGCAGATAGTGTTTTTGCAATTCTCCATTGATGCTTTCGTATTCGGATCCCATGACCACAACCTCAAACGTCGGATGCAATTTCTCGAGGTAAGCCCGTGCCCAATTGGCATAGTATGCTGTCTGACCTGATTGCGTGATGGGGTCGATCAGACTAAATAGCATTTGATCGGATCGTCGGGCATACTCTTCCTTGCCCAAATAGTGAGACAAGAAATTGAGTAGTCGAGTCATCACGCTGTTGGAACCGGGTATGACATCGTCATTTACCTTTAATTTCCTAGCGACCAGGGGAGGATCCAGATCGGACGTGTAGTTGTAAAGACGAAGGTCTTCATTATAAAAATGTTCTTGTACGTACTCTACCAATTGATCGCAGCGTGTGAGCCACATTTTGTCAAAGGTGATTTCATAGAGTCCGGCATAGGCATATCCCAGCAAAGCGTAGTCATCAATGAATCCATTGATTTTGGATGATCCTCCCTTGTAGTTGCGGTCGACACGCCCATTTTCCTTGACCAAATTGGTCTCAATAAATGTGGCATTTCTCAATGCGGCCTGCCGGTACTGCTCTTCTCCGGTTGCCTTGAAGGCATCCGTCAGTCCTCGAAGCATCAGAGCATTCCAGGCAGTCAGGACTTTATCATCTAGTCCCGGACGCACGCGCTCATCGCGTGCTTCCATCAGGGTCCTCTTACCTCGGGACAACAGTTGGTCCAATTCTTCCTCTTTGAGCTGGTGCTCGTTGAGGAATGAGGCGCGATCTTTCGGCATGTGAAGTATATTCTTGCCATGCTCCCAATTGCCTTCTTCCGTACAGCCATAGTACTGGGTGAACAGATTAAAGTCATCTTCTATCAAGGTGCCCTTCAATTCATCCCATGACCATACGTAAAATTTGCCTTCCTCTCCTTCGCTGTCGGCATCCAGTGCTGAATAGAAGCCACCTGAAGAATCCGTCATCTCCCGGGTCAGCCAATCGAAGATTTCGCTGACAACATGCCGGTACTGCTCCTTGCCGGTCGTCTGATAGGCCTTGCTATACAGACTCATGAGTTGGCCATTGTCATACAGCATTTTCTCAAAGTGCGGCACCAACCAATTTGCGTCTACCGAGTACCTCGAAAAGCCTCCTCCGAGTTGATCATAAATTCCACCCCTTGCCATCTCGTCCAGTGTGACGTTTACGGCTTCCAGGGCCCGATCGTGTTGGTACATAATGCCATAATCCAAAAGGTACTCGTAGATCACAGGCATTGGAAACTTAGGTGCTCCGGTGCGACCTCCTCGTTCCCAATCGATGGTGCGCAAGAGTCCCTGAGCCATCGTGTCGGCAATTGCCCGTTCGAATGGGCGGGGGGCGCCCACAATGATTTGATCCTGCGCCTGGACCCCTTTGGTGAGTTTGTCAGCATATTCTTCGAGCTTGGATCGGTCTGTTTTCCACAACTGGTCAAACTGCTTGAGAATCTTAAGCCATTGCTCCTTAGGGAAGTAAGTGCCGGCCCAAACCGGTCTTCCATCGGGAAGGGCAAAAGCATTGAGTGGCCAGCCACAGCCGCGACCATTGGACAACTGGCAGGCCGTCATGTAGACGTCATCAATGTCAGGCCGCTCTTCTCGATCCACTTTGATATTGATAAAAGACGTGTTCATGCTATCCGCCACTGCCAAGTCTTCAAAAGACTCATGTTCCATGACATGGCACCAGTGGCAGGCGGCATAGCCGATGCTGATGAGCAGCAGCTTGTCTTCTTTTTTGGCCCTCGCCAAGGCCTCCTCGCCCCATGGATACCAGTCTACAGGGTTATGTGCGTGTTGCAGCAAGTAAGGGCTGTTTTCACTAATCAGATTGTTGGTGTGGGCATGGGAGGTTTGTTCTGACGACATACGACATTGAAGTAGGAGAAAAAGGAAGGGGAGGAAGAAGTAGCGTTTATTGGACATACTTAGAAGATGCGCTCTACCGCACTATAGCGATATGCAAAGATATCATCTATCCGCTTAGCGACGATCAGAGCATTGGCCAGACGTCCGATGGGACCAAACGGAATGGCATAATGCAGGATGTCGGTCATCTCTATGCCTTCCTCGACTTCCCGAAAATGATGCTGGTGATGCCACATGCGATAGGGACCATTTCTTTGTTCGTCAATAAAAAACGTATGGTCTCGGACTTGTGTGATTTCCGTGAGCCAATTCATGGTAATGCCCTTGAAAGGCGACACTTTGTAAGCGATCATCATCCCAGGATACATGTCGACACCATCAAGATCTGTTAAAATCTGAAAATTCATGTCTTCGGGCGTAAGGGCATTGAGGTTTTCCGGTCGGGAGAAGAAGGACCAGACCTCTTCTAGACTTGCAGGAACAATCTGTTCAAATCGGCGCTGATAGATTTTCATGAAGGCTAAACAGTCGCTGAACGATTGAGTTCAGAAATTGAAATCATGTTTGGAGAAACCCATACGGATTTGCCCATGATAAGCTGTCAAGTCAATTGACCATCGGCACACATACATGGGCAGAGGACAACCCGTGTCCTATTTGTCAAAGATGGTTTCCGTGGAATAAGTACTTATCTCCTGACAAATTTTTGGACTACTACTTCTTGATCACTGGTTGCCCTTGCTACGTAAATTCCGGGGGGTAAGTGTTCCACTTGATGCTCCGGAAGGACATTTGACCAGTGAGTTAGCACTTGACCATCGAGGTTTAGGATCTCAAGACTGCTCAATTTTTGCGCATTGGATACCTGAATGTGATCACTTACTGGGTTGGGTGTGATCAAGTCCTGAACTTCCAGAGCGACGTCCGCCGTGGAGGTGGTGGCTCCGATAAAGCTAAGTTCATCCACTTCAAAGAAGCTATTCTCTTTGCTTCCTTCCTCTTTTGTAGCGATGATCAGGATAGTCACGGAGTCTGGAGTAGCTGGAGATGAGTAGGTGATGGGTACTTCAAATTCTGTAAACTGGGATGATCCTGCTCCAGCAAACATGGAGGCGACGCCAATGGCTTGTTCTTCATCAATCGCAGCTTCTCCCTGACTAAATAGTGCTGCTACGAGTAGGCTGTCATCCGATGTTCCCGAATATCTATAGTAGCCTTTGAGGCTGGTGGGTCGTTCACCACATGGATAGCTTGAGAGCAAATCGGTCACTTCCAGGAGGGTGTCACCGCTGATCCGAAGGGCGTATTGACTGCCTTCAGCGCCAGGCTCTGCCCGTTGCACTGAAGAAAATAGGGCTCTGTCAGCTACGCCCGTATCAAAAAATGGCAAGATGATGTCTCCCAAAGCCAACTGAACCAGCCGTAGAAGCGAGAAGTATCCTTTGGGGACCATCACTTCTTCCACAAGCATAATGCCGAGCTCCGTCTCGAACTGTGCAGTTTGGTCTTCCCACTCTTCAAAATCACCATTGAGGATCTGACATTGTCCCCAGACTTGACTGCAGGAAAACGTAAATACAAAGCAAAGGGTAAGGAAAGTCTTCATATTACATTTTTTGTAAATATATAAAAAACATATTCCCAAAATTGCAATAGGGGAGGCGGTGTATGTTAAAGCCCATTTGTCGGGAGTGGGGGCAAGGTCAACGATGGACAAAAAAAAGGCTGCCCATCTGGACAGCCTCGTTGATTATATACTTAACTCAAACTTCTATTTAAACTTAACCTCAAATTCCACCCTTCGGTTTATTTTTCGGCCTTCATTTGTTGCATTTGTAGCAATTGGACGGGCTTCACCGTACCCAACATAGTTCAGACGGTCACTGGAAATGCCTCTTGAAATGAGATAGTCATAGCATGCTTTTGCACGACTTTCGGACAGATCCAGGTTTTTGTATGTATCACCGGTACTATCTGTGTGTCCTGAGATGGCAATGCCATACGCAGCATTTCGATTCAGAATGTCTACGATCTGATTGAGAACTGGGTAAGATTCAGATTTTAACGTTGATTTTCCTACATCAAATTGAACGGCTCTCTGTGCAAAATCCAGGAGCTCTTTCACTTCCCGTTTTACCACTGGACAACCATTGTTATTAGGAAGGCCTACGGTACCTGGGCACCGATCGATGCCATCATGTACGCCATCGCCATCGCGATCAGGGCAGCCATTGTAGCGGCGTAGTCCTGCGGCGTTGGGGCATTCATCTACATCGTCATTGACGCCATCGCCATCCGAATCCGGACAGCCATTGGTCTCAATTGTGCCGGGAGCGTCTGGACATCGGTCGAGATCGTCACTTACACCATCGTTATCCCGGTCGATAAGGGGACAGCCATCGTTGTCAGGTGACCCGGTCAGATTTGGGCATTTATCCTCGGAGTCAATCACTCCATCGTTGTCCTGGTCGTTGCTGGGGCAACCTCGATTGTCTACGAGACCTGCAAGATTGGGACATTCATCATCGTTGTCCGATACGCCATCACCATCGGAGTCAGGACATCCATTCATCTCAATGGTGCCGGCGAAATCTGGACATTGATCCTCATTGTCAGGAATGCCGTCTCCATCGGTATCGGGACAGCCGTTTAGCTCTATGAGACCTGCCACATCGGGGCAGTTATCATTCTCATCAGGCACTCCATCTTTATCAAAATCAATTTCTTGTAGTGGCATTTCGGCTTCAGACTTTTTACCCAAGAGGTATTTAAAACCAATGCCGTGAGTCAGGTTATTGCGATTGTCCTCTAGTCCGACATGGTATTCCAACTGAATATTGAAGTAGGCATTTTTACCCATTTTAAGGTCTACTCCTACCCCCACGGGTATTTCGATGCCAAAGGCACTGTTGTTGTTTTCGTATACGGCCTGAGCACCCAATAATGCATACGGTATTGCGGGACTTCCATCTCGGAAAAGTTGCGCTTGTGCTTGTCCTCCCAAGCTGACGATCATGTCATTCTCAAACTCGTTGTTGAAGTTGACGACGCCCGCGCGTAGTGGTATGGACACATTGAGGTATTGGCTGATGTTTCGTTGATAGGATACCTCCAGACCGTTCTTGTAGTTGCGAAGATTGCCATAGTTGCCGGTGATGGGACTTTCGTAGTCTAAGAATAAAACTTTGAAGCTTAGGGCATCTTTGCGCAAGGGGTTCTGTGCATCCACCACCATGGCCATCATGATGACGATTAGTAAAGTGTACAGGTATCGGACGTTCATGCTACATGTTTGTATGGTCTTCGTCATTGTGCGGCAAAACTAGCTAATTCGAAAACAAATAATGAATAATAATAAACTATTAATAACAGATTATCAATATATTCTAGCAAATATTGTACCAAAAAGGTGAGTGGAAATTGAAACAAGAGTGTTGGTCAGGTTACCCCTGTAAGACTAATGTAACGCTTCGAAGAAGCCCGTATTGTAGTTCTTACGTACGTTGTTCCATCGGAAGTGACGTCCATTCATTGCTACATAAATACCAGGAGGCAATGTCTGGACAAATGCCAGGCCACTGCCTAGGTTAAAGAAGCCGTCAGAAGAGGTACCGAAGGTATACGGGATCATGGCCCCCATGAGAATAATGACTTTATGCTCCAAGCCTGACGTCGATGCCAGGAATTGTGCCGTCTGTACCATTGTGTCTGTCCCGTGTGTTATCAAAATGCGATCGTGCACCGATTGTTGACAGGCAATGGCGATGGTTTGTCGATCCTCCTCGGTCAGCTCCAGACTGTCTTTCATCATCAAGGTTTTGATGGACGTGTCCAGTCCGCACCGGCCACGACGCAACATGTCTTCGATATGACTCTCGAAGAAGGTGAGTTCTCCCGTGATGTAGTTGTACTCTTTGTCGAAGGTGCCACCCGTAACGAAGATTTCGATCATTGTTGGTTAGAGTTTAGAGAGTAAAGTTTAGAGAATGAATGCGGATCGACAAGTGACAAGAAGTCGACATAGCTCAAAATTGGTTCCTTCACGACAGTCACGACCTCTCTCCATCTCGACTCTCGCGATCTACCAGACCTAGATCACCTTATCTGCGCAACTGCTGCTGGCAAAAGCATCAGGCTTGGCTTTGAAGACAAAGCCCATGCTGAGAATGTAGCCCATGGCTTCCTTTAGTGCTGTATTGGACTGGAAAGCGGGATCCGTATTGATGTCCGCGTGGACCTCCAGCTCGACATCATATAGATCAAGAAGGTCGCATAGACTGTATGCCACTTCGACTGATTTAGCCACCTCGGTGATCATGCGTTCCTTGATGCCCATAGGCCCCTGATGTTTAAAATTGCTGATAAACATAAATCCACCTTTCTTTTCCCGCAGAAAAACAATGGCCGTTGCAAATTCTACATTGGTGGAATGGGGTTGGGAATCAGTGCCGATACAGACTTTAAGTTTGTGACCTGCCTCCTGTTCACGAATCAGGGTGTCCTCCACGGCCTGCTGCAGTGGTGCCAAAACTTTTTCCCCATTTAGCCTTCGCCATTTCATTTCCATGGACTGATGTTTGGTAGAAGTTACGGGAATAATCTATATATAAGACATTGATAGTCTGTTAAGGATTGATTCCTATCGTCCTGGGCATCCCGGATCTGGCCTCACCCACCTTATTTTTTCGAAATTCTCCACGACCGAATTCTGTAACTTTCGCACACGGTGAACCACTGTGGAGGTTTTACCTACAGGTGAACCATAGCGGATGGATCAATAAACCGGATGACGACATGCACGTAAAGGATAAATTCCCTGATATGAGAATGACTGCCCTATACTCGGCTCTTGTAGACCACTTCGGTGTGATTGCAGGCGGGCTGGTGATGGTGATGATCGGTTGCGCCTCGGATGCACGACTTGATGAGACTACACTTTTTCCTACTGCAAATCAGATCAATATCGAATGGGAAGTACTCAATGATGCGGTATCGGGTGATGATAAACGCACCGTTCAGTTTACCATCCAGAACGCCAGCGATACCGTGATATCCAGAGACGGATGGGCACTATACTTTAACCAATTCCCTCACTCTTTATACTTAGATCAGGCGAGTGAGAAGGAGTTTACGGTGGAGAGCAAAGGTGGGGATCTCTATGCCATTCTTCCCCAAGATTCCTTTCCAGGGATCAGATCGGGCGAATCCTACACTTTTCGTTACCAAACGAATTTTAATGTTTTTCGCAGTTCGTTTACCCCTAAGGGGGCCTTTTTCAGAATTGATGCAGGACGCCGTATCGTGGACCTTGGTGATCCTATTCCCAAAACTTTTTCAAAGGACTTTAGTTTTCAGCATCCCGGGGGCACCAAACCCATCTTCAAGAACATTGAAGATCGCTATGAAGAGCAGGAAGATTTACGGTTGTTGGATCGTGCGGATATTCAAGATGTAATTCCCTCTCCCGACTATTCAAGAAGAAAAGGAGGCTTTTTTACGCTGCACTCATCGGTTAACATCTATCACGACGAAGGCCTGGATGAAGAAGCACGCTACCTGGGAGAGCAACTCAACCAGCTTTTAGGGGCCCCGTCAAGGTACTCTACCAGTGCAGCGGATACGGCAAGTATTTTTCTTCGTCAAGGTGCGCTGGAAATCGGTGAAAGGTCCGAGGAAGTATACAGTCTGGACATCGATGAAAAAGAGATTAACCTGATTGGATCGGATCGTGCCGGAGTATTTTATGGTGTACAAAGCCTCCTCGCGCTGATTGATCCCCAGGTTCTTGATCAGACCAGCGATTCGATCGTTATACCTACCACGCTCCTCGAAGATCGACCAAGATTTGCCTACCGGGGACTCCACTTCGATGTTGCACGAAATTTTAATGGCGTAGCACAATTGTATGATGTGATACGCCTCATGTCACGTTACAAGCTTAATCGCCTGCACCTGCATCTCACGGATGACGAAGGATGGCGTCTGGAAATTCCGGGGTTGCCAGAGTTGACAGAAGTGGGGGCGAAGAGAGGCATGCAGGCTGATGTCCCTTCTCTGCCACCGGCATACGGATCGGGAGGAATGACAACCAACATGCCGGGAAGTGGATACATCAGCAGAGAGCAGTTTATCGAGCTCTTAGAGTATGCCAATTCACGCCATGTAACGGTGATTCCAGAGATCAATGGACCTGGTCATGCCAGAGCAGCGATTTGGGCAATGCAGGCACGTCATGATCGCCTCATGGAGGCGGGACAAGAAGCGCAGGCCCGTGAATACCTGCTGCACGATCCGAATGATAAATCGGTATACAGCTCTGCTCAAGCCTACCACGACAATGTGGTCTGCGTATGTCAAGAGTATACGTACACTTTTTTCGAAAAGGTGATGCGTGAGGTTAAAAAGATGTATGAGGAAGCAGATGCTCCACTCAGATTGATGCATACGGGTAGTGATGAGGTACCCCATGGTGCCTGGACGGCTTCACCAGAATGTGAAAAATTGATGGCCCGAGAGGAAAATTTACATTCTGTACATGACCTGCACCCTTATTTTCTTTCTAGACTCCATGCCATACTTGAAGACCTGGATTTGCAGCTGGGAGGATGGGAAGAAATTGCATTAAAAACGGTTGAGTTAAACGGGCAGGTGTCCTATAGGCCAAATCTAGAATTTCTGGATGCTGATTTCGTGCCTTTTGTATGGAACAGCATTGTGGGCTCAAGAGGAGAAGATCTGGGGTATCAACTTGCTAATTCTGGGTATGCGGTGGTGCTGTGTAACGCGACAAATCTCTATTTGGATATGGCATACACATATGAGCCCGATGAGCCGGGCCTATCGTGGGCTGGCTTTGTAAACACAAAGAATGTGTTTGAATATACCCCCCTCGATCTGTTTCAAACCATTTTCGAGGATGACCATGGAAACCCACTGGATGGCATCGCGCTGTCTAAATCTAAGACCAGACTGTTGCCGGAAGCAGAGGAGCGCATACTGGGCATTCAGGGAGCACTTTGGTCGGAAACATTGCGATCACCTCAGTTGGTGGAGTACATGCTCTTGCCGAAGTTACTTGCCCTATCAGAGCGGGCTTGGGCTGTGCAGCCTCCCTGGCGGGCCTACGCGGATGGTGGTGCGATCCAGTCTTCGGTCAACGATGCCTGGAATGCGTTTGCCAATCGCCTGGGTCAGGTTGAGTTTGCACGACTGGACAAAATCGAGAACGGACTAGCGTATCGACTTCCCCCTCCAGGAGCCAAGTTTATCAATGGAATGTTGCATGTCAATACCGCTTTTCCCGGTACAACAGTTCGCTATACGGTGGATGGTTCGGAACCAAATCCATATTCGCCAATCTATGAAGAGCCGATTAAAATGAAATCCAATAAGACGATCCGCCTTCGCTCCTTTAATACGACCAACCGTGCCAGCAGGATGGTTGAGGTGAACGCACCAATGCTAAATTGAGACCTTGGTAGTTCTTGGCCATCTACTCAATGTAGTAGTCAATGCTGCTGACAACTCTTGCTATTTTATTCAGGTAAAACTCCTCTGACTCGCTCACCCGGTTGGATGGTATTAGCGAAATAATGCCTTGTCTGGCGATCTTGATGTCTCCCACACGGGCTCCGGAGTTGGCGGCAAATTCCTCAGCTGATCGCAGTGCGGCCTTAGTGGACTCAGCTAGAAGATCCGGCTTGATTTCGTTGATTCTGGTGAAGAAGAATCGAGGACGGGTGAGCCACCGGTCACCGGTAAGATTGACTCCCCGTTCGATAAGTTCGTTTACTTCGCCAGAGACCTTGTCGAGCAGGTCTACCTTATCGGTAGAGATGGACACTTGCAGATTGGCCGTGTAGCGAGCCTGTGCTTGTCCGTAAATGTTCTGTGAGAGGCTTAACTCTTCCACTTTGATTTCTTCGGGAGAAAAGCCTTTGAGTTTTAGCCAGCTCTTAATTTCTTCGGTCTGAGTGTTGACCGAGGATTTCAGAAAGGCGAGATCGTTGCCTGCATTTCCTGAACTGATGATCCAGGAGCCTTGGTCGGCCTTGACCTCTCGCTCTGCCAGGCCTTTTACAGAAACATATTGGTTGCTTCGCTGTGCCGTCCGGTAGGCATTGCCGAAAACAAACATCCCCACCACAAAGCAAATTCCAAGGATCAGTGAAGAAATGGTACGATTGTCTTTCATCCGTTGGTTTTAAATGTCGTCGCGAAGCTGGTCTACGCTGTTCTAAAATCGCCGACCTTCCTGACTTTTTCTAGAACGCTTTCTTTGAGCGCTTCCTTATACTCCAGTATGCGCGATGCTACTTTTGTATCGGAGGTCCCGATGATTTGGGCGGCTAAAATCCCCGCATTCTTAGCTCCGTCCAGGGCCACCGTGGCCACTGGCACTCCTCCCGGCATTTGCAGAATGGATAATACAGAGTCCCACCCGTCAATTGAATTTCTGCTCTTGATGGGCACGCCAATGACGGGAAGCCTAGACAGGGACGCTACCATTCCCGGCAGGTGCGCGGCCCCACCCGCTCCTGCTATGATGACCTTAATGCCCCGCTCATGCGCAGTTTTGGCAAAATCAAACATGCGCGCCGGAGTGCGATGAGCGGAAACGATGCTGAGTTCAAAAGGTATTTGAAATTGCTCCAAGATATCTGCAGCAGCCTGCATCACTGGAAGATCGGAATCCGACCCCATCACAATGCTTACAACCGGTAGATCATTCATATGTGCAAGGTACTAAGAACCTACTGACCGAAAATATTTATAGGAATGTTAAATAGAAGTGAGCCCTCCAACCGTTTTAATCTAACACCAAGTCTATCAAGCAAAAAAGAAGGATGAGATATTTTGTAATGCTGCTGGTTTTGGTCTTGATGTCATGTTCAAAATCCGTGACAGATCCTACGCCACAGATCGTCTTCAGCTTAAAGGAGGGCATGGATAAGAGTGACGCTGCTTTTCAGCTCGATCTATTTAGGGAAGCGTTGGCTACCAGCGATCCTGGAAAAAACACCGTGCTGTCTCCACTCTCCGTTTATCTTGCGCTCAGTATGGTGTATCACGGGTCAGACGGCATCACCCGCCAGGAAATGAGGGAGGTGCTGGGACTGGATGCCATGACCGAGACCGAGATACAGCTCTATCATCAGTTGCTCCTGGACTTTCTCGAACAAGCCGACGCACGCTCGACCTTTGTAGCTGCAAATGGTATATTTTATGATGATCAGCGCATCAATCCCTATGAAGAATTTCTGGGGGTAAATGGATTGTACTATGATGCAGAGATCAAAACCCTGGATTTTGCCGCCGCTACAGCTCCCCAGGACATCAACCAATGGGTGGATGAGAAGACAAACGGGCTAATTGAAAAGATCATCGAATCCATCAGAGAAGAGGAAAGCATGTTTGTCCTCAATACCCTTTATTACAAAGGCGGTTGGTCGGACCCCTTCAATGAAGAACTTACCTCCGAGCGGAATTTTCAGAAGGCAAATGGCTCTGAAGAACTTGTCCAAATGATGTCGAAGGACGAGACCTTGGATCACGTCATTCATGAAGACTACAGTGCTGTAGACCTGCCTTTGGGAGATTCGGTCTTTTCGATGACTTTGCTGGTACCTCATCAGGAGTCTGCACGTGACTTTGCTGCTCGATTGACGGCAGGTGATTTAGAAACGATTTGGGATCAAATGCGATCGGGAAGAACCCTGCTCTCGGTGCCTCGCTTTGAAGTATCCGTCAAGCTCGAACTGAAAGAGACCTTGGAGAGCATGGGCATGCCAACGGCATTTTCCAATGGTGCAAATTTCACCCGACTGGGCAGTGCTGCAGGAAACATCTTTCTGACCCGGGTAGATCATAAAACGTACCTAAAGGTAGATGAAAAGGGTGCGGAAGGAGCTGCTGTCACGAGTGTGGGGGTTGGGGTCACCAGCCTGCCGCCCATGGTGCAGTTGGATCGGCCTTTTCTTTTCATATTGCGTGACCGGACCTTTAATCAGATTGTTTTTATCGGGTTGATTGAAAACCCCAATGAAGCTCCAGCAGATTAGATAGTTTTGCCGGAATGACTCATTCACTGACGATAAGGTCCTTTGACTTTTCGGCAACAGATTATGATCAAATGGTCAGGTTCCATAGGATGACCTGGCCCCATGATCCTTCCTCTAAAATCGAATGCAGAGTAGATGACGAAAACTATGCCGGCAAGCAGCTTTTTCGATTCTTTTACTACCAAACTGGTGAGCCATGTGGCTTTGGTGAACTTCAGCAAACACCGTGGTCAAAGGAGGAAGACAACTTTTCATTGAGCATCATTGTGGACCCAAAATATCGCCGCCAGGGACTCGGCGGATCTATTTACGAACACTTGATTAACCTAGAAACCAGGGAGCCAGTCCGGATTCTGCAAGGAGCTACCACGAGTTTAGAGGAAGGAGGCAGGATCTTTCTGGAGAAAAAGGGATTCCATGAAGCGACACGGGAGATTGTCAGTGCTGTAAACTTGAATACTTGGTCGGCCGAGTCCTACGCAGAGCGAAAGCAGCATTTGTCAGATCAGCGGGTGGATGTTTTTTCTTATGCTGAGTATTCGAACAGAGGATTCTCTGAAAGACAATTGTATGCGCTTTGGAGTGAGGTCGATGCGGATGTTCCCTGGCACGAAGAGCATGTGCCCGAATCTTTTGAACAATGGAAGAGAAGACAGGAAAAGGGAGCGGTCAAAGTACTGGATGCACACAGTTTTTTGGCGGCGCACCGCGGAGAACTAGTGGGACTGAGCGCATTGGTCATCCGCGAAGGGGCGCAAGATTGCTTTCACACAGGCTTAACGGGCGTTCTGGCTGGATATCGGCGACGTGGCATTGCCATCGCCTTGAAAGTTCATTCCCTGGAGAGCGTTGTCGCCAAAGCCGAGGGTATCAGCATGATCTGGACAGAAAACGAAGAACGGAATCCCATGTATGCCATCAATCAGAAACTTGGATTCAAACGCCACTATGACTTGTTGTTCTATCAGAAGCAGAAGTGAGTATCCACTTTCGGAGGCCGACTAGTGCAACAGTCTGTGCAGTTCTGTAGCAAAGGGAAATAGTGGTGTACTACAACTCCTCGCTCACGATCTTCAACGTGTCCAGGATCTGACGACCTTTTTCCTTGGCTTCTGCAAGCGTGTCGCCGAGCGCGGTGGCATGTCCCATTTTTCGATAGGGTCGGGTAGTCGGTTTGCCATAGAGATGCAAGTGCGCGTCTGGTATGGCCAAGCATGCCGATAGGCCTTGGTAAACGGTTGGGCCTTGGTGCCCCGCTTGCCCCAATAGATTGACCATCACTGCAGGACTAGTGAGGGAGGTAGTCCCTAGCGGCAAACCCAATACCGCGCGCAAATGCTGCTCAAACTGAGAGGTCACATTGGCCTCTATGGTGTGGTGCCCACTGTTGTGCGGCCGAGGAGCAGATTCATTGACGAGAATAGTACCATCCTTAGCAAGAAATAGCTCTACGGCCAGTAATCCACGAATTTGGAGACACTCCGCGACCTGGATCGCCAAGCGGTTGCATTCTTCTTGCTGTTCAAGGGTGATCTCGGCAGGAGAAGCCAG
Organism: Saprospiraceae bacterium; assembly: GCA_019634275.1. Lineage (GTDB taxonomy): Bacteria > Bacteroidota > Bacteroidia > Chitinophagales > Saprospiraceae > CAJQNM01. The sequence continues at coordinate 14,606 of JAHQVP010000088.1, forward strand.
GAACTCGACCAGGTTGGCGGTAGGGTGAAAAAGCATTTCAACAGGAGGGAAAGTCACCCGATTTTCGCCGTTGCTGGCTACGATCACTGCCAGTTCCTTTTCGATTTGGACCAGATCCTCTACCACAGAGGGCACGGGTAAGAGCCCGTTTAGGTCCTCAGAAGTCCGGATGACTGCAACTCCGCGACCATCGTAACCTCCCACCCGTGCTTTCTGAACAAAAGGCAGGGCACGTTTGCCTGTTTTAACAGCTTCGATGATTTCTTCATGGCTGTCGTATAGTCGATAGCTACTGGTCGGAATGCGATGTTCTCGATAGAATTCCTTCTGCAATCCCTTGTCGCGGATGATCTTAATCACGGTGGATTGAGGAAATACGGCTTTGCCCTCCCTTTCGAGTGCCTCTAACGCCTCTGCATTGATGGACTCGATCTCTACCGATATCACATCCATGGACCGGCCAAATTTTAGTACATCCTCATAGTTTGTAAAATCTCCGACATGGAAGTTGGGGCATACTTTGGCGGCGGGAAAGTCGAGTGATCTGTCCAATATGTGCAGATCCAAGTCCAATGCACTGCCGGCCTGGACCAACATTTTGCCGAGCTGGCCCCCTCCAAGAATACCGATTTTTGGTCTTGTCATGACTGCAATGATAGGAGAAGAAATTTAGTTTTTAAACAACACAGCAGGTGTGCATTGTGATCGCGATATTTGGACCATGCAGATATTGATCAAAGAGGCCAGGATCATCAATGAGGGATCCATCATCGAAGGGGATGTGCTTATTCGGGAAGGGAGGATCGCAAAGATTGCGCCTTCGATCCAGCAGGTAGAGGCTACAGAAGTCGCTGCGGATGGGAGATACCTATTGCCTGGAATCATCGATGACCAGGTGCACTTCCGTGAACCGGGTATGCCGCACAAGGCCAACATCGCCTCTGAGTCTCGAGCAGCTTTGATGGGGGGGACTACTTCTTTCATGGAAATGCCCAATACCAAACCCAATGCCGTTACACAGGAACTGTTGGAAGAAAAATACCAGCGGGCTGCACGAACTTCCTTTGCAAATTATTCCTTCTTTATGGGGGCCACCAACGACAACTATGATGAGGTGATGCGCACCAAAGCAGAAGAAGTGTGTGGGATCAAAGTCTTTATGGGGTCCAGCACGGGCAACATGCTGGTGGACAATGTCGCTTCTTTGGAGCGTCTCTTTGCAGGCTCACCCATGCTTATTGCGACCCATTGTGAAGACGAAGAAACCATTCGAAATAATCTTGAGCAGGCGAAAGCAAGTGGACGAAATCTTACGGCCCGTGATCATCCCATTATTCGCAATGAGTTTGGGTGCTATAAGAGCTCATCGCTGGCCGTTGCCTTGGCTGCAAAACACAATGCGCGGTTGCATGTCCTTCACATTACGACGGAAGAGGAGCTTGAGCTCTTTACAAACGCGGTGCCCCTGGAGCAGAAGAGGATTACGGCAGAGGTATGTGTCCATCATCTCTACTTTTCCGCGGACGATTATGCGCGATTGGGTAATAAGATCAAGTGCAACCCTGCCATTAAGGAACCTCGTCATAAGGAGGCACTCTTCAAGGCACTATTGGACAACAGATTAGACATTATCGCGACGGACCACGCTCCTCATACGGCAGAAGAGAAAGCTGCACCCTACCTTGAAGCGCCATCTGGACTACCTCTGGTGCAACACAGCCTACAAATGATGCTGGCTTTTTATCGACAAGGGATGATCTCCTTAGAGCGTATTGTCGAGAAGATGTGCCATGCACCGGCTGCCTGTTTCCGTTTGCGGAATCGCGGTTACATCAGGGAGGGATATTGGGCAGATTTGGTGCTGCTGGACCTGGAGAGCGATTTCCTGATAACCAAGGAAAATGTCGCGTTTCGTTGTGGCTGGTCTCCCTTGGAGGGCGTACGATTGCCAGGTACTATCGATCGGGTATTTCTAAATGGAGAAATCGTCCATACTTACGGTGAGGAACCAAAGAGAGGCAATGCTGCTCGATTGGAGTTTAATGCTTAGAGATTGGCGTATCTGGTGCTCCCTGCAATGCTGCAAAAAGTTCGGTATTGCTTGTATAGAGTATGCTTTTGAGTCCGATGGACGCAGCAGCATCAATTTTATACTGACTGTCATCAACAAAAACGAAGTCACTTACAGGTAGTCCAATTTCCGCAACCACATGTTTGAATATCATCGGATCTGCCTTGGTCATCCCATATTGGAAGGAGTAATAGGCGCCTGATGTCCAGCGCGACAATTGGAATCGCTCGGTTACGTATTCAATGTTTTCACGATAGTTGTCCGACAGAATGTAGATGGCGTAGCGGGGATAAAGCCAATCAAGGAGAGGTTGATTAAAGTGTATAGTATCCCAAATGTTATCGAGAAACTGAGTGTGGGAGAGCGTTTGTTTTGTGCGTTGGTTGTACTCGTCCAAATATTGAGCAAGTGTGGCGGAACCCAAACTCAATCCATCGAACTTGTGATTGAGTTCCATTATAATGTCCCAGTCAATGGAGACACTCTGAGTACCTCGGTTACCAAATACCACTCCACCTAAGTCCAACAAGAGGGGAGGTTTTGGAATAGTACTCATGAGGAAAAGCCGATCCGGTGAGGTGCTTGTTTTAGTTCTTGGCGCAACATGGCCATCTGTATGGCAGTGGCGGCTGCTTCCACACCCTTATTGCCGTGTTTCCCGCCCGATCGATCAATTGCCTGTTGCATGTTTTCGCAAGTGAGCAACCCGAAGACGAAAGGCTTAGACTTTAGGACGCCCAGTTGGGTAAGGGCACTGGCTACCGCTTGATTGATGTATTCATCATGTCTCGTTTCTCCCTTAACCACACATCCCAAGCATATGACTGCATCCAGGTTATGGCGATCGTCCATCATACGTGCTCCTACCGGCAGCTCAAAAGAGCCAGGCACTTCTAGAACAAAGAGATTTTCTTCTTTCAGGCCATTTTGCAGCAGGTGTTCTCTGCATGCTTTTAACATGGATCCCGTTATCTCGACATTCCATTGGGAGGAGACGATGCCAATTTTGCAATCAGGGAAATCTGCCAAGGAGGCCCCAGATGTTGACGAAAGATTTTTTTCAGATGAGGCCATGACGCCACCTAGCTCTGGTTCTGAAGAACCTTTGCATTGGAAATATACTTGTCTATCGTGCGACCATCAATGCTATTGGCATATTTGGATTTGATCTCTTCATACACCTTGATGGCATCTTGATATTCGCCCTGATCCTCATACAACAGACCCAGTTTTTTCAGGTAGTATGGCGTGAGAAATTCGTTGGATCCTGCATTGGCCGCCTTACGATACGCGGAAGCAGCTTGTTCTAGCCGTCCTTGTTCGGAAAGTGCATCACCCAATGCACCAAATTTCATGATTGGAGAAATGCGGCCACTCGGGCTAAAGTCCTCCAAATAACTCTGAGCTGCTTCAAATTTGCCCAGGTTGAGATAGCAGATGCCTGCATAATAGTTGGCCAAATTGGCTACATCCGTTCCACCATAAGTGTCTATGATGTCCAGAAAACCAAGATATCCACCACCAGGATTCAATAGGGCCAGTTCAAATGAATCGCGCTCAAACTGAAGTTCTGCCTGGTAGATTTGCTCTCCAGCCTCAGCTTCGCGGGGCATTTTGTAGAAATATTTGTAGGCAAATATGCCTCCCACAATAAGGAGGATGCCGGCTACAACGCCCAACACTATGTTCTGATTCTCTTCCAGAAATCCCTGAGCCTGTTCTTTGGCTTCGACGATATCAAGGATCGTTTCTTCCTGCTCTCGTCTGGTTTTTTTCCTTCGTGCCATTATATGTGACTTAGCGCTCCCAAAAAATTTGTGCAAAGATAATTTTTCCTTGCTCTTGCAGTATATGTTGTTTGCATGGTCTTAGAAATCTGTGTTATAGACTGGATTCAATTGGGGCGCCTGGTCAGACAACAAACATACTGCTGATAACCAAGTTGATGGTTGGTACTCCCAGTGCGCTCCCTGCTGTATTTTCGCTGACAATCCTGTCTCGGTATGGACCGCACTGGACTGAGGAGTAGCCAGCCTTAGGTGTTCAGGAATTGGCGACTTCAATTTTGAGCCGAACCAAGATAACCGGAGCAAGATG
>JAHQVP010000089.1 GCA_019634275.1 Saprospiraceae bacterium
AGCATTCTCGTTGAGACGCAAGTACGTGTACGCAAAGAAATTAATATAATTGGGTTGCTGAAGGAAATTGAAGGCCGTGGATGATCGAACGAAATCGCCCACTAAGTGAGAAGCCGCTGGAATATTCTCACACACACCCGTTACTATTGGGTCATTATCATTATCTACAATATCCAGTATCTCGCCTTCAATGCCTCTATTTGCCCAATCTTCACCGAAGTACTTAATTGCTGCAGACTCCGTCAATACAATTGAATTGGGTGCAGATAATAAACGGCCTGGATCACCGCTCAATACCTTTATGCTGAAAAAATCAAAAAAAGTGGAATCAGCCCATAGTATCTTGGTCTCCTCCAATACATCTGCCCCTCGCTTGATAAGAGTATTCTGATCAAAATAGAAAAGGCGGCAATGATCTTCCACCTCGGCAAATTCATCCTCAAAGGCCTGAGCAAACGAATGCGGGATTGTGGCATAAAATCGACTTCGACCTGGGTATTTTCGCTCCAGACCCACTCGGTAAATATTTTCCGAATCGTTATGAAATCGATCATAACCGGACTCACTTTGGACATACAACATGATCAGAACAAAGCACGTAAGGCCTGCACAGAGGCCCATAACATTAATCAATGTAAATCCGCGATTACGCAACAAATTCCGCCAAGCGATGAGTAAATAGTTCTTAATCATATATCCTACAAAATGAGTCCTAAGCCGTCACGGCCTCCATTAATAATTCTCTTTGCCTCAGCCAATCTTCCTTATGCACGAACGTCAAAGGGACATAATCATCCGTTGGCAATCCAATGTTATAGATCATCCAATCATCTCCATAGTCACTAATTAATTCGCGAATGCAATCAATCCTATTATCGGTCATTGGCTGGCAATCATCCCATGGGTAAACATCAACAATAAACCTCATCTTCTGACGAGTATCGTTGATCACCATATCAATTTCAATCTCTTGCTTGCCCTTAATATTGGGTATCGGAATGGCTAACTGTAGCATTTTATTACATTTTTTATTTATTGATTAATTTTTTAATGGCACATTATTATTTCTTATTGATCTGCAATTAGTCGAAGACTAGGCTATTCTTCTTTGATTGCATTTACGGGATTCTGGTGGGCTACCCTTAGCGACTGTAAGCCGACGGTCACCGTCGTCAATACCAGGCCGACCACAACAGGCACCAAAAACAACTCCCAGCTCAATTCAATCTTGTATTCAAATTTATTCAGCCAGTTGCCCAGTAAATATCGAGCAACGGGCACACCGGCAAAACTTGCAAGTAAAACGAGTATCAGGAAGTCTTTTGACAATAGGGATACCAAAGAAATATCAGAAGCCCCCAAGACCTTCCGCACACCCAACTCCTTACGGCGCTGTTGTGCAACGTACGTTGCTAATCCTAAGAGTCCCATGATTGAAATAAATATGGCAATGACAGCAAAATAATTTGCGAGCTTGCCGGTCAGGACTTCAGCATCATACTGCTCGGCATATTGTTCGTCCAAAAAATCGTAGTGCAGGGGCACTTCCGGAACAATTTCTTTAAAAGTACGCTGTAGATGCGCTATGGCTTCTTTCAATTGGCCTTGCTCCGACTTAACAAACAATGCATATGTCCCATTTCTATCCTGCAGTATGCCAGTGGGTGCAATGCTACTGTATAGGCTTTGATTGTGAAAATCCTTCACAACCCCGATAATCTTTCGTTCCAATCCCCACCAGGTAATCGACTTTCCGATTGGATCGTCTATTCCCATCACTTCTACTGCTTTTTCATTTAGTACTATCTGGGTACTGTCTAGGTCTACATCTGATCGATAGAACTCTCCCGCAGCCAGTGGGACTTCAAATAGATCAGGAAAATTCTGCTCACTCCACAAAATGTGAAACTCCTGATTGGCCTGATCAGGTCGCTTACCGGGCCAGTCGACACCACTGGTGGATGCGCCCATGGAAAGGGGGGAGGGTCCCGTAGATGTAACATCCGAAATTGCCGGGCTTCTAGTAAGTTCAGTTCGGAGGGCTTCATAGTTTGACGCTATATTTTCATCTCTAGGGATGCGCAGTATATTCTCCTTGGCCACACCCAAGTTGGTATTCATAATGAATTGGACCTGTTTACGTACTACAAAGGCCCCAGCAATTAACAGTAAGGCCAGTATAAATTGCATCACAACCAAAACCTTTCGCATTGAAATATTGGATCGCCAGCTTGTGATTTTACTTTTGAGCACCTTCTCCGGTCTAAATCCTGAGAGGACAAAAGCGGGATATGCCCCAGACAACAGCATGGTCACCAAACCGATGCCGCCCAATGCAAGCCAAAACACTGGACTCGAAAAGGGAATGGCTAGCTGTTTTCCAGTCAGCTGAAAGACTAGCGGTTGCAGCAGCACCGCCATGAACAAAGCCAGGATCATGGCAGCCATCGTCACCACCAACGCTTCCACCAGAAATTGACCAACGAGGGATCGTCGGCGTGCGCCCACCACCTTGCGAATGCCCACCTCTTTCGCCCTCCGTGCGGCCAAGGCAGTCGCCAGATTTACGAAATTGATACACGAAATAACCAGTAGTAGGAACGCTGCTACCGCAAAAGTCCGGACATATTCGATGCGCCCTCCCTCCACATTGCCTCGTTCGTCAAATTGTCCGAATAGATAATGATCAGCATAAGAGTGCAACACGCAACCCTCGACCAAATCGGCGTCTTCTTGGTTTTCCTGATAAAGTCGCTCGATCTTTGCTGCCACATCTGCAGCATTAGCATCAGGTGCCAGTAAGAGCACTCCTTGCATACCTGAATTCGTCCATCGGTTAATCCACTCATTGTTTTCCCTGAAGTGTTGAAAGCTGTAGAGCATCTCGTGTTGGAGTGTCGCATTCTCAGGAAAATCTTCATAGATCAGCTCCACCGTAAAATCTCCTTCATCATGGATATGTATTGTTTCTCCCATGGCCGAAACTTGCCAAGTATTGCCGAAAATTCGTTGGGCTAGGCGACGTGAGATGGCCATCGCTTTGGCATTTCTATCCAATTGCATGGGATCACCCTGAAGAACAGGAAAAGAAAAGGCCTCAAAAAATGACGCTGTTGCGAAGGTGCCTTTTACACGATATGGGGTATTATTATAGATCAAACTTTCGTCAGAGCCCTCACGATACGGAATGTATTTATCCACTTCCGGAAGCTCCTCCTGGACCGCTACAAGCAGTGGATATGGAATACCCTCTGTTACTTCCACTTCCCCACCTTCTATGGGTATGGTTCTATAGAGCCGCTGCAGTCGATCTCCTTGTACATGAAATTTATCCGTAACCCATTCATCCTGCACCCATAATAAGATGAGAATGGTAGCAGCCAGAGCAACAGACAGTCCAACTACATTCAATAGAGAATAGCCCTTCTGACGTTGTAGTGAGCGAATTGCGATACGAAAGTGATTGATAAACATTGGCAACTGTTTTACTGTATGATTCTATTCTACTCGTAAGCTCTGGACCGGATCAACGCTACTTGCTCGTATGCCTCGAGTTACAACGGCGAATAGCGCTACCGATATAGATAGGAATGCTGCAAGTATTATGTGCAGAACTGAAAAATCAAATGTATAGGCGAAGTCTTGGAGCCACCTACGCATCACCACAAAGCCTACAACGGAGGCTGGAAGGATGGCCACGCAAATCCATTTCAAGAAATCCCAACTCAAGATGGCGACAATATGTGGCATGCTCGCTCCCAAAATCTTTCGAATCCCAATCTCTTTTGTCCTTCGAAATGCTAAAAATGTGACCAGGCCTAACAGACCGAGAAATGAAATAATGATTGCAATCAAAGAACCACCTGTCAATAATTTTGCTGCGCGTACCTCACTCTCATATAGTCTCGCAATGACCTCATCAATAAAATGGTATTTAAACTCTTGGTTAGGCCAAATGTCATTCCACTTTGGGCTGGCGAAGGCGAGGAACTCGTCCACATCCTGCCACTTAGAGGCTGCAATCCTTACCCCAATGCTACCCGTTGTCCTATAGGTCATCGCCAAAGGAGGAATGGGTTCATGCAAATTCATCACATGGAAATCCCGCACCACACCCACCACCGGATAGAACTCATCGTCATTGTAGATCCTGGATCCAATGGCATCCTGGGGCACACTAAATCCCATGATTTTAGCCAAGGTCTCATTGATCACCATCTCTGAAGTACTGTCTCGTTCCCGGTACGGACGGCCGGCCAGCAACTCCAAGTCAAAGAGGGTGAGGTAAGCCGTATCTGCATACTTTCTATGCACATTTAAGTCATGTCGCTGACCATCCTTCTCATACTCCAAAATGGAAGTATTCCAACCATTTCTTGCGGGCAAACTGTTATAACGGCTCACTTCTGTAATGCCGGGAAACTGCATGATCTGTCGGGCAAATTGCTCCTTTTCATTAGAAGAACCCAGCCATGGTAAGGGGAAGTGCACAATGGCATCTGTACTGAATCCCATATCCTTATTGAGTGCAAAGTCCGTCTGTTTCCAAATGACAAGGGTGCCAATAAGCAATAACTGAGTAATGAAAAACTGTGTGCCTATCAGTCCTCGTCGCATCCATAGTGCTCCTTTACCACTGCGGCTACCTCCTCCCTGAGACTTAAAAGAATCTGCTACGTTTGCCGACGTGATCACGCTCGCGGGATACAGCCCGGAGAATAAGGTGACAAGTAGAACGATGCACAAGAGAGCCAGTAAGGTCTGAGGAGCCATCCACTCTATGGTAAATCTTGACGGCAAGTAATCACCCAGCAGTGGAAAAATCACTTGAATGGTGGGAATGGCCAACACCGCTGCAATCACAGCCAATAAAAAAGCCTCGGCTAAGAATTGTATGATTAGTGCAGATCTGCTGCTCCCCAATGCCTTGCGAACACCAATCTCTTTGGACCTAAGGGAGGCTTTGGCAGTTTCCAGGTTGATAAAATTGAAACAGGCCATAAACAATAAGAAGACGCCAATAAGTCCAATACCGAGAATCGTGGATTTATCTACGGGGTTCTCTACGGAGTTAAACAATCCATACTCGGTATCGAAATGGATCTCTTCAATGGGCTGTAAGACAAAATCTGTGCGCCAATCTTGTTCCGGATCCTCCTGATTACGCGCTTCTTCCAATCGATCTAGTGCGGCTTGTGCCGCGCTCCGATCCACTCCGGGAGCCGTTTTCACATAGACCAGCGAAGCACTGGTGGTGCTGCCCCAATTGGTCAAATTTATTTCATCCCTTAGCCACGAAGCCTCAATGGTGGGATATGAAATATATCCATCAAAAACAAAATCAGTATTGTGTTTTGGTTTCTTTAGAATTCCTCCAATAATCAAACTTAGGGTATCGTCATAGTAAATACGTTGGCCGATCAGGTCGGCCAATTTATCCTCAACAAAGTATCGGCTAGCTGCTTCTTCCGACAGAATGATTCGATGTGGTTCTTCAAGGCATTTTCCATCTCCGGCTATCCATTCCCAATTGCTAAATACTTTAAAAAAGGCAACGGAAACTAGGGCAAGGTCTTCCTTGATAAATCGGTCTTCTGCCCCAGGTTCTCGGGATACCATTCCAGATGTGGTATAGAGCGGTACGACATGGCTAAATTGAGGTAAGTCTGCTTTAATGGCCTTAGGCACAGGACCAGGTACTCCTCGATTTACAGACTCAAAGACGCCTGAAAATTTCGATGAAACCCTAAATATTTTTTCTCCTTCATCCCAGTGCTTATCAAAAGTCCATTCGTATTGGACCAACAAAAGAATTACCAAGCTTGTGGCAATGCCTAGGGTTAAGCCAACCAGATGAATTGTCGTATATCCACGATTCTTAAAGAATTGTCGGAAGGCCGTCTTGAAGAAATTTTTTAGCATGAATTTTATCTAGTATTTGTGGTCACGTCATTCGCCAATAACTTTTGCCGGATTTTGCAGCGCGGCTCGAATCGTCAAAGAACTCACTGTGGCCATTGCGATCACCAAGGTTATGATGGCAGACATGCAGAGCATCCCCGCACCAATCGAAGTGCGAAATGCAAATCCATCCAACCAGTTTTTGGATAACTGCAGAGCAACTGGAATACCAATTATACACGCTGCTGCCACCAGTTTCAGATAACGTACACTGAGCCCTTTTACCACGTTTTCTACAGTCGCTCCCAATACTTTCCGTATGCCTATTTCTTTGCGCTTGACGGCAATCATATAGGAAGTCAGTCCAAAAAGGCCAAGGCATGCGATCATGATGGCCAGGACACTTAGGATTAAGACGATCCTCGCTAAGCGCTGGTCTGCCTCGTACTGCTGATTAAACTGATCATCAAAAAAGAAATATTGAAAAGGGGTATTCGGCGCTACTTTTCGCCAAGTCTGTTCCAACTCTGAGATGACCCTGGGCAACTCCGCCCGGTTTACCTGGCCCAATTGAACAGTATAGTATAAAATATTACCATAGTCATTCCACAGCATGAGCGGTTCCATGGCATGACGTGGAGATCTATGGTGATAGTCCTTAAAGACTGACCGTATCGTGGGCACATTCGTGTCTGAACCGAATCTGACTTTCCTGCCGATGGCATCTTGTGCATTGCTTAGCCCAAGGGTAGCCAGGGCAGATTCGCTTATGGCGAGATCTCCATCATCACTTACAAGATCATGTGAAAAAGCTTCGCCAGCTATGATTTCAAGTCCAAAGACATCCATATACGAATCGTCCACTTGATAATTCGTCACCGAAGCATAGTCTTCTTCGTTGCTGCCCTCAAGAGCCACTCCTCCCCATACGTTTAGATCCAGATGATACTTTCCAGGGATCGCCGAAGATGCCGCTACTCCTTCTATTGCTGAGGATTGCAGTGCTTCACTACGAAAGGTCCGGAAGAGCGATCGCTCTATGGAGTCAATGATTTCGGTGGGGGCCTTAAGGATCAACTTTTGCTCTGCTGCAAAACCCAAGTCCATGGATTGCATGAAGTGAAGTTGCTTCAATATGACCATGGAGCACACAATCAAAACAATGGAAGCCCCATACTGAAAGATCACCAACCCTTTCCGTAACCATTCTACCTTTCCGTTGTCCACCACTATCGATTGACGAGCAGTACTGCGCAATAGAGCATAAGCAGGATAGAGTCCAGCAACAAGGGTCCCTACTACCATCGCACCGACCAATAGCAATACAATGGAAATAGATGATCCGGGCAAAGCATTCAATTCATGGCCAACCAGATTGTTGACCAGAGGTTGACTTAGATGGATCAGGATAAATGCCATTCCTCCAGCTATGGCATTTAAAACCAAGGTCTCGATCAGAAACTGCGATAATAGATTTCCCTTACTTGCTCCCAAAACTTTTCGAAGCCCAACTTCCTGCAAGCGATCTCGTGCCTTGGCCGTTGCTAGGTTTACATAATTTGCCCAGGCAATCAACACGATGAAGACACCTATCAGAAACAAAATCCGTAGTGCTGCTTTGTTGCCTCCCGGTTCTGACTCATAGGGCATGGCAGGTCCAAGATGAATGTGTTCGATCGGTTGGGCATAGTAGGTCTTTTGCAATCCCGGGCCGTCGTCGGCATGTTGACGCAAAGCAAAATCGTCTAATTGGTTCTGTAGCACTTCCTCGGTTACCCCAGGTGCTACTTTGAGGTACGTATAAAAGTCGTTCCAGTGCCATTCTTGGGAAGGATCTCCCACAGCAGTTAAAAACGTCGGAAAGGATACCAGCGCATCAAACTTCAGATGGGTATTTTCAGGTATCTCTTCGAGAACACCCGTTACCTTGAGATCCGATTTTGAATCAACCTGCAGTGTCTTACCCACTGGAGTCTCTGCCCATTGATCACGGCGACCGAAATAGCGCTCTGCAGAACGCAGGCTCAAAACAACCGATTGAGGTTCTAGCAATGCAGTAGTAGCGTTACCGGCCATCAACCGATATCCGAAAACCTCGAAAAAACTGTTATCGGTGTAGTAGACTTTCTCCTCTTCAAACTGATGATCTCGATACTGAAACACAAGCCGGCCGTATTCTGGAGTCAATCGTACAAAGTCTTCCACAGCCGGAAGGTCCTCTTTGACTGCAGGGCCAAAAGGAGCTGCATTCATTGCATCTCCCTCGCTTGCACTACTGCGATCTCCATAAAATGTAGCCGCACGGTAAATACGACTTGATTCCTCGTGAAATTGATCATAGGAATATTCAAATCGAACATATTGGTAAATAAAGACCAGGCAAATTCCCGCGAGCGTCAGTCCTCCGATATTTAGAAGAGCGTAAAACCTGTTTTTTGTTAGTGTACGTATAGCTTGCTTTAACAGCATTGTTTTCTATTTAGGTACTATTCGGTGCGCATTGTCTCCACTGGATTTCTCATGGCCGCACGGGTTGATTGATATCCTGTAGTGCCAAGAGCCACCAAAATGGTGATGATACCTGCTATCAAGAATGGGCCAACGGTAATCCCGCTCGAATAGGCAAAGTTTTGATGCCAATTATCGAGTAAATACCATGCAGCGGGAATGGCGATCAAAAGTGCCAACAAAACGAGCATTAAAAACTCCTTGGAAAGAAGAAATACGATCGCCGAAACATCTGCTCCCAAAACCTTTCGGATTCCGATTTCTCTCTTTCGTCGTTCCGCCTTATACGCCGACAAACCGAACAAACCAAGGCACGCAATAAATATTGAGATGCCGCCAAAAATCATAAATATTCGAGCTGTCCGATCCTCGCTCCGATACAACTGTGCTAAGTGATCATCAAGAAATACATAATCAAAGGCCGAATTAGGTACCGTTCTGCGAAATGCCGCTTCCATTTCTTGCATGGTCGACCTTAGTTCCGAAGAGTTAAATTTAACCAAGGCATAATTTCTCCATTCGGAAGGGTTGTTATGAATTACGTAGGCCCCAATGGGTTTATGAAAAGACTCAAAATGGAAGTCGCGCACCACGCCAATAATTTCTGAAGTCTTCTGCCAAAACAAGCCCGGAGCCTCTTTGCCAATCGCTTCCTCAGGCGTGTATTCCAAAAAAGCAACGGCCTGTTCATTGAGAATTACTTGTACTGTGGAATCATTGGTTGCTCCTGTCTCGGGAAGCGTACGACCAGCGATCAGTTCAAGAGACAGCGCGTCCAAAAGTTCTGCATCGCCGCGATTGGTTTGCAAGATGATGCTTCGTGAGGCATCCAATGGTTTCTCGAGGCTTCTACCACTTCCATCCGCCCCAGGAAATGTCTGCGCTCTTGACACATGCTGTACAGCACCTAATGCCTGCAGTTCATTCACGAGTGCACGCACTTCATTTCCATCCTTAGCCCCAGCTGTTGAAATCGCCAAAACCTGCTCCGGCTCAAAACCTAGTTTCTTATTCTGAATAAACTGGAGTTGTTTGTAGAAAGCTAGCGTAGCGACGATAATGACCAATGAGGCACAAAATTGTGCCACCACAAGACCTTTTCTAAAGAGAACGGCAGACCAGGCTTGCTGACCAGCACGATCCCTAAAGAGATTGGCAGGAGTAAAGCCACTCAGATACAAGGCCGGATATGCTCCTGACAATACCACGATTACCAAAGCGACCAGTGAGATGGACCCAATAAAGTCACTCCGAAACAGATCACTGACCAAAAAACGTTTGTCAGCCAATTGATTAAAGTATGGCAGGACCAGCACCAAGATCACAAAACTAACGACCACGGCAAGGCATACCAGCAAAAGTGTTTCCAGATAAAACCTCAGAATAATAGAAGCACGGCTGGCCCCTATGGTCTTATTAATTGCGACTTCTTTAATTCTCTTCTCTGACCGTGCAGTGGAGAGATTCATGTAATTGATGCTGGCAATCAACAGCACGACGATGGCTAGGTAAAAGAGTAGGCGCAGCTGAGCGGGATCTCCAAGCCGGGAGGTGTACGCACTCTCTATTGCGGCCGAGCCCAAATGCACATCAGACAGGGGTTGCAAGGAGAGGCTATACCATCGTCCTTCCTCCTCTACGTTTTGCTCCATCAAATCCATCATACCTCGTTCGATTTGAAGGGGATCGGTGTCGGGATAGAGGAGCAAATACGTCTCAAAACTGCTGTTGCTCCAGCTTCTTCTCTTTGAAAAATTACTGGTTGCAAATGAGCCCATCATTTCTGCATCAAAACTTGAGTTCTGAGGCAAATCGGCGTACACTGCGGTGATCTCAAGATCACTGCCCTGATCCACCGTTATGGTCTTTCCGATGGGGTCTTCCATGCCAAAAACCCGTGCACTGGCTGACTCACTGATGATGACCTGATTTGGTTGGTTAAGAATTTGACCCGAGGCCCCTCGCACGATTTCAATGTCAAATACCTCTGCAACACTGGAATCAACCCAATAAAAATTGTCCTGTGTGTAGGTCTGGTTTTCAACCTGTAGAAAAGCAATCTCTCCAAAATTATGTTTGAGTAATCGCACCTGGTTTTTGATGCCAGAGATCGATTCCACTACCGAAGGTCCTACAGCATTAGGTGCATTGGCCCATTGTTCTTTTCCATCTCCCAAGTCGGCCGTCACAATGACACGATGGATATTTTCTAATCGGCTATGATTCTGATTAAAGGACCATTCGTTCTTTAAATATAAAATCAGCAGAGAGGCAATTGCGATCCCAATGGCTAGGCCAAGTGTGTTCAGAATGGAAAATTGGGGGCTCTTGCTGATGCTTCTTATCGAAGCGCGTAGGTAATTTCTCCACATATTATTTTGGTTCTTTTAGCATAAGAAGGGATCCTTTTTCATTCTGACCGCAGACTGTTTATAGGATTGGCTACCGCTGCGCGCAAAGTTTGAAACCCTACGGTCATCATGGCAATCAGTACGGTTACAAAACACGCCAGCGCGTAAGCCCACCAGGGCATCTCCACTCTAAATACAAAGTCATCCAACCAGGCAGACATGAAATACCACGCCAACGGAGCGGCCACTACAAAAGCCAGGATCACAAGAAGAATAAAGTCTCTTGAAAGCAACGTTACAAGACTGGTGACGCGAGCTCCTAGTACTTTTCGCACTCCTATTTCTTTGCGTCTTCGAGCAGCCGTATGGGCAGCCAAACCAAATAAACCCAGGCAACAAATGAAGATGGCCAATAAGCCAAATCCCCAACAGGCCGAGGCCAAACGCTGATCATCCTCATAGAACATGGCGATGTTTTCTTCCAAAAATCTTCCATCAAAAATCTGTTCTGGGAGAATTCGATCATACACATTTTGAATAGAGGCCACTGCCGTACCGACTTTATCGGGTCTGATCCGCACTCCCGCATCCCAATAGAACACCTTGCGCGTCGACATCAATAAGGGCAAGTGCGCATCTCGGAAACTATGCGCATGAAAGTCCTCCGTAATTCCAACGATTTCCAATTTTCTACCACCAGTGTTGATCGTCTTTCCCAGGATATCATCTGCTGATGCATAGCCCAATTTGCCAATGAGCATTTTATTCACCACTGCCTCGCGCATGGTGTCGGAAGGATTAAGCCATCTGCCGGCAATCATCTTGATCTGATACGTGTCTTGGTAATCCTCATCACAAAATTTTAGCGTGATTCCGTATTCTTCGTCTTCAGGTCTGTCATGAAATCTGAAGTTGGACATCCACGTGCTACCGGAAAAAGGTTGATCACTATTGAGGCTTACCGATTCGACTTCTGGCAACTGCAGCAGTGATTGCTTTAGAGCAGATTGCCTCGCAATGGTACTGCTGTCGGAATTAAATCCAAAAGTGAAAACGAGGTCGTCCTGGAACCCCAAATCTTGCTTGCGGATATAATTAAGTTGCACCAGAGCAATAATGATTCCGATGATCAATGCTTGTGCAATAACGAACTGCAAAACCACAAGCGCCTTCCGAACGGAGGTCGCAGCTACGATAGAGGATTGCAATTTGTTCTTTAATGCTTCGACGGGTTTGAAAGATGCAAGTGCAAGGGAAGGATACAGCCCTGCAAGGAGGGAAACCAATACCGCGGTTCCAACTAAGAAGTAGATGGTATCCCTGCCTTGGAAGATAGACTGATCTGTAGGTACTTCACTGACCTTCTGCAACAAAGGTGTGGCAAAATGGGCCAATCCGATTCCGAGAACAAGCGCCATCACGACCGTTAGCGCTGTCTCGGTCATGAATTGAATAGCCAATTGTCCGCGTCGGCCACCCAGGGTTTTGCGTACGCCTACCTCCTTGGCCCTGAGAGTAGCCTGTGCATTGGCCAAATTGATAAAATTGAAACACGCCATGACTAAGATGAGCAAACCAATCAAGGCCAATACCTTCAATCTATTGATCGAGGTAATGTGTGTTCCAGAATGTCCAATTTCTTCATTGTAGTGCAAGTCGGATAAGGGTTGGAAATGGTGGAAATTCTTCTGTTCTCCATCTTCTGAATATTCCTCTTTGCCCACCAGACTCAATGCCTCTTCGACTGCCGGCATGGAAGCATTTTCCTGCAGCATCAGATACATTTGATCGTTGCTGCTCGTGCTTCCCCATCGATCGTTGTAGAACAGATAGTCTTCTTTGCCTTCTATGGTCTGATAGGAGATAAAGTAGGGCGCTGAGAAATCGACATTGGATGGCAGGTCGGCAATCACACCCACGACGGTCAAGGGATAGATGTTGTCCATCATCATGACCTGTCCGACCGCTCCCTCAACAGAGTCAAAGCACTTTCTTGCCCACGACTCGGTCAATACGATCGTATTGGGCTCGTCCATCTTCTCGGTCGCCATCGGAGTAAGCCAGGGGAAATCAAAAATCCTAAGAAAATCTGCTTGCACCATCAGGGGAAAATCGCCCCTACCCAGGCCAAATTTTTTGGCCGGACGCATAGGATCATCAGAAGGCAAAGTAAAGTTGGGCCAAATCTCTCTGATGCGACTTGACATTTCTATACCCGGTACGGTCTCTTCAATCAAGGACATGGCCGGGATAGGCATCCCGGGGCCCCAATTGTCGTTGCCCGAGGAAAACGGCTCATACCTCACCACTCGTCCTATACGCTCATACTCTTCAAAATCCTTGTTAAAACTATACTCATAGCTGATCATGCGATACAGCATCAGTGCCGCAGCTATTCCCACCGCCAGGCCGAGGATATTGATCAAACTGTAGGATCGATTCTTAAGGAGGCTACGGATGGCAAATTTTAAGTTGTTCCTAAACATCAGTGTCGTATTGCTCCTAAAAGATTGAAAGACCCATGCCAAAATATTAAGTGTATGTATTAAAGAATCTTACACATATCAATATTTTATATGTAATTGCAATGTGTCCAAAAGTGGACAGTGGGGGGTCCGGTAGCGAACAGCAAGGGTTTGCTGCGCGGGTTAATACTCCAAAATGTACTTCGAAAGATTTTGTCCCTTCTGCAAGTTCAGTTTCATTCTAAGCCGATATCTAGCGATTTCTGCTCCCCGTAGAGAGATGCTCATCAGGTTTGCAATCTCCTTCGTGCTGAGATTAAGTCGCAGGAAAGCACAGAGTTTCTGATCGTTGGGCGTGAGGTCTTCAAATTCTTCGCGAATGCGAGTTAGAAAGTCCCCATGGACTTTGTCAAAATGATATTCAAATTGCTGCCAGTCTTCTTGTAATCTTAAGGTAGAATCGATTTCGCGCTCGATCTTCTCGAGTGCCTTCCTTGTTTTGGTGTCTCTTCCCTGGGTTCTTATTTCACGCAACTCTTCCTTTATCGTTTCGATGAATTCATTTTTGACAACCAAATTCATTGTTGAAGCAGCCAAAAGATTGTTAATGTGCCTCAACTCATTTTCCATCTTTTCCTCTTCAAGTTCCAGGAGTTCTTTCTCCTTCTGTTCTTCTATGGCTCGACGCTTTTGCTGCTCGGCATCGATCGCGTCCTTTTGCTGTTGCTCCAATGCCTCTGCCTGCATCTCGTAGGACTTGCGCTGCCGTCTGGAAAAAAACGCCAACACAAGCAGTGCCGCAATCCCATAGAGGATCTTTGCAAACAGGCTCCGATGAAATGGTGGATGCACCACTAGATTCAGCGGAAGCCCTTCTTGTACCTCCCCAAGATAATTTCGGGTCTGTACTTTGAGTACATATTCTCCTTCGCTTAAGTTGGTATATTCTTTATAAGGAGAAGCCGTCCAGTTCGAGAATTCGTCATCAAAACCCTGGAGGAAATACCGAAAACGCTGACTGTTTTTACTTGTAAATTGAAAGGACTCTACCCCGATTTCCAATGCCTTTGCCTGCCTATTAAGCGTGATGTCTTCTAAACCAGGAGGCCGATCATCAAATGGTTCTTGATGGTAAATATTCTCACTTTGACTTATGTTACGAACATGCCGTATCAAGAGAGGACGCTGCACAAGAGCACGTTCTTCCTGAGTCGGCAGGTAGCGCATAAAGCCTTGATTTGCGGAAAAAAGGACTCCCTCCTCGCTGTCGATAGAGGCACTTAGAAGATCGGTATTGAGTTCATAACGTAGTTGGTACAGCGAGGAGGGCACAAATGAATAATTGTTTGCACTGATCTGCTTAAAGAATCCAACTCTGTCTTCAGCAATCACGTGAATGTTTTTCTCTCTGTCCTGCTGAATCAAATAGACAGGTTGCTTGCCGATCACGTTCGACAATGAAGAGAAGGTAGAGAGTCCATCAGTCGTTCCGTTCAAAGTGTAGATCCCGCTGGGCGTCCCCAAACAAATTCTATTGTCGACTTTGCCAAGCACCACTTGTCTAAGTGCTACTCCATCTAATGTATCGCTAAGCTGGATGGCTTGGGCATCTAGGAGGTCAGGGCTCAGGGATACGTGGAAAACACCTTTGTAATATTGACTTACCAGCAAGTTGCCATTGACGTCCTCTTCAAAAAATCGGCTGGATTCATCAAAGCCGCTGATTCTGCCGATGCCCCGCAAGGCTTCAGACTGATCCAATGCGAAGAGATGAAGGCCCGTGTAGGTACCTCCTATGACGTAGTTTGGATGAGATCGCAGCTGTTTGATTTGCCACAAGCCGTTGGTGTTGGTGACCAACGTTGCCTTATTGCCATCCAGTCTGTAGAGGCCATTGTGGTGACCGGCATAGACTTTACTCCCTATCTGAGTGAGGCCATACGCGGGTCCTTCCGTGCCGGCCATAAATTGGGCCACTGTCTCCTTTATGGACAAAAAATAGATGCCATTGGAAGTGGTGAAATATGTTCCCTGTGGTCCCTTATACGATTCATAACCACTGCCCTCGAGACCCAGCTCATGGCTGATTAATCTCATGGGAGAATTAATGTAAACGATAGAAATACCGCTCTGCTGGCCTACCCACAGATTGCCTGCAAAATCTTGGTACGTGTTGAGACAAGCATTAGACTGAAGTCCCTCAGCGGTCGTAATGCGTTCCAAATCCCCATTGCGCAGGTTGTACAAGAAAAGCCCTTGTCTTTGTGTTGATATCACCAAACGGCCATCTGATAGTTGGAAGACGTGATTTACATAGGTGCCTTTGAGGGCCTCCATTAATTCTTCATGCCGGGGACTTATGAGGCCGGATGCAAATTCAACTTGCCCTGAATTATATATCAGCAGATATCCATTATCAATAGAAACAAGGCCTGCCAACACTTCATTAATATGGATAAATGAAGTGGGTTCTAACCTGAGTCCCTTTACTTCGTAGATCTGCCCACTCGTAGTTTGAGTAAATAAACTTCCCGAAATGTAGAAAGAGCGTCCAAAGCCCTCCTCATGAGAGATCACTTCAATCTGATGGCCATCATAACGAAAGATGTTTTGCAAGGTGCAGAAGTACACGTTTCCATCCACCAAAAAAATATCCCAGACGTCATCAAAATTGCTTTCTGAAGCCGGTATCAAACTCGTCAAGGGCACATACTCCCAGTTACCATGGAAGTAACCAAACTCCCCCTGAGAGCCCGTATATAGTCGATCGGCCGTGGCATCAAACATGAGCGATCGATGCTTCTTCCCCGTTTTATCAGCGTGTACTTCCCATTCACAACCATCAAAAGAAAGTACCCCAAGGTTATTCGCAACAAAGACCTGCATATCCCGATTCTGGGCAAAATCAATGTTCTGAATCCCAGCTTGATAATCAGAGGGATAGAAATTCTGTATGGGATATCGTCCTGATGAGGCATCAATAATTGACCATTTTACCGTGAGCAGCAGGCAAGTAACCATGCACTTGGTGAAGTGTGCTTTGACGATCATGAGAAAGTTTCAGAATAGTCAATATAGCTAATAATCAGGCCTTTATAACCAGATCGTAATAAAAATGTAGTAGTCCCTGAAACGATTGTTGAGGTTACTGTCGAAATAATTGTTGTGGCCAGCTCTTTGGTGGTGGCCAATCTTCCCATTTATTTTTAAAGGCATAACGACGTTGACGATCACCACCCGATGATTGCTCAGCATAATCTCTAGCAGATGAAACACATACTACTACTACTACTCGCCTTTTTGGCGATCCCCTATTCCAACGCCCAAGTTTCGATTTCGAAAGACGCCGATGGCATGCGACTGATGGTCAATGGCAAACCGCTCATGGTCAATGGAGTGAACTGGGACTATGTGCCCATTGGATCTACCATCACAGATCCCGGGATCTGGAGCAGATCTGACGATGTGATCAAAGCCGCATTGGATTCCGAAATGTCCCTCTTGAGAAACATGGGCGTCAATGCCATTAGAACGTACGGACTGAAGCCAAAATGGGTCGAGTATATCTACGACAATTATGGCATCTACACCATGTTAAACATCACTTTCGGAGCCTACGGACTGACCATCAATGGAGGATGGGTTCCACAAACCGACTACTCGGACCCCGATACCAGAGCAGTGCTTATGAAAGAAGCCACTGAGATGGCAGAGACCTATAAAGACACACGTGGTCTTCTGATCTACATGATCGGAAATGAAAACAACTACCATTTATCTTGGACAGGTGCAGAGACAGAGGCCATTCCTATCGAGGACCAAGGCGATGGTATAAGAGTCGCTGCCCGGGCGCTGTACCGAGCATTTAATGATGCCACGAAAGAGGTCAAAAAGATTGACTCCTCTCATCCCGTGGCCATATGCAATGGTGATCTACTCTACTTAGACATTGTCAAAGAAGAGTGCACCGACATCGACATCTACGGTACCAACATGTATCGAGGTATCTCCTTCGGTGACGCCTTTCAAAAGGTCAAGGACGAATTAGATATGCCTGTGCTATTCGCGGAGTTTGGTGGTGATGCCTTCAATGCCCGCGACAATCAAGAAGATCAACTGTCCCAGGCGTACTACAATGTTGGAAACTGGAAAGAGATTTATCTGAATGCCGCTGGTCTTGATCGGGCTGCTAATTCGATTGGTGGGTTCACATTTCAGTTTAGTGATGGATGGTGGAAATATGCCCAAACAAAAAATTTGAGTGTACACGACAACATCGCCTCCTGGCCCAATGGGGGTTACAGTAGGGATCAAAATGTGGAAACGGATAATAACATGAACGAAGAGTGGTTTGGCATCTGTGCCAAGGGGCCGACAGATGCTCGAGGACTCTACCAATTGTACCCAAGAGCTGCCTACTACGCGCTAAAAGAAGCACACTCTGTCAATCCAGTTGCAGATGGCATGAGTACTCCGTTTCTGACGCAGCACTTTGACAACATATCGCTGATGGAGGCGGTACTACAAGCACGAGGTGATAAAGCGTCTCTGGAGGGAAGCCAGAAAAAAGTGCGCATGAGCGGCCTAAGAGCAGAATTCACCACCTTCAACACCGGAGGTGATCTTCTTGAGACCCCAAGCAATCCGGATCCTGACGCCGAACAGTTTCCAAATAAACTAGGCTTCGACTTCATGCACTCTTATTTCGTGGGTGTAGAGGGTAATCCCGCTCCCAACATGAGGGCGAACGTCAATTTCAACGTCTTGGGTTCAGTGGCCGAAAATCCCATTAATGAGATTTTCTACGAAACGAGAGGGAGAAACGTCAAGGTCAATTCGCCGAATGGTGATCTTGATCTGCGCAATCCAAATGCAGTACAAGTGTATAATGCTGACTTTGAGTGGACTGCCAAAGACGTTGACTTGCGAGGATTCTATCGGACCGGTCATTACCATTGGGGGTATGAAGGCGATTTCTTTGGATTGTACCCTGAAGCCAACTACGGACCGAATTTGGATATCTATAACGGAGAGGTCCTGGGTGTTGAACTTGATGGCAAGAACAAACTCAATGGCCTCAAGGCTGCCTTTGGGCCCCAGCTTTGGTGGGGAGCCAACCCCGCTCTTCTCCTGAAATACACCAAGGAAGTAGGAAAGTTTCAAGTGACTGGTGTTTTTCATGAAGACATCGACGACGCTGGCGAGGCCATAAGCTCATTT
The DNA here is from genome assembly GCA_019634275.1 of Saprospiraceae bacterium. Lineage (GTDB taxonomy): Bacteria > Bacteroidota > Bacteroidia > Chitinophagales > Saprospiraceae > CAJQNM01. The sequence continues at coordinate 18,446 of JAHQVP010000089.1, forward strand.
GCGGTGCCCTTGCCTCAGACGCGCAGATTGTCACTTCATTTGGAGCGAGAATTTGGTGGATTCGGATTTGAGATCGGCGGATTATGGGCTGGCAATCCACTCAATGGTCGTCAATTTCAAGTCAGCCAGGGTAGTCCTGGTAATTACTCGGTGTTTACCGATAAGGTTGCATCCAAAGATAATTGGGGCGGCAAGATCAAGCTTACCTATTCGAAAGGCCCATTTAATTGGTATGCTCAGGCTGCCGCCATGGGACTGGTGGCCAACGGCGGGGGTGATTATACACGCACCTTCACCGGTTGGAGACTTAAAGATTCGGGTTCTGGTAATCAAACCAACATTCTGACCGGTATCTCTCTCAATCTTGGAGATGTGCAGATCGCACCAAACTTTCTGTGGCAAAAACCAATTGTGGGACCTATGCCGAATGACGTCTCTGCCCCAGGGAGATTGAGAAACATTCAGGACGATCCGTTTGCAGTCAGGGCCAATAGAGAGACTATCGCAGGAGAATTGTTGTTCACTTTTGACCCAACACCCGCCACCTGGATGTACGCATGGGACAATGATATGGCCGAAGATGCACCATTCGCTGCCAGCATCGGGATTGTGTATAGACACTTGCCCACTACTCAAGATGCTGCCATCGGCTTCTTTGCTAACAGAACTTCGTTTGCTTTCCCCAATTCCGCTCCAGCCGAAGATCTGTGGGAAATAAATGCAAGGCTCGTCTCCAAACCAAGTCCGGTGCTGGGTTGGATCGCCAATATTTACGGAGGAAATGGCCAAGCAAATGGCAGTGATGAGCGCATCATCAATCGCTTTGGTGCCGACTTTCGATTGATCCATAAAAACATGAAACTGACTTCCATGTTGAAGATCAATGATTGGGGCCCCTTTGATTATCACCGCGACTTTAACCTTACCTATCCGCTACAGTTGATGGTAGATCTTTCGACTGCCCTGGCCACACCTAGCTGGTTTGCCATGCCAAATACTCGGATGGGTATACGCTATACCTGGCGCTCTCTCGATCAATACTCGCCTCGGTACTGCCCTACTATGACCATGGAAAACGGCACCTCCGTATGCAATCCTCTTGCATCAGGCTTTGACAACGGCAAGGAGTGGGAGATCCGTACTTACGTCCACATCAATATTGGTAAGTAATCTTTAAAAATGACCACGATGAAAAACAGGATATATATCCAGCCTCTATACGTTGCATTCTCGCTATTGGTTCTATTCACATCTCTTGGATGCACGCGAGATGACGAAGATCTACAACCGGCCACTTTCTCGAAAAATGGTGATGTCTTTATCGACGGGTTCAGTGGAGGATTACAATACAGGCCTTTTGCAGGCTCAAAGCTAGATGCCTTTACCGTCGATGCCGACAATCGCTATGATGGATCAGCAGCCATGCGATTCGATGTCCCCAATGAGGGAGACCCAGATGGATCCTTTGCAGGTGCCATTTCCCCGATCCGGGAGGGCGCAACCTCACCGAATTTGATGCGCTCACTTTTTGGGCCAAAGCTACC
>JAHQVP010000090.1 GCA_019634275.1 Saprospiraceae bacterium
ATCCAGGCGTATCGGTGGAACTTTGCCCTGGATGACGGATGCCAGGAAGATTGTCCGGCACGTTCCATCACTCCGCTGGAGTCCGGTTTTTTCATCGTGGAGGTAGAGTCGGCTTTAGGGTGTATGGTGCAGGACACTGTCTTTGTGAGGGTGATAGACGACGGCGGGCTTTTCGTGCCCAATGCCTTTAGCCCCAACAACGATGGCATCAATGACGTATTGCAGGTATTTGGGGGTCCGAGCATTCAGATGATAGATCATTTCGAGGTCTTTGATCGTTGGGGCAGGATGGTTTTTTCAGCAAAGGACTTTATCCCTGGAGATCAAAACGTCACCTGGGATGGGCAGAGTGGTGCGACCATGGCAAAACCCGGCGTGTATGTATATATGCTCCGCGGGATGAACATCAAAGGAGAAGTAAAGGAGTTTGCCGGAGAAGTGACGCTTCTTCGTTAGAGCGGCTTGGTGCATTAAGCTCCTCGGAGTCTTGCCAAGGTAATCACCATGGCCAATTGTTCTTCAATGGATAGATTCGTATTGTCCAAGCACACTGCATCACCTGTCATGATTAGGGGACTGTCCCTTCGATTTGAATCGATCTGATCGCGTGCTTGCAGATTTTCTTTTACAGCATCTCTGGTGATTTGGACTCCATTCTGCAAGAGCTCCTCCCATCTTCTGGTTGTCCGGACTTCAAGGCTGGCCGTCAGGAAAATCTTCAAAGGCGCATCTGGAAACACCACTGATCCGATATCCCTGCCATCCATGACGATGCCACCCTTTGCTCCGTGTGCCCGCTGAATGGCCACTAATTTTTGTCGGACCTTACTGATCTTGGCCACATGGCTAACGTGTGCATTGACTTCTGGCATTCGTAACTCCTTGCGCAGAGGGATACCATCTAAACATACAACGGTCCCAGTGGGATCCGTTTTTAAAGTCAATTGAACAGCGGCGACTTCCCGCGAAACCAACTCATCATTGGATGGATCAATTTGGCGGGCAAGCAGCCAATGCGTAACCGCTCTGTACATGGCACCAGAATCAACATGAATGTATTCTAGGCGAGAAGCCAAGTTTTTGGCCAAAGTGCTTTTCCCACACGAAGAATGACCATCAATAGCAATGATGATTTTTGTTCTCATTCTTGGCGGTGAAGGTACCTATTCCAACCGATCTGCACGCAATAGGAAAGCGTCAGATCTTGCAAAATGTAATTGCAGTGATAATCCCTTAGGGGAAATACTAGTATTCGTCCTCGTTAAAAAGGAAGTCGTCCTTGCGAGGATAGTCGGGCCAGATATCTACTATAGAGTCATACACTTCTCCTTCATCTTCCATTTCCTGAAGATTTTCGATGACCTCCAACGGTGCACCTGATCGTACGGAGTAGTCTATGAGCTCATCCCTTGTTGCAGGCCAGGGTGCATCCTCTAATTTATGTGCTAGTTCAAGTGTCCAATACATACTACGTCCAAGTATTTCTAGAGATTATAAAGACTGGTTCTCTTGATAGTTCTTTTAGTATTCTTATCACTGTCATATGTGGTTCTTAATCCCGTATGATGTGAAAAAGTTCAAAAATCATTCGACAATTGCACAACTCTCATCAGATGATCAACATTGCGTCGCCGTAGCTAAAAAATCGATACTTCTCTTTGATGGCCACCTGATAGGCTTCCATGATCAAATCGTAACCTCCGAAGGCACAGACCATGATCAACAAGCTTGATTTTGAAAGGTGAAAATTGGTGATCATGGCATCTGCGATATGAAAATGGAAGGGGGGATAGATGAACAAGTTTGTCCATCCGGTGGCCTCCTTCAGCAGGCCTTCGGCAGATACCCCAGATTCGATTGTTCGCATACTGGTTGTTCCCACGCCGCAAACACGTTTGCCCGCCCGCTTGGCTTTATTCACTGCCGCAACAGCCTCACCATTAATGTTGAAGTATTCGGCATCCATCTTGTGTTTGGACAGATCTTCTACTTCAATGCCGCGGAAAGTACCGAGGCCAACATGCAGAGTGACTTCGGCAAAGTCAACGCCTTTGAGCTCGAGTCGTTTCAATAGTTCACGACTATAGTGAAGCCCAGCCGTCGGTGCAGCGACTGCTCCAATTTCTTTGGCATATACGGTTTGATACCTTTCTCGATCAATATCTTCCGCATCCCGCTCGATGTATTTTGGGAGGGGGGTGTTACCGAGCTGATGCAAAATGTTCTTAAACTCCTCGTCAGAGCCGTCGTAGAAAAAACGAATGGTTCGGCCACGGGAGGTGGTGTTGTCTACCACTTCTGCAACCATGATGTCCTCGTCGTTCTCATCCTTGAAGTATAGCTTGTTCCCGACACGGATCTTCCTGGCCGGATCCACCAGAACATCCCAAAGACGTGCGTCACTGTTCAGCTCTCGCAAGAGAAAGACCTCAATTTTGGCTCCCGTCTTTTCCTTGCGACCATAGAGTCGGGCAGGAAAGACTCTGGTGTTGTTGAAGATCATGCAATCCTCATCGTCAAAATAGTCGATCACATCTTTAAAAACTTTGTGTTCGATTTCTCCTGTGTCCTTGTGAACCACCATCAATCGAGACTCATCTCGATTTTTCGAGGGATATTTGGAAATCAGCTTTGGAGGTAGATTAAAGCTAAACTGTGACAGTTTGGACTTCATAGACGTTATACGATTTGAAAAAGTCCACAAAAATAAAAATTCCGACCACATGATGCATTGGTACGATGGCAGATTGGTTTCGAGTGTTTATCGAAAATATGGCAACAGGTCGTCTCAGATCCTTTTCTTTACCAGATAGTTGAATATCCATGCGGATTCTATACAAGATACTACGGGAAAGTACCAACCAGGCCTATCAACAATTGTTGGCCAATAAGTTGCGCAGTATCCTGTCGCTTTTGGGAATCACCATCGGTATTTTTTGCATCATCGCCGTAAAGTCTGCTGTAGACTCCCTTCAGGACAATGTGATCGGCAGTTTTGAGCAACTTGGTAACGATGTCCTATTCATTTCTAAACTTCCCTGGAACGAAGATCCGGAACAGAACTACTGGAAGTACTTCCAGCGACCTTCTCCTTCAATTGAGGACTATGAATTATTGGAGGCACGTGTGACACAAGCAGAAGTCGTCTCTTTTTCGGTGGAGATAGGCCCCAGAACGGTCAAGTATCGAGGGAATAGCGTAGAAGGGGGAGGTGTCTTTGCTGCTACATATGGCTTTAGTGAGATGTTTAAGCTGCAAATGGAGACGGGCAGATACTATTCCCCCTATGAGTATGCTAATGGCAGTAGTAAAGTTATTCTGGGACACACGATCGCTTCCGAGCTGTTTGGGTCCCTTCATCCGATTGGTAAGCAAGTCAAGTTGATGGGACGCAATATGCAAGTGATTGGCGTCTTCGAAAAGGCAGGCGATGCATTGGTTAACCCCATGGATTTTGATGAATCGATTATGATTTCGTATCCGCTCGGCAAGAAAGTGGCAGATGTGAGACAGCGAAGAAGCCCATGGGCGACTCAGATCAACATCAAGGCGGCTGATCAGGTGGATCCTAATGTTCTCAAAGATGAGGTAACCGGAGTCCTGCGGGCACATCGTCGACTCAAACCGCAAGAGAGTGATAACTTTTCCATTAATGAAATATCGATCATCACTTCGTTTTTGGATAAGATCTTCGGTGTACTTAATCTGGCGGGATACTTCATTGGCATCTTCGCCATTTTCGTGGGCATGTTTAGTGTAGCCAACATCATGTTTGTGACCGTCAAGGAAAGAACCAATTTGATTGGCATCAAAATGGCGCTTGGTGCTAAACGCTATTTCATCCTTATGGAATTCCTCATTGAGGCCATAGTGCTGTGCATCTTTGGTGGTCTCTTGGGGCTAGGTTTGGTATATGCAATCATGAAGATTCTGACCTCGGCCTTGGACTTTGAGCTGTATCTATCTCCAGCAAATGCCATTCTGGGCATTGGACTATCCATGGCCATCGGACTGATAGCAGGATTTATCCCAGCCAATCAGGCTTCGAAAATGGACCCCGTGGTGGCGATGAGGCAATAGCCTAGTCTGTAACTGGGGCCAAGTCCTTGACCCAGATACCTGGAAAGATCTTAATCTGGAAAGCGAGTAAGGGCGTTTTATGAGCTACGCGCGAACGTGGTCAACCACGGCCGCAAACACTTCTGGCTCATTCATGGCCAGATCCGCAAGAACCTTACGATTTAGGTCTACATTCTTTTCTGCTAGCAGATGCATAAAATTGGAGTAGTTCATGCCATGCTGACGTACTCCGGCGTTGATCCTGGCAATCCAAAGACGCCGAAACTCTCGCTTCTTATTGCGCCGATCGCGATAGGCGTAAGACCAACCTTTTTCAACGGCATTCTTAGCAACCGTGTAGACTTTCGATCGAGCACCGAAATATCCTTTTGCTTCCTTTAGTATTTTCTTCCTTCTTTTTCTGGAAGCTACTGCATTGACTGATCGTGACATCTTTTGCTTAGTTGCGTGCGTACATTAAACTAGATACAGAGCAATCTCTTGACGCGCTTTTCATCGGCATCTGAGACCAGTGCGGACTTGACCAACCTGTTCTTAGCCTTCTTGCTTTTGTTTCGCATCATATGCGAAGTGTAAGCTTGAAAACGCTTTACTTTTCCGGAACCAGTGCGCTTGAAACGCTTCTTTGCACTGGAATGAGTTTTCATCTTTGGCATACCTTACCTATTTACCCGTCAAAAAATTGGGAACGCAAAGGTAAAAAATCTAAGTTGTTGAACAACTACTTCTTTTTCCGTGGAGCGATCATCACGATCATCCTCCTGCCTTCCATCCGTGGAAGCTCTTCGGCTGCACCAAATTCCTCCAACTCCTTTAGCAATCGCAGTAGTAAAAGTTCGCCTCGATCTTTGAAGACAATCGATCTGCCTCTAAAATGCACGTAGGCTTTGACTTTGGCACCTTCCTCCAGAAAACGACGAGCGTGCTTGAGTTTGAACTCGAAGTCGTGCTCATCTGTATTAGGGCCAAAACGAATTTCCTTGATGACCGTCTTAATGGTTCGAGACTTGATTTCCTTGTCTCTTTTCTTCTTGTCGTACAGGAACTTCTTGTAGTCAATAATCTTGCAGACCGGAGGAACTGCCTTAGGAGAAATTTCTACCAGGTCCAAGCCTACTTCTTCTGCCCATGCTACGGCAAGGTCTGTTCTGAATACGCCAGCCTCGATTTTTCGTCCGACTGTACTGCCGATCTCATCTAAGTTATCTCCCACGAGTCGTATCTCAGGAACATTAATTTTAGAATTGGTTCTAAATGAGATACTTGGTTTTCTTCTTACTGTTGGTTTGCGTCTCGCCAAATGTGTAATGTTTAATTAAAAATGTATTAAAATAAAGTTGATCAGATGCCTTATGGACATCAGTCAACCAGCCAAAAAGGTCTATCCAGTACTTCTTTTGAAAGGACAGTTTAAACCTTCTGCCTACTAAAGTAAGCAAATCAAGGTGCTCCTAGGTTCCCAGTACGGGGGGATTTTCTGTCGTTTTGCAGCTATACCTGTAGTTTGCCAGCAATTATAGTCAATCCACTTTCGTCTTCATTGAGCACAGCCTCCAAGGCGGTGCCCTCTTCGGGTGATTCGTTCAGGATGTATTCTGCCAGTGGATCTTCGATGTGCTTTTGTATCGCTCGGTGCAGAGGTCGGGCTCCAAATTGCGGATCAAATCCTTTCTCTGCCACGAAGTTCTTTGCGTCTTCCGAGAGGCTGAGGCTATAGCCCATTGCATCCAAGCGATCATATAGATCTTGCAAAGTAATGTCGATGATGCGGAAGATGTCATCCTTGTCCAGGCTGTTAAAGATGACGACGTCATCTATCCGATTGAGAAACTCTGGAGAGAATGTTCGTTTCAACGCATTCTGAATGACACTCTTCGTATGCGATTCGGCTGATTCCTTGCGAGCCTGCGTAGCAAATCCTACACCCTGGCCGAAATCCTTTAGCTGACGTACACCAATGTTGGAAGTCATGATGATCAGTGAATTCTTGAAATCCACGCGACGACCCAGACCATCCGTTAATTGTCCATCATCCAGGACTTGCAATAGAATGTTGTATACATCTGGATGTGCCTTTTCTATTTCGTCCAGAAGAATAACCGAGTAGGGCTTCCTCCTCACTTTCTCCGTGAGCTGTCCTCCTTCTTCATATCCTACATATCCAGGAGGAGCTCCGATCAGCCTGCTCACAGAAAACTTCTCCATGTATTCACTCATGTCCAGACGTACCAGTGAGTCTTCTGAATCAAACATGTACCGGGCAAGTGCTTTGGCCAGCTCCGTTTTCCCTACGCCTGTTGGGCCAAGGAAGATGAATGAACCAATCGGCTTGGAAGGATCCTTAAGGCCCACGCGATTTCGCTGGATGGCCTTGGTGATCTTTTTAATCGCTTCGTCCTGGCCTATGATCACTTTCTGAAGATCTTCTTGCATGCCTACGAGCTTTTTACTTTCGCTCTGAGCCACACGCTGCATGGGTATGCCGGTTATCATGGCAACCACTTCTGCTATTTCTTCTTCCGTCACAGGAAAGCGCTTGGTCTTCGATTCCTCCTCCCAATTTTCCTTTGCTTCTTCCAGCTGTCGCACCATTTTGGACTCTTGGTCCCGCAATTCTGCCGCCTTTTCGTACTGCTGGTTTTTGACTGCCTGGTTCTTGTCGTCCTTTAAGTCCTCGATCTTCTTCTCAAGTTCTTCAATATGTTTGGGCACGTGGATGTTCTTAAGATGTACACGCGCACCCACTTCGTCCAGGACATCAATGGCTTTGTCGGGCAGAAATCGATCCGTGATGTATCGATCACTTAACCTTACACAAGCGGTCAGCGCTTCATCATCATAGTTGACGTTGTGGAAGTCTTCGTATTTCGGGGCAATGTTGTGCAGGATATTGATGGTTTCTTCCAATGAAGGTGGATCAACCATAACTTTTTGGAAGCGACGATCTAGTGCGCCATCTTTTTCGATGTACTGCCTGTACTCATCCAATGTAGAAGCTCCAATGCACTGCAGCTCACCACGCGCCAGGGCAGGCTTAAAGATGTTGGAAGCATCGAGTGATCCCGTAGCACCGCCCGCTCCCACAATGGTGTGAATCTCGTCGATGAAGATGATTACATCTCTGGATTTCTCGAGTTCGTTCATGATTGCTTTCATGCGTTCTTCGAACTGTCCTCGATACTTGGTACCTGCCACTAAAGCGGCCAGGTCAAGCATCACGATGCGTTTTCCAAATAAGGTTCTGGATACCTTGCGTTGATTGATGCGAATGGCCAGTCCCTCAACAATGGCTGTTTTCCCCACACCCGGTTCCCCGATGAGAATGGGATTGTTTTTCTTCCTGCGACTTAAAATCTGCGATACCCGCTCAATCTCGTTCTCTCTCCCAATGATGGGGTCTAACTTGCCTTCTTCCGCTAGTTTGGTGATGTCTCGACCAAAATTATCCAGCACCGGTGTTCGCGACTTAGAACTCCCTTTAGAGCGTTGGTACCTGGAGCTTGATTCCTCTTCCATGGGTGCATCCGGATCAGATGTCGACGCTTGAATCTCCGTGTCAAACTCGGGTGCATCCTCATTCATGTAAAAGAGTTCGTTTTTGAATGTCTCATAGTCCACTTCAAATTGCTCAAGAATCTTTGAAGCTCGGTTTTCGCGATGCTTAAGAATAGAGAGCATCAGGTGCTCTGGCGTCACCTCATCGTTTTTGAGCACTTTGGCTTCCAGCAAGGATACCTTAAGCACCTTTTCTGCATGTTTGTCGAGGCGTTCTTCAATGGCATTCTTTTTACCTTCTCCTTCCTCGTTCGGTCCAAAAGTTTTTCGTTTGCTATTGTCTATGGACCTCTCTGTATATTCTATGAGTTCATCAAGATTGACTTCGAGTGACTCTAAAACACGATTGGCCAAATAGTCGTCGCCATTAAGGATGCCAAGCAGTAGATGCTCGGTACCTACATGAGGATTCCCCAGACGTGCCGCTTCGGTGCGACTGATCTTAATGACGTCTTTTATTTCCTGCGAGAAGCGGTTCATCTGTCTTTTACTAATTCTATTCAATAATACCATTTCTTACCCTAACCCACAATGGGATCTCTTTTGTCTTTCTGTCAAAATCGTGCCATTCACCTTGAGCTGCACTTTTGTCAGTCTAAGTGGCAAAATCATGACTTAAATTGTTACGAATAGCAACAACAAGCTGACATAATTGATGCGAGCGATCCTGTGCTTTAAGCATTTGATAACGAATAGGGGGTAATCGGTCTCCTCCTCATTGCAGGCCAAAGGGGACGAGGACATTGCCCATAATGTCTTGGATCTTTCATACCTTCGCACACCTTAAATTTTCGTGTGATGAAGTACAGCATCGATAAGAAAGATAAGTATGCGTTGATGTCTCTGGACATTGAAAATTTAAACTCATTAGTGGCGCCCGATCTTAAGTCCGAGTTTGTCATTTTCAGAAATGAAGGAATCGCCAATTTCATTTTAGATCTGTCCAACGTCAAGTATGTGGATTCAAGTGGTTTGAGTGCCATCTTAACGGGAAATCGACTGTGGAAAGACATTGGATCGTTTATTGTTTCTGGCATTCAACATTCTGCGGTCAAGAAATTAATTGAGATCTCCAGACTTGATACCATCATCACGGTCATACCGACGCCGTCAGAAGCGGTAGACTACCTCTACATGGAACACATGGAGCGCGAGCTCGAAGAAGAATAGACGTATACCATGGGTTGGAATTTGCTCGTACTAGGTAGCAATGCAGCCGTGCCAACCCCCCATCGGTTTCCCTCAAGTCAGCTTTTGAACTGTGGCAAGGAGTCCTTGCTGTTTGATTGCGGTGAAGGCACCCAAATGCAAATCACCAGATTCCGGGCGAAAGCACATCGCATCCGACGCATTTTCATTTCCCATTTGCATGGGGATCATTGTTTTGGCCTTCCCGGCTTGCTGACCTCTCTGGCCTTAACCAGGAGGACCAGTCCTCTTGACGTCTACGGCCCACCTGGCATCCATGATTTTGTTTACACCATCTTAAGGGTTAGTCAGTCATACCTTCCTTATGACCTTAAAGTCCACGAGCACCAAACGGAGCTAAATAAAGTGATTGTGGACTCGTCATCCTATGCCGTAGAGACCCTGCCGCTCTCTCATCGCATACCCACTGCTGGTTTTAAGGTCACCGAGAAAATTGCTCCTCGCAAACTAAATGCCGTGGCTTTGGAGGAGTATAAGGTCCCTTATGTTGATCGGGAAGCTCTTAAGCAAGGACACCCTTGGAGATCCGGCGAGGTTCAAATTTCCAATGAACTCCTAACAGTGCCCAATCGAAAGGCACATTCGTTTGCCTATTGCAGTGATACCTCCTATGACGAATCTCTCATTCCTCTGCTGCAAGATGTCACCATCCTTTATCATGAAGCCACCTTTGGACAGGAGCTGGAAGAGTTGGCCACTAAGCGCTATCATAGTACAACCCGTCAGGCGGCGCGCATTGCCAAGCTCTGCGGTGCGGGCCGATTGGTGATCGGACACTTTAGTTCGCGCTATGAGGACCTGAGTCCTCTTTTGGCGCAGAGTCAAGCGATTTTCCCCAGCACCTCGCTGGCGGAAGATGGTGCACAATTTGAATTTGAGTGATAAAATTTTTTTTCGCGCTTACTCAGGTAGCAACCATTTTCTTACGTATTTCTTAAACTGTACATAGGTCTTTTCGGCAGGGAATTTGCTCACTAACCGCTGAGATATTGATTGTCTGAAATAAACCGATTGACCATGAGCAAACGCGTGTGGAATACACTGTTCTGCACACTCCTAGCTATTTTCTCTTTTGCCCAAGAACACCAATGTGGCTTCGATCATTGGGTCGATGCATTGTCACGATCTGATGCACATTTTTTTGATAGACTAGAGTCCGTAGAACGCAGCGCCCGCAGCCATTCATTTGCAAGGCAGGTAGACGATGAGGTCTACACCATTCCCCTTGTCTTTCATATTCTGCATAATGGTGAATCCATTGGGCAGGGCCCCAACATTTCTGATGAGCAGGTGAAGTCTGCCGTAGAGTTCCTTAACCACGCTTTTACAGGCAAGGGACGATACACTACCGTCGATGGAGGAATTCGCTTTGGCCTGGCACGTGTCTCACCTGAATGTGAGTCGACAAGCGGAATTGTACGTAAAAACCTATCCAACCTCTGCGCCGAGGGAGACTGCTATCGTACCAAAGGGATCACCGAACTTAATCAGCTGGAGGTAAAAAAATCCAGTCAGTGGCCGACCAGGTCATACCTGAATGTCTGGGTGGTGAGTGAAATTGACGACAATGATGGAGGCTCAGGAATTCAAGGCTACGCGCAATTTCCCGGGTTTGCCGAAGAGACGGATGGGGTGGTCATGATGTTCAATGCCATTGGGTATGATCCCGATGGGACTAAAGGATTTGACCTTAAGTCTTCGACCAATCGAAACAACATTTTTGTGCATGAGGTTGGGCACGCGCTTGGTTTGTACCACACCTTTGAAGGCGATGACATCGATCGCAACGGGACGGGCGATCGATGCCCATCAGTAGACGCCTGTGGCGCTTTTCTTGGAGATTGTGTTGAGGATACCCCTCCGCACATCCGGTCGCATGGCAATTGTGACCTGAGCGACATCAATGTCTGCGACGGAGGAAATTCTCGTGCACTCTTCATCCATAATTTTATGGACTACTCTTCACAAGATTGTCAGACAGAGTTTTCGAGTGGGCAGATGAGTCGGATGCGCAATTTCATGCGCACCCTGCGCGCTTCTTGGGTCAGCTCGAGTGCGCTTAAGGAGGACATACCAGCGATGCCGGTGGCAGCGGTTTGCTCTCCTCAGACACAGAGCCCCAGTTCCAATTGGGATTTGGGCATCCACTCGTTGGCGATTGGAAAGCATAGTCACCAGTCCGGTTCGGCCTTTGAAGATGGTGGCTATCAAGAAAATCTTTGTACCCATTGGGAGTTGAAAAGGGGTGAAACCTATGATATCACGGTGTCGACTGGCGAAAAAAACCCGCAGAACGTCAAGGTTTTCGCGGACTTTAATGGCGATGGCCGCTTTGAAGCGGAAGCAGAGTTGATATTGGCGTCTGATATGGCCAAGACACATGGTGGCAAGCTAAAGATACCCTCCAACGCTGCAATGGATCAAACACTGCGTCTTCGTGCCATTTCTGATTATCCCGGATTTGAAATTTCCAGCGCTTGCTACGAACCACTCTATGGCCAAGTCGAAGACTACACGTTCTCGACCGCTGGATCAAATGCCGATGATACTGATGTGACGGAGGATCAACCTGATCCAGTGGATCCACCAGTAGATCCGGAGGACCATACCGAAGAGGAGCCCGTGTTGGATGTTGCTGCCGAGGTGGGGGTCAGTCTGTCTGCTTCCCCTTTTGGAAGGCGTGCGCGGTTGAGTTGGTCTGCCCTGGACGATCGCACAGTGGATCGCTACGAGTTGCAGCGCTCAAGAGATAGCAAAGAGTTTTCTCGTGTGTTCACGCTCAGAAGTTCTCGAAAGATTAATGCCCGCTATCTGGCCTATGATTTTAAGCCGGAGACTTTCTATCGGATTCGAGTGATCCTTCGATCTGGTAAGTCTTTTTTCTCCGAAACGGTGAGCATTTCCTCTGGGGCATCCGCTGGTTTTGAACTCTACCCCAACCCCAGGTTAGTGGAATCCTCCTTTACTGTAAACCCAAAGGGCCCGGTTTGGTATCACACCATCGAATTGATGGATCTTAGTGGAAAACTCATCCGTCGTCAGCAATTTGAAGAACAAATGGAACAATACAGCGTCTCTGTACCCATCCTAGCGAAAGGCATCTATGTTGTCCGGGCACTTGGCCATGACACCGTGGAGACGGCTTTTCTCAGCCAACTATAGGAGATCATTACGATTAAAAATTTCGGTATGAAGAGGCTGCTCATGACAAGAGCAGCCTCTTGTTTTTTTAACCCGTTGATTTTCGGCCTCAGGATTGGTTAAAATCGGCAGGATTGTATCTTTGCGCCGATCGCTTAGCTCAGTTGGTAGAGCAACGCCCTTTTAAGGCGTGGGTCCTGGGTTCGAGCCCCAGAGCGATCACATTTAATGAAACTTCTAGTGTCCTCGATACTGGAAGTTTTTCTTTTGCACTTATCCGTACATTTAGATGATGACTGCAAAGGGTCTTCGCGTAGGTGTTTTTAACCTGGATGCTCGTGGTCATGTCTTGGCAACGATCCCGTTGATCAATTGGCTGGATGAACAAGGGTGCCACGTCACCTTCTACGCTTACGATAAATTCAAGCACTATTTCGCCCACTCCGGAGTGAATTTTAGGACCCTGGCGCACGGCCAACATCTGATTTTTGATGCGGATGCAGGCATATTGGAGATGGCGAATCGACAATTAGAGGATACGGAGGCATTACTGGCTGAGTATCTGGCAGAAATTCGAGAAGCAAATTTTGATCTTGTCCTCACTGATACTTTTTGCTACTTCGGTCACATGATCTCCCATTGTCTGCGAATTCCCAAGATTGTCACTACCACCATTCCAGTCATCGACATTCAGAGTATACCGCGGCAGCCTAAATTTTGGATCAAGTTCTTGCAAAATTTTAGAAGCAATTATCGTTCGTGGAGACAGTACCGCAGCAAGGCCGCCTACCTGGAGAAGACCTATTCGTTGACAACTCGGTTGACCGTTTTCGGATTTCTTCCACGGAGGTACCGCACGCATACGATGATTTTTTGTCCTCACTTTTTCTTCAAGCAAAAGTCAAAGCTGACAGAACAGTACCATTTCTTTATCAGACCAGACTTTAAACATCGTCAGGATGATTCTGAGACGGATTTGACACCATGGAAACATTCGTCTAAGAAAATTATATACGCATCATTTGGTACCTCATTCAAGGTGCAAAAAGGGGAGTTACAAGAACTGATTGATCTGTTTGCTAAGAGTGATCATATTTTGGTGGTGTCCAAAGGAGGCCTCCAAGATGTAGAAATAGCGCATCAATATTCCAATGTTTTCATTTACGACTATGTCCCTCAGTTGGCTGTATTGGAAGTTGCGGATGTCTTTGTGACGCATGGTGGCATAAATGGATTGGTTGAAGCCATCTGGACGGAGACTCCTGTCGTCTGCTATCCACAGAATGTCGATCAATATCACAATGCGGAGATGATCGAGATCAATCGATTGGGCATATATCCCGACAAGCGGTTTGCATCAGCAGACGTCTTGCAATACTGCGACAAGTTGTTAGATGATGAGAGTATCAGATCTCAGTTAACCATGCGCAAAGAGGAGGTAAGGAAGTACGATGCCTTTGATGAAGTTTGGAATGAAGTCATGACAGCTAAAGGAATTACGGGACCTCAATGATGCAGCGGAAACAACATCAAGATATTCGTGTGGCGGTCTGTCACAGTCCAGACTTTAGCCACATTGTTGCGACCCTCCCTCTGGTCAGTCTTCTGGTAAAACATAGCGTTCAGGTTCGAGTCTATAGTTATTCTCATCTTGAGCCCTATCTCTCCCAGACCAAGGCAGCAGTGCTTTATGTGGATAAGGCATACCCTAGTGTACCACTTCATCGGGGAGGTGGGGGAGCAGTGATCGATGTTGAGCTCTCGCGATACCGACAGCATAAGGCAATCAGTAAGGGCATTATTGCAGAATTTTCTTCCCATGATTTCGATCTGATTATTGTCGAAGAGATGTGCCTCTGGGGGAAGTTGCTTTCGGTTCGATTTTCGCTGCCCATGGTGATGACCTCTACCGCAATTAGGCACTCCTTTGATCATCCTGAATTTCAGAGAGCAGCTGTGAAGCAAGTGGTTTTGAGGCCACTGCGATCCATCATTAAGTACTTCAAGATCATCAATATTGCCCATCAACTTCGTAGAAGATTTGAGGTTTCTGCCAGCACGTTGCGTGCGTTGCACTACAAGCGGAACGCGGACCTGAAATTGCTGTACATGCCCAAGGATCCCTTTTATCTCGCTGATAAGGGCGCCAATCAAGTACATGTCGCCCCAAACCTGGAGATCAAGGAGCGTTGTGAAGGAGATTTTACCAGACCCTCTTCACTAAGCGATCGTGCGTTGATTTATGTTTCTATGGGTACTGTCCATGCCAGACATAAGCGACTCATGAATACCATTTGGAGCGCGCTGGAGGACGCACCCTATGCGGTCATATTTTCACTTGGTGGAGTCTCCCTCGATCAACTCGCCCCCAAGCCAGATCACTTTTTGGCCCAACCGTATTGGCCGCAGATCGCAGTGCTGAGAGAAGCAGATTTGTTTATCACCCATGGCGGGGCAAACAGTGTGCTAGAAGGCATCTTAACCAAAACGCCCATGCTTGGAATACCCCAGGGGTATGATCAATTTTACTTATGCGATCAGCTTCAGGATCATGGCATTGGAAGCCGAATCGAAAAAGCACATTTGACTAAGATCGGCATTAGAAAGCACGTAGATGAGGCCCTGGCCAATTCAGAAAGTAGAGCTCCGTCGCTGACGTCGATGCGAGAGAGATTGATGGCAGGCGCTACGCTTGAAGAATCATTCAAGAGGATCATGGATCTAGTAACTACGAAGAATTCATGATGGAAGTCACTCTAACAGCGCAGTACCTACCCCGGCAACATGTTGAATCGACTCTTGGTGCTGCCTGGGTACATGTCGCCGTGAGGAGAGCATCAACAATCAAGAGAGCACAATGGTGAGAATTGCGGTCTGTACGTGTCCTGAATTTAGTCACACCATTGCCATACTACCTATGGTTCGTAGTTTGGTTCACGAGGGCGCAGATGTATACCTCTTCAGTTATTCACAGTATTCGAAGTATCTGGATCAGACAGGAGCAAGACTTTTTCACCTCGATAGAATCGTCCCCCACGATTACTTGTGGAAAAAGGGCGAGGGGCATGTCCTGGATGTGGAAGTCATGCGTTTTAAGCAATGTAGACTTGTTTCGTCTCCGCTGCTTAAGCAGTTTGAACTCGTCAAATTTGACCTTGTTATCACAGAGCAAATATGTTTATGGGGCAAGTTGCTTGCAGCGCGTTTTTCTCTGCCCATGGTGGTGACCAGTACGGTATATGACCCCGCTCATTATCATGATGAATTTCGAGGATCGGTTTCGTGGAGGATCCGAAGACGACCTCTTCGAGCCTTATTCAAGCTCCTGCGCATTCTCCTAGTTGCTGGTGTCCTGGCACGAAAGTTTCGGGTTTCTCACCGAGAACTTTCGGACCTTTTTCACAAAAGAGAAGCAGATCTGTACATCCACTACATTCCTAAAGATCCTTTCTATCCCGATGCTCCGACTCACGAGAAGATCCACATGGCACCAGATGATAGCATCAGGCGGGTCATTGAAGGAAGCTTTACGGTACCCAGTCAATTTTTAGAAAAGAGAATCATATACATCTCTATGGGTACAGTTCATACTGGGTTGATCGATGTACTTTGGCTTTTTTGGGAGGCGTTCAAAGATTCAGACTACTTCGTGGTCTTTTCTCTTGGCGAGGTATTGCTGGACCAATTGCCTCCTATGCCTTCTCACTATATGGCAGAAAAGTATGTATCCCAACTGTCCATTTTAGACCAAGCGCACCTGTTTATTACCCACGCCGGGGCCAACAGTTTTTTAGAAGGCATTAATTCTCTCACTCCCATGTTGGCCATCCCACAAGCATACGATCAATTTTATATGGCAGATATGCTGGATCGATTGGGCATTGGCAAGCGATTGGCTGCTGAACATCTAGAAGTAGCTAAAATCCAGGATACCGTAAGAACGGTATTTGATCAACATGGGGAGTATCTGACTTGCTTGCAGGAAGCCAGGCAGAAGCTACATGAAGGCATGGTAAGTGCACAGGCCGCTCACCAGGTAATCCGCCTGGCCGATCAGCATAAATTAGATCGATGACCAATCCGACAGCAAAAATTGCCTG
>JAHQVP010000091.1 GCA_019634275.1 Saprospiraceae bacterium
ATGACTGCTTCTGCAGTTTGAGGCAGCTGCAATGCATCTGACTGAGATTCCCGCAACAAGGCCCAACCACTCTCTGCAGGTTGATCATCTGCAGCCATGAAATTTGCCAGCTGCACCCAAAGAAATGGGAAGTCGCCTATTCCCCAGAGGGCGCGCCAGTCAGAAATCATTTGCTTAAAAAGATCTCGATAGCCATGGGCTTGATCCAGTGATGCATTCGACTCCCCCTGATACCAGAGGGCGCCAGCGATTGGAAATCTCAGCATCGGGTGAATCATCTTGTTGTACAAAAGGGTAGGTGTATGTCGGACGGCCATGGCTTGTTCGACATGAGACACCTCACCCACTTTTAGTTTCCACTCTCCGGCCAAAGAATGCCTGTTCGTTGCAGTCTGCAAAAGCATCTTCGAATCGGCTCCATAGACTCCCCCACCACCCCCGGTATCTTCCACCCGGACGGTGACAACATTCCTGTCCGGTCGAAGCACCTTGGCAGGCACTTGATAAAGTCTGTCCTCATTGTAGACATTCGTGCTGCCGACTAGAACACCATTGACCCAGGTCATGTCTGCATCGTCTATTTTGGCAAGACTCAAAGTGGCCTCGCCAGCGGCTTCTTCTTCAGAAAGCCTGAGGCTACGACGAAACCAGACCACCCCATCCAGTCCTAAATATCCTTGCGATTCCCACAGATTTGGCAACGTGATCTTCTTCCAATCCGAATCATCCAGCTGAGGATCTGCCCAGACTGCATTTTCATCAAGCAGTCCGGCATCTTCTTTTGGTAGTGGCCCGATCTTTTTCTGCAGTTCCGTCCGACGTTCCTCAGCTTGACGCTCGCTTTCATTCTTGAGCTCCGCAGCCAATCGTTCTGGATCATAGCCCAACAATTCTGCACGCATCCATGGTTCGATTCGGCTACCTCCCCACGATGCATTCAATAGGCCGATCGGAACATTGTGGTGAGATCTGACCTCTCGTGCAAAAAAATATCCCACTGCACTAAAGTTCCCTACTGTTTCCGGGGATGCTCTTTGCCAGGGGCCTCCGGGTAAGGAATCATCGGGGACATAGGAAAAGGCATGTGGAACTTTGAAATGTCGGATCAAGGCGTCATTGGCATTTGACATTTCCCGGGCAGCATCATTGCTGGCCGCCACAGTCCACTCCATATTGGACTGGCCACTGCATAACCAAACGTCGCCGACCAATATGTCACGCCGGTGCAATGTTGTATCAGGTGCAATCACATCCAACGTCAATGGCTTACCTGGCGAGCGAGCCTCGAAGATCACTTCCCAATCACCTGCCTCGCTAACACGCACTTCCCTCCGATCATCCCCCAGTTGGACTTGCAATTGGGCATTTGGCGCTCCCTGACCCCAGATGGTTATGGGCTGATCGCGCTGCAAGACAGCATGATTAGAAAACAATGTACTTATTGCTGTTTGTTGAGCTCGTCCCAGAGGAATTACCATCATAAAGATGATGGTGACCCGACCAATCAAGGAAAGCAAAGTGGTTGAAGACATGATTAGGTAGATATAGATTGAAATCCCAAGTTCTTAATTTTCTGAATCAGAACCGAAACAATTATGTCGATGTCCTGCTGCACATTTCTGCCGCTCCGTTCTGCTTCTTTGAGGGAGGCAGCCGCTGGAATCAATACATTCCCCTGATGAAGAATGTGCACATGGTCAAGAAAATTGCGCCTTACTGTTGCCGGCATGGCTTCTTGGATTTTAACGAAGGCTAATCTACAATCATGAACAGATGTGCAGTAATAGGCGGATCTACAGGGGTTATAGTAGGCCTCGCCAAAGGTAATGACTGGCTTTCCTGCGCGTAGTGCTTCCCACCCAACCGATCCCGTCAAAGTAGCCACTACCTTGGAATGGGCCACAAGTTCTTGCGAGGAGAAATCCGGAGGCACTAATACAACTCGATTTGAAGATTGCAGCGCATCATAAAATTCTCGGTTGCGAAATAAGTAGTTAGAAGGAAACGCAGGATTAAACTGATTTGGATGCTCCTTCACATAGATGATCCAATCTGGTGGCAAGACTTCAGAGAGAACTTTTACTGCTTCTTGCTGCCTGGCGAATCTTCCTGCCAAGGGAAGACTGGTTTTTTCAGGCTGCATATGCAGGGCAAAGTAGACATAGGGCTTCGACAACTCGGGAAGATGGCTCCGATCGAGTGCATAGTACAGCAGTTCCTCTTGCTTTACCAAGAGCCTATTCATGCGCCAACGGAAATTGAAATCTCCCATTGGTGGATTTAAAGACGCAATTCCATGGTGGTGTTTCTGAAAGAACATAGGCAATATGCCTCTTACCAAGTTGGCAAGTTTCTGGCGTTGATATTGCCGTCGAAGTTTTCTTCGTTGTTGAGTGCTTTGGCCAGGAGCTCGCTCTCGCTCCCTTTGCGTCCACTGTTGAAAGTGCTTGTTTGTTCCATTCAGGGCTCGATCCAATGCGGATGAGAGCTCGGTGTCCTTGACGCCCGTCGGCACCTCAGAGGGATACTCCACTGGAAAATCAGCACCTAATACCAGACTATACCCTTCCAAAAAGTGTCCCTCCAATCGCAGGACTGGGACCCCCTTTAGAACCAACATTCTGTAGAGTAGAAAAGAATAAAAAGAATGGGGCGTCTCCAGTGTCAAAACCAAGTTAAAGTCACAAGTATTGATCACATAGGTGAAATAATCGTGAAGCATCTGCAGCACGCTTTGCTTCTGAATCCGATCCATGCCGAAGAGGGCAGCGCGATCACAAAGCATGAAAAACATTTCTCTGTCCTCATCCGGCAACCCAATGATAGACCGCTCCGTGGCCACCGTTCGCGACAAATGTTCAATATATTGGATGCGCATGAGGTCATGTGAGGCAAGATGGAATTCAAAATCTTCAATCAGATTCTGAACCGGCTCCGGGTAGTCGCGGGCCTCGAAACCATGAAGAAGAAAGCTTTCTCCAAATTCAAAGTGTGTTGTGACTCCTCTTAGAATCTCAAAGTGAAACTCATTGTTAAAATCAATTGCAGCGCATCGAATCATTGGCTATCAGTTAACTAGCCCTCCACCATGGCCAATAATTTTTTGGTGGTGCGCCAGTTTCTTGTTGTACAAGTAACCTTAAGGATGCGCTCCAGCATGTTATTATCCAGTTTGCTGTCGCTGTATTTGGAGTGATATGCCACGTAGATAACATCTTCTAGCTGCTGCCAATGGTCCTCTCCAAAATCTCTTTCCCTGAGGTTTTCGAGATGAGCTTCTGTTGGGATTGCGTCAAGGAAAGTCACGTACAATTTTCCGATTTCCATTTCTGGATCGCTGTATAAAAAAGGGTTTCCACCGACCACTTGTTTCCAAGAGGAAACACTTCTTACCAGGACGGATACCCGGTATCCGTATGCTTTTAGAATCAAATCGGACAATAGGTTAGCGCATGGTCCTGCCTCTAATTCAGAACAGAAAACAAGGTTTCCACTCTGAATATATGTTTGTAGTTTATGCAGGTGCGGGCTAGCACTCAGGATCTCCCGAAGCTCCGCCATCCTAATCTTTTTTTGTCCGCTGACATTGATGCCTCTCAACAGTGCAATATAGGTATGCAATTGATCAGTCATTTTTAGGATCCCAGTCATATTCCATATAATTAGCCGTTCGCTCGGCTGTTTCTGCGCCGTGCAAGCGCCTCACCACATGAAGCGCCATCTCAATGCCGGCAGAGATGCCAGCACTGGTCACAATCTTGCCATTATCTACGTACTTCTTGTCGCGTACGACGACGGTTGATGGAGCTGCTTCTGCCAATTCATCAAAGGCACCATGGTGAGTGGTTGCATGCACTCCATCCAATAAACCCGTAGTACCCAACACAAGTGAACCCGTGCATACAGACAACATAAGTTCCACTTCGGCATACTGCTTCTTCACCCAAACTTTGATGCGATCATTTTTCATTTCTCTACGGGTACCACGGCCACCGGGGATGACTACAATGTCATACTCCTCTGCATCTTCGATGGTGGTATGGGGCTTAATCATCAACCCATTTCGCGCGGCAATGATTGCATCATGTTCGGCTACAATTTGAACATCGAATAGTCGGTCACCATTCGTCGTACGACATACAGAGAACACCTCAAAGGGTCCTGCAAAATCCAATACTTCAACATCATTAAACAAAAGGATAGCGACTCTTCTCATAGATCATCATTTAAGTGAGCAAAATAGGACTATGCTACAGAATTACGCCAATTGCAGCACGGCGGTTGTCCGTTCTCGGGTTTTCTTGCATAAGACTTCGTCCTGTGCAAGATTGCTTCCATAGGAAGGGATTAGTTTGCGAAGCGTACTCAAAACATCCGTCTGCTTCATGATGTCCTCAAAACAAGTGTTTAGGACTTCAAGCATAATAGAAACTGCGGTTGAAGCTCCGGGGGAAGCACCTAAGAGGCATGCCAAACTGCGATCGGCATTGGCTACTACTTCGGTACCAAACTTAAGTACTCCGCCTTTCTCATCGTCTTCTTTAATGATTTGCACTCGCTGCCCCGCAATGGCTAATTCCCAATCTTCCATTTGGGCAAGAGGGAAGTACTGTTGAAGCATTTCGAACCGGTCTTCCGGTGATTGCATCACCTGTTTGATCAGGTATTTGGTAAGATCAAAATTCTGAAAACCTGCAGAAAGCATCGGCCAAATGTTGTGTGCTTCTACACTTAGGGGAAGATCCCACCAATGGCCTTCCTTCAAGAACTTAGTTGAAAAACCGGCATATGGTCCAAATAGGAGTGCCCGTTCTCCCTCCATCATTCTGGTATCTAAGTGCGGGACTGACATAGGTGGTGAGCCGGATGCAGCCTTACCATAGACCTTTGCTTCATGTCGAACAATCACCTCGGGATTGGTGCAGCGCAACCATTGTCCAGAAACGGGAAATCCGCCATACCCACGCGCTTCTGGAATGTCTGATTTGTCAAGTAAAGGCAAGCTGCCTCCGCCAGCACCAATAAAAACAAAATCCGCTGCTACTTCGTGATCGCATTTAGAATCACGATCCTTGACCTCCACAATCCAGCGGCCGTTCTTTTCCTGCGTAAGGTCTTTGACCTCATGGTTTAGGATGACGTCGACATTGTCGGAAGATTCCAGATACTCGATCATGCCCCTGGTAATGGCTCCAAAATTGACGTCTGTGCCGATCGGCATTCTCGTTGCGGCCACTTTTTGGCCGGCATCACGTCCCTCCATCATAAGTGGAATCCATTCCAAAATCTCATCCCGATCCTCACTAAGCAGCATGTCTTCAAAGAGTGCAAACTTTGTCATCTGCTGGTGTCGCTCCCTGAGGAAAGCACGATTCTCTCGACCCCACACGAAGCTCATGTGGTCAATATCATTAATAAAAGGATGATCGGGCTGTACCCTACCTGATTCCTGAAGAAACGCCCAAAATTGCTTGGACACTTCAAAAGAGCATGCAATCTTAATGGCTTTTGAAATATCAACCGAACCATCTGATCCTGATGGAGTATAGTTAAGCTCGCAAAATGAAGAATGCCCCGTACCCGCATTGTTCCATGCATCTGAGCTTTCAGCAGCGATTCGATCTAATCTCTCA
This sequence comes from Saprospiraceae bacterium, assembly GCA_019634275.1. Taxonomy (GTDB): domain Bacteria; phylum Bacteroidota; class Bacteroidia; order Chitinophagales; family Saprospiraceae; genus CAJQNM01. The sequence continues at coordinate 5,634 of JAHQVP010000091.1, forward strand.
TAGATGACAAGAGATCGACCCGGCATCAGTTCTTTGATCAAGACACCCAAGGTAGCACTCATGATCCCTGCACCTATCAAAACAACATCCTTATGTTCCATGGCAATAAATTGCTTCCAAAATATGAGAAAGGTTCACAAGAGTCCCTTTTTACTATTTTAAATGAAATTCGAATACACATGCATCTTCCTTGGCTAGTGTTGCTTTTAATCGTTTGCCAATCACCACTTAAGGCGCAACCCGTCCAGCAAGAAACGCTTGATGCTTTTATTCAGGAGGGCATGGACATTTGGAAGGTGCCAGGACTGTCCGTGGCTGTTGTACATGACGGTGAGGTAAAATTTATCAAGGCATACGGTTACCAACAGTTGGGCAAACCCGATGCAGTAGACCTCCGAACGCTTGGAATGATGGGCTCCACCACCAAGGCCATAACCGCACTCGCTGTTGCCATGTTGGTAGATGATGGCAAGTTGGATTGGTCAGAGCGAGTCAATGACATCTTACCAGCCTTCCAACTTAAAGATCCCTACATCACCCGAGAGCTCACTGTAAGGGATCTACTCTGTCACCGCTCTGGCATTGGCAATACCGATCTCTTGTGGTTTAGTGGACTGTCTGCGGACGAAACGATGCATCGGATGCGCTATGCCGAGACGGCTTACTCGCTTCGTTCAGACTACATTTATCAGAACGTAATGTATCTCGCTGCGGGTCGTGTCATTGAAGCGCGCAGTGGAAGTTCGTGGTCGTCATTTATTGAAAAGCGAATTTTTGGTCCATTGGGAATGTCCGAAACGGTATCCTTTGCTGTGCAGGCGCAAGATAAGGGGCACTACCTGAGACCTCATCATCGCATCGATGGTAAAATTGTCCCGATAGCGCAGGTCACAGCAGAAGGAGTTGCCCCTGCCGGTGATGTGTGGGGCAGCATCACGGATATGAGCAAGTGGATGCAGTTTCTCCTGGACAGTTGTCGGATTGGAGAAACAAGACTGCTATCCAGAGCGAGCTACCAAGAACTATTCCGACCACATACCATCATACCACGTGCAAAATTTTATCCAACGACAGTGCTTACGAACCCACATTGGACCACTTATGGATTAGGCTGGTTTCAACAGGACTACCGGGGAGAACAGGTCCAATACCATACTGGTAGCTTGCCCGGCCTGGTGGCCATCCTAGGTCTTGTCCCAAGTCGAAACTTTGGCGTCTATGTCTTTGGCAATCTTGACCATGCTGAATTACGACATGCCATCATGTGGAAAGCTATCGACCTTTACTTACATGATCTTGATGATCGAGACTGGAATGCCGAAGTCTGGGAATTGTATGAGACTCAGCGACTTGTATCCCAGGTGCGAGAGGGCAAAATCAAGTCAGAGCGCCAAGAAGATGCTCCTCCGAACCTACCGCTGTCCGCCTTCGTAGGCACGTACACCAATGAGCTTCTTGGCCAAATCAAGCTGACCCAAAGAGAAGAAAATCTACACCTGTCTTTTAATCACAATCTGACGTCCATTTTGGAGCACTGGCACCATCATACTTTCCGCTATAGGTGGGCTCCCTATTCCAATTTTAGCATGATCACCTTTCAACAAGATAATACAGGTGGCATCAGTGGCTTTAAATTGAGTGGAGCACATTTCCAAAGAAAGATCGCTGCGTCAAAGGACCAATAAACTTACATGGCACGAATCTTAATTACCAGAAGATACCCCGAGAATGGTTTGGCAATGCTGAGAGCAGCAGGCCACCTCTTGACGGAATGGAAGGAAAGCGATCCCATGAGTCGATCGAAACTCGTCGAAATGGTGCAGGGACACCAAGGCATGATGTGTACCGGTACCGAACGCATTGACGCCGCATTTTTGGATCAAGCCCCAGACCTCCGCGTAATCGCACAGTTTGCCGTCGGGTATGACAACATTGACATTGACGCCGTCTACCAGAGAGGCGTCGCCGTGTCCAATACTCCCAATGCCATGAATGCTGCAACAGCAGACATTGCTTTTGGCCTTATGATCGCTGCTGCTCGGAGAATGTTTCATTGGAGTCGATGGATCTCCACAGGAGCGTGGGGAGCATTCGAGCCTCAAGCACAGTTGGGTCTGGAATTGCATGGCAAGACCCTTGGCATCGTGGGCATGGGCCGCATTGGGATGGAAATGGCAAGAAGATGTCGTGGAGCTTACGACATGAGGATCTTGTATCACAATAGATCACAGCACCTCGATTCTGAGCAAAAGTTGAATGCTAAATGGGTATCATTTGAAGAACTACTACGAGAAAGTGACATCGTCTCAGCACACTGTCCGTTGACAGAAAACACCCGTCATCTGTTTGATCAAAAAGCATTTGCCTCCATGAAGGATTCGGCCATTTTTATCAACACCGCCAGGGGTGCGGTCCACCACGAGCAGGACTTAATCGAGGCTTTGGAACGAAATGCCATTTGGGCTGCGGGACTCGATGTGACCGACCCTGAACCCATGTCACCAGATAATCCATTGCTCACCATGCCCAATGCCTGTGTGGTTCCTCATTTGGGATCTGCCACTTTTACGGCCAGGGAAGCCATGTCCAAGATGGCTGCTGAAAATCTGCTGGCATTCTTTGAGGGCAAAACCCCTCCCAATCAAATACCTGCTTAACATGAAGAGGCGACAATTTTTACACGTCACGGGTACCATTCCGGTGGTGGGTCTTTATCCTCAGATCCTTATGAGTGCCAATAAAAGCTTGAAGTCCTTTGCTGATTCCCTTCGAGTTGAAAATGAACAGTATATCGGTAGAGCGATCAATCAGCAGCACATGATTGCGGGGGAAAGAGGATACGGATCCATACCCAATGTCTACGGAATTGATACACCTGGAGGTGCAGGTGGGTTTCTTGCCCAAGGCGCGTGTGGGTACCTCCTTACAGATTCAAAATGGCATCACGGCGATCTCCTGCTGGAACGCATGCAGCTGGCTGCTGAATACCTGCTGCGCGTACAACATGATGACGGGACGATCGACCTCTATTCCACCAATTTTCACTCGACACCGGATGTTGCCTTTGTGGTAGAGCCGGTAGCACTGTCACTCAAACTGCTGCGGGCAGATGCCTCGACTAGCGAGCTGAGAAAGAGGATGACCACCTGGCTGCTGGCCGCCGGTGATGCATTGTCAGTGGGAGGCATCCACACACCCAATCACCGCTGGGTGGTCTCCATGGCCCTTGCCCGGATTAACGAATTATTTCCCAATCCCAAGTACCTTTCACGCATTGATCAATGGCTATCTGAGGGCATTGACATTGATCCTGATGGGCAATACACGGAACGCAGCAGCTCCGTTTATTCTCCACTTACCGACAGATGTCTCCTTACCATTGCATTGCTTACGGAACATAGGGACCTCGCCAAACCCGTGCGGCGCAATTTAGAAATGTCCAAGTACTATCTTCATTTGAATGGAGAAGTGGTCACCGAGGCTTCTACAAGGCAAGACCAATATCGCATCGCATGGCCAGCGGCCTATCACTACCCATATCTCAAACTGGGCCTTATGCTGCAGGACAAAGGACTTCTCGGTATGGCGGAAGAAATCAGAGATCTCTTAACCCCCAGACAGCTTCTGAGAGATCTCCCCTACTTTTTAGAAGATCCGTCCTTGTTGGAGCAAATACCAGATGGAGTCTCTCCTCCTACCCGATACTTTCGTTTTTTCTCCCATTCGGAAGTCGTTCGATTTCGTCACGACGCATTCGATGTCTCGGTGATGGGATCAAACCCCACCCTGCTTACCGTGATGAAGAAAGCGATTGTTTTGCAAGCGATGCGGTTTTCTGCCGCATTCTTCGGAAAGGGACAGTTTATCAGTGACGAAATGCTTGTGGAAGGCAACACCATTAGCCTTCGTCAGACACTGTCAGCTCCGTACTATCAGCCTTTTGAGGAGGACCAGATTGATGGAACAGGCGTCTGGGAAAACATGGACAGAAAGAAGCGTGATCAAAGTGAAGTTCAGTACTATCAGGCTGAAGTTAGGGTAACTCTTGAAGCACATGCCATTCAAATATCCATCCAGGCTGGTGGGACTGATCATGTGCCTGTCTCTTTGGAATTGAATTTTCGTTCCGGTGGAGAGGTATTGAATGCAACTAAAAAGGAAGGGGCCAGTGACGATTGGATGATTGCACAACGGCAATCTCGATATCAATTGGATCAAACGGTCATTGACATTGTGACCGACCCGACATCATCTCATACATGGACTACGCTTCGTGGTGCTCGACCTCGTTTGGAAGGGACCAATCTCTACCTCACGGGATTTACACCATTTGAAACAGCCCTGGAAATTCGCTAGATGCATAGCTGCTACGTTCTGGTTAGCATAACCGTGACTTATGCCCTATGACAGACCAGGGCTACTCCTTGAGTTCCAATGTGGCCCACACCAACTTGTGATCGGACAGGTGTTTTTCCATTTCTAACACATTGCCTGCTACTGGCTTCATCATATTGGTATTGTACATGATGTGGTCAATCACTTCGCCGTTGCCATCATCCGCAGGCTCTAATGCGTTATAGGTGTTCAGTCTTGTGCAATCTATGCCTAACGCGGTCCACGTCACGTCCAATCCGATCTCCGTAAACATCTGATGATAGAGGTTTACTGTGTCCGCATTTATGGGGATGAAATTAAAATCCCCGGCTACTATGGCCAGCTCCTTTTCTTGTCGATCGCTCAGATACTGCACTAGGGTTTGCACTTTGTGTGTAGTCTCATCGACGTGTGCCTGATCTCTCCATCCAAAAGGGAAATGGACAGAGTAGATTACAAGCTCCTGATTATCAACCTTCACCTTTGCCCTTGTAGCCGTGTGCAAGGTATCTCCCATTAACACCTCGACAGGCTCATATAGAGGAAAGCGACTGGCAATTGTTTTAAATTTGTCCTGGTGGCCTGCCGTCGAATATTTGCCTACAACAGTATGCGGCAGCCCCATAAGAGTACCAATCTCTTTTGTCCAGTTTCCACCAGGTGCTTCTGAGAAGCAAATGATATCATAATCATGATCTTTTAATGCCTCCCCAATTTCGAGTGCAGTTGCATTCTTACTGTATTCGACATTATAGGCAGCAACTTTTACTTGCCCAGGATGGTCGTTGCCTGTCGATTGGTGTTCTGTTGGAGTTCCGCAGCAGAGAAGAACTAAGATACTGGATGCCAAGACGTTGGCTCCTTTGCATTTATCATACCACATCAGTATCGTTTAGGAGTAAGCATCACCCAACATTGTCCAGCAGGTGATGAATAAGGCTGCTATGATTGGCCCAATGACAAATCCTGAGAGGCCAAACCAGGTCAATCCACCTAGAGTCGATAGCAGAATCAAGTAGTCGGGCATCTTAGTATCATTAGCGACCAAGCGAGGACGAAGAACATTATCAATGACACCAATCAGCATCGAGCCCACAATCACTACGACCAGGGCCTTTGTGTAAAACCCTTGCAGCGCCAGCACTAGTGCCACTGGGCCCCAAACGAGAATGGTTCCAACAGGCAGAAGAGCCGAAATGATCATAATGGCACCGAGAATCACTGCTCCTGTGATGCCTAAGATGCTGAAGAGGATACCTCCCAGGACCCCCTGTAATACCGCTATCAAAAGACTGCCCTTCATGGTCGCCTTTGCTACCGATTCAAATCGAGCAATAAGTTGCCTTTCCTTAGTATCGTCCATGGGAAAAGACCTAATGAAGGATTCGATAATTTCCTTGCCATCACGGAAGAAGAAAAATAAGACATAACTACATACTGCGAGCTGTATAAAGAAGCCCAAAACGCCCTGCGTAAATCCCAACACCCTGCCAGCAGCCTTTTCCGACAGATCCGAGAGACGAGAGGTAACCGAATCCGAAATTTGATCCACTGGAATCCCCCAGGAACGCAGTGTCGTAGGCAATTGCTGTCTGAGCTCATCGATTTTTCCCTGCAGATCGAAGTCTTCACTCTGTACTTCTTGTGCAATTTCTTGTCCCTCTGCAATGGCGGCACTAACCAAAATTGCTACGGGTATGATCACCAGCAATAGTACGCTCACTAGAGAAAGTGCCGCTGCTAAATTTCTCCGTTGACGAACCGAGTGCAGTATTCTTCGATGCAGGCCCTGGAAAAGCAAGGCAAGAATGATAGCCCAGAAGACACCCATCAAATAGTCCTTGATCAAACCAAAAAATAAAATCGTGATGCCCGCTACAAGAAAGAGCAGAAACCGATTTGACAATTTAGTTTGTTCTGATGCCATGCTGTTATGACCAAAATAGAGAAATCATAGACAGCAAATAAGTCCGTGACTGATAGATGTTTGCACCTATCCCGAGCAATCACTAAACATTTAGACCCTAAACAAGTACTTTAACTGTCATGAAAGGACAAAGGAAGTCCAAGGGCGGTGCCCTGATGGCTGGCCCGCTTGGATTCTTGCTCATTTGGAAGTTTTTCCATCCAGAGGGACTTAGTCCAGAGGCCAACGTTATACTGGCTTCCACCGTGTGGATCGCTCTTTGGTGGATCACCGAAGCAGTACCGATTGCTGTAACTGCCCTTCTTCCAATCATCCTTTTTCCTCTTTTTGGAGGCATGGACCTGTCCGCTACTACTGCTGCCTTTGGTCACAAGTATGTGTTTCTCTACATGGGAGGATTTATCATCGCCATTGCCATCGAAAAATGGAATCTGCATCGTCGTATCGCACTGTCCATCATTAATGTAATCGGCACCAATGTGCGCATGATCATCTTAGGGTTTATGCTGGCTACTGCATTTCTCTCCATGTGGATCTCAAACACCGCTACCTCCGTCATGATGCTTCCGATTGGTATGGCGATCATCGCGCAACTGAAAGATGACCCTTCCACACAGGAGGATGAGAACAGGATCTTTGGAAAGGCGCTGATGCTTGCTATTGCCTACAGTGCTTCCATTGGAGGCATTTCTACTCTGATTGGCACTCCTCCAAACCTCGTGCTGGCTGGAGCAGTCGAAGAGATCTATGGCAAGGAAATTACCTTCATGCAGTGGTTGACCTTTGGGCTGCCTATCTCCGTTGTGTTGTTGGCCATTGCCTGGCTCTATCTGACAAGAATCGCCTTCTCCTTCAAGCAGGAGGAGTTCCCGGGAGGCCGCCGCCAGATTAAGAACATGCTGAAAGACCTCGGGGGCATCTCGTTTGAGGAAAAAACAGTACTTGGGGTCTTTGTGATCACTGCGCTATGTTGGATCAGTCGTTCGTTTGTTTTGCAAAAGGTTTTTCCAGCGATAGACGACACGATCATTGCGATGACCGCTGGAGTCCTCTTGTTTATCTTACCTGCAAAGGAAAAAGGCAAACAAATTATTACATGGAATGAGGCCGTCAAATTACCATGGGGCATCATCATTCTCTTTGGTGGAGGGATGGCATTGGCTGCTGGGTTTGTCAGCAGCGGACTTGCTCAATGGATTGGAAATCAAATGACGCTGTTGCAAGGTTTCTCTCTTATGATGTTGGTTTTCATTCTGATCTCTGCCGTAAATTTTCTGACAGAAATCACCTCCAACCTGGCCACCACAGCCATGCTGATGCCGATCCTCGCACCGATGGCCTTAACCATCGACGTCCACCCTTATTTACTCATGGTATCTGCGACCGTGGCCGCTTCTTGTGCCTTCATGCTTCCGGTGGCAACTCCTCCAAACGCTGTGGTATTTGGATCAGGGTATTTACGCATTCCAGACATGGTGCGTACCGGCATCTGGCTCAACTTGATTTCCATTGTGTTGTTGACTGCCTTTGTTTATCTCTTCTTGCCCCTGGTCTGGCAGGTAGACCTGAGTTTTTTCCCAGCAGGCTGGTAATGACGCACAGATGGGAGTAGAAACTTCACTCCGTCATTTGCACTACTACCCAATTACACTGCCGCCATCTTGATCGGAATCGGTAAAGGACCGCACACGAATGGAAATACCATATTCGCGTGCCATACGCAAGGCCTCGGGATGCACGACCTTAGCCCCAGATTCCATGATCAACAGCGCCTCATCGTAGGATAGATCTTCAATCCGTTCCGCATCACCAAACTGATGTGGATCCTTGGTGAAGATGCCATCCACATCCTTCCACAGGGTAACTTGATTTGCTTTAGAAAGGACGGCAAACAAGACAGCAGAGAGGTCAGAGCCTTCTCGACCCAGGGTCGTACTATTGTTGTCAGGACTTCCACCAATGAACCCCTGAGTCAAAATCCAATGCTTAGCGAGTCCACATTGCGAATCGTAGGCTGCCTGAGATGCTGGTAAATCGATTTCTGCTCTTCGGTAGGTCTCGTCCGTAATCACTATTCCTCTCGCATCGATCCAGGTTACCGAAAGTCCCGCTGAGCACAAATAGTGTGCAAAGATGCGGGAAGACATCAATTCGCCGAGGACGACGATCTGATCGTAGACGTAATCAAATGCGTCTTGCAGGTCGTCTTCCAAAAGCCACTCTGCCTCAACGCAGAGATCATTTAAAGTAGCCTGAATCCCGGCATCATCCCCGAAGAGTGCATTGCACAAACTAAAATGTTGCCCCTTAATCTGCGCAAAGGAATCCTGCGCCTCCGAGCGTTGGTGAGCACAAAACAGGGCAACCACTTCTTCCAGTGCATTTGTCGTCTTGCCCAAGGCAGAAACGACCACCATAAGATCCTTGTGCTGATGGACTTTTAGCAAAGCCCCCAAATGCTGGATTGCCGGGGCATCCGCAATGGATGCACCACCAAACTTGAACACTTCTTTTGCTGTTTCCCTCATATTGTGTTGGTTCGAGCAGATTAAGGAATACGAAGGTACATGTTGCTGAGAAACTCCATCATGTTTCTTAACACTCTGACAACAAGTACATCTGTCTCTGCCTAGCGTCGATTTTGCTATTTTCGGGCCAACGTGATCTTAAAAGCACTATGAAACATTTACTCGCTCTTCTCATATGTACTGGATTGTCCTTCAATGCATTATCTCAAAAACCAGTCAAACCCTCCTCAGCAGACATCCTGCATAAATTGCAGAAACTACAAGTTTTAGGTTCTGTACTGTATGTGGCTGCACATCCCGATGATGAGAACACGCGGATGATATCCCATTTTGCCAACGATCGTCATTGTCACACAACCTATCTCTCTTTGACCCGCGGTGATGGCGGACAGAATCTCGTTGGCACTGAAATTCGAGAGCTTCTTGGCGCAATTCGAACACAAGAACTCTTGATGGCCCGCCAGACGGATGGAGGCAATCAGCGGTTTACCCGGGCCAATGATTTCGGCTACTCGAAACACCCCAATGAAACCTTGCAGTTGTGGAATAAAGAAGATGTGCTGTCAGACGTCATATGGACAATTCGAAAGACGCGACCGGACATCATCATCAACCGATTTGACCACCGTTCACCAGGTCGCACTCACGGACACCATACCAGTTCGGCGATGCTTTCCGTGGAGGCTTTCGATCTAGTGGGGTCACGTGATGTAGCGAAAACGCAGCTCGATCTGGTAGACGCTTGGCAACCCGAGCGCCTGTTCTTTAACACCAGTTGGTGGTTTTATGGCAGCAGAGCAAAATTTGCTGAAGCCGATAAATCCAATATGCTGTCCGTGGACGTAGGAACTTTCTATCCCACGAAGGGCAAGTCCAATAATGAAATTGCATCTGAGAGTCGAAGCATGCACAAGTCCCAGGGATTCGGTTCCACTGGAACTAGAGGGTCGGAGATCGAATACCTGGAACTCATCAAGGGAAGCCTTCCTCAGGACGATCCACTCGGTGGCATCGATATTTCCTGGTCCAGGATCCCCGGGGGAAGTCCTATTGGTGCCCTTTTGGCAACATTGGAAGCAGATTTCAATCATAACAACCCCTCTGCAAGTGTGCCGGCCTTGCTTGAAGCTTACCAAATGATTTGTTCTTTGGATAGCGATGGATTCTGGGTCCCGATGAAAAAGAAAGAAGTGGAAGAGCTCTTGCTCAGCCTCACGGGGACTTTCGTGGAAGCCGTCGCCGACCACTATGTGGCGTCACCCGGCAATAGCATTCCCATCTATGTCGAAGCCATCAATCGTTCTGATGCTCCTATCCACTTAAAATCGATTCGATTTCCAATGTCTGAGCAGGACACTGCATTGAACATGCAGCTCGCACATAATAAGAGACACAATTTTACTCGAGCCCTTAACATTCCTGCAGCATCGGCTTATACCAGTCCCTACTGGCTCAAAGATGAAGGGAGCCTGGGCATGTATCGCGTGGACGATCAGGAACTCATCGGAGTCCCGGAGCCTACCGCTGGTATTCAAATGGAGTTTGTATTGGACATTATGGGGACTGAAATTCCTTATTCGACCACTGTCGTTTTCAAGCGCAATGATCCGGTAAAGGGAGAAGTCTATCGACCATTTGAAATCGCGCCGCCCGTCTTTCTGCAAATAGATCAAGAAGTGTACATCTGCAGTGGTGGAGAATCGAAATCTGTGCAAGTCATTGTAAAAAACAACGCATCATCCCTCAAAGGAAAGGTGAGCCTTAAAGTGCCCGCCGGTTGGGCCTACGAGCCAAAATCCATAGAGGTTTCTTTAGATAAACAGGGAGCGGAAGCGTTGGCAGCCTTTACCATCATTCCTCCCAGTGCCGGAGATGTAGGAGAAGTGCATGCTGAATTTGACATGCAGGGAGAAGACAAAACATATGACTACTCCGCTACCATCATAGAGTATGATCATATCCCCACGCAAACCATCTTGAAGCCTGCTACTGCTAAAATCGTCAACATCGATTTGGCTAGATCAGGTGATCGGGTGGCTTACATCAATGGAGCTGGCGACAAGATTCCAGAATCGTTGCGCCAGGTCGGTTACGAGGTGGTGGAACTTCAGGAAGAAAACATCAATGCCGCAGCATTAGCAGAATTTGACGCTGTCATCATGGGGATCAGAGCCTACAACGTGAGCGATCGCATTCAATTCTATCATGATGCGCTTATGGAGTATGTGCATGATGGCGGCACCCTTCTTGTACAGTACAATACAAGCAGAAGGCTAAAACTGGACAACATAGGACCCTATCCCATAAAACTCTCCAGAGATAGAGTCACTGTTGAGGAAGCAGAGATGCGGATGCTGGCGCCGGATCATGCTGCGCTGAATGCTCCTAATAAGATCACCAAGGCTGATTTTGATGGATGGGTCCAGGAGCGAGGACTCTACTTTAGCGATGAGTGGGATGATCAATATACCCCCCTCTTGTCCAGCAACGACCCTGGTGAGCCTCCCAGGGATGGTGGTCTATTGGTCACCCAGTATGGCAAGGGACACTATATCTACTCCGGATACTCATGGTTTAGGCAATTGCCAGCTGGTGTACCGGGAGCATATCGTTTGTTTGTCAATCTGATTTCACTGGGAAGCACAGCAGAACATCCGACTTCTGGCGGCCAAGATGAATAGCCCTGTACTTCTTCTTAAGCGTACCTTGCTCGGCAGCACTGCACCACCGCTCGTATGCCTGTTCTTGGCAGGGTTTGGCTTTTTGTCTGCATTGCACGCTCAACATACACCAGTGGTGCAATGGGACTTTAGTCACGACGGTATGATGCTTGAAAGCACTGGGCAATTTCCATATACGCTGATTCGGGCAAATGACTTAGTGTCTTTTAAGGAAGACAGTACAACAGGATTTTTGGAAATAAAGGAGGGCGGATACCTTTTCATCCCTAGAGCTGCTTGCCCGGCACTTGATTTCCATGGGACCAATTCTTCGTTTACGATTGTGGCGCGGATCAAGAGGAGACAGAAATCTTACGAGCAGTGTGAAGCCATTGCAGGGATGTGGAATGAGACGCGAAAAAAAAGACAGTACTACTTGTTTCTCAATTTACTTCAGAAAGAAAGTGGCGATCAAGTATGTGGACATGTATCGACCGTAG
>JAHQVP010000092.1 GCA_019634275.1 Saprospiraceae bacterium
ATGGTTGTGATGAGGAAGCACAGCGCATTGTACGTTTACTCCAATTCAAAGTGGGGAAGACCAGAAAGTTGCGCACGCAGTTTCACAAGACTATCCGCATCCGGTTTAAACTGCCGGAGAAAAAACAAGTGAGAACGCAATATCGGTATTCGACGGTTCCGGATAAGCGCACAGCCGAACAACCGGCGAAGAAAGAAAAATCGTATTCCTATATCATACGATATTGAAATAGGGTTGGCTTCGAAATTGCTGCATCATGCGTCATGTAATTGGTCCTTTCTAGCGCCGGTTTGCCTCTTATATTTTGAGTGTCGGTCCGGTCAGAGAACCCAAGCATCCCTTCAGGTGCCTTGCCCCAGCTCCTAAATGGACACCACAATTTATTGCCAACAGACGTTTCAAAGAGGACCGATTGTGAATGGACTGGGCACGATCGGGTCTTTTTTCGTGAATTAGGTAGGATGAATCATTTAAAAAGCGTGAGAGAGTATCTGGATGCCAGACAGGGCATTGGCCTGCTATGCCTAAGACTCTTTATTGGTGGACGACTGCTGTATGGCGTTGTAGACAATGTCTTCAGTTGGCCGAGAATGATTGAGTTTTCTTTGTTTTTGGAGGCCAATGGTTTTCCACTGCCACTCGTAAGTGCATTGGTGTCCGTATATGCCCAGTTGTTTGGTGCCATTTGCATATTGGTGGGCTTTAAGATCAGAGTGGCAGCGCTCGCGCTCACAGTGAATTTTGTGGTTGCCCTGGTGTTTTACCATTTGCCTGCAGGTGACAGCATCGAAGGGATGACACCTGCCTTAGCAATGTTGTTTGGATGCGTAACGCTGTTCTTCACCGGAGCGGATGTGTTATCGCTCGAGCACATGTTGCGTGACCGGAGGACGCATGCCTAGCGGGTCTCCCGAAATATAACCTCAAGGGGTGTCCCGAGGGTAATCGAGCCTGATGACGAAGTGTTTAGATGACGTTTTCTAAATCTCTTGGCCCGGCACGGCCCCCATGAGGATCTCCAATCCCCGATTAAGATCCTCCATGCTTTTGGCTGCTCCTTTGTAGTGACTCATTTTTACGATTACCAAATCATGAGAGGGGACGATAATGGTAAATTGACCTCCTGCACCGGCCATGAAGTATGCATCCGCTGGTACATTGAATGTTTTCTCCGTATTGATCCAGAAGAAGCCACCATATATCGGCCGATCATCTGCTTCCCAGGCAGGGGCCACTGAACTGACAAACTTGACGAAGCCCTCAGGTAGGATACGCTCACCATTCCATACGCCATCTTGCAGATATAGATTTCCAATCCTTGCCCAGTCTCGCGCAGGCGCAAACTCATAACCCTGCAACAGGAAGTTTCCATAGGGATCAGTTTCAATAACCATGTTGCGCACTCCAATCTTATCAAAGAGGGCTCGCTGAGGGAAGGCATGGTAGTCATCGCCTCGTCCTTCCACCCCTAGTCGAACGAGGTAGTTGGCGAGAGAGGGGTCACAATTGCGGTATCTGCCCACGGTATTAGGGGGCCACTGTTGTGGTCTTGTCGCGGAGTAAGCAAAGGAATTTTCTCCTTGAGTATAAACGTAGAGGTGGTCAGGGTACCCAACTTCTGGATCGAAATCAGGGTCTTGCGGAGCGCGGAATCGGAGTCCGCTTGACATTCGGAGAATGTCCTGAATTTTGATTTTTGCTCGATCATCCCCTGCTTCTTGCCACTCTGGGATAGGGGCAGGCTGATTCAATGTATAGACGCCTTGTTGGATGAGGATGCCGACTAAAGTTGCGGTCAGACTTTTGCCCATGGACCAGCTCTCCAGCGGGGTATGCATGTTGATGCCGTTGCGATAGCGTTCACCAATGATCTGCCCGCGATAGGTGATGACCAACGCAGCGGTTAGCGCATCCTCATGTTCAAAAATGGCATTTACCGCTTCTTCCACCCGTTCAGCATTGACGCCTGGGGGCAGGGCCTCGCTTGAAAGTCGATCTCCCATGGGCCAGTCAACCAGATCGGCATCGGGCAGCTCGGGTCCAATTTTTTTCGAAGTGTAGTGCAAATTGTGCTCTCCTTCACCCAGACAGACGCAGCCGTTTCCTTCGGTCAAAATGGCCGTGCGTCCGATGCCATTGGGAAGGATGACCGTCACACTTTTATCATGGTGATCAATTTCAAAATCAGCAAACTTGGAGCGTTCTTCATAGGGAGCTGAGAAGTAACCAATGGCATCTGCCACAAATCCTGCATCTAATCCTGTTATGAATACTCCGGAACACAACACCTTGGCAAATCCCGCTGCATGATGGCTGAGTGGGTCTCCAGGCGGAGCAGTATAGGTCGTTGGCAATTCCAGATCGGCAGCACGGGCTAGCAAGGAAGTCTCCTTCGACTCCTCGACTACTGCTGTCCCCTCCGATTGTGGAGGCGCATCATTTCTACACGCCATCATTAGTAGGGCCATGGCAAGCCAACAGAGTCGACGAAACGACTTGATGTTCCCAAAGATCATAGTGGAAATGTACTAAATACTCATTGTCTCGGATGCATTGGTGTTATCCAGTCCTTGGGTATTTGACCTATCTTTAGTGTAAATGTCTGCTTCTATGTTTCGCCTTTTTGTTCCCCTTTTTGTCTTTTGCTCCTCGATCTGTTTGAAAGCGCAGTCGGATTTTCTGATCGAAGCGGAGAGCTTCATAAGTTCTGGTGGTTGGTTAGTGGATCCACAGTTTGTCGAACAGATGGGGTCTCCGTATCTGCTTGCACATGGGATGGGTGAGCCTGTTGATGATGCTTTTACCTCAATCGACATTGAAGATGGAGGGAAGCATCACATTTGGGCGCGCACTAAAAACTGGGTGCCAGGCAATTGGCAGGCGCCAGGGCGATTTCAGATAGTGGTTAACGATTCCATTTTACCTAACGAGCTTGGAGTTACTCCCGAGTGGGGGTGGGAATATGCGGGAAGTGTAAAGCTAGAGCCGGGAATCACACACATCAGCCTCAAGGACCTTACTGGATTTGACGGACGATGCGATGCACTTTATTTTTCGCCTGATGAATTGCCTCCTCCGAATGATTTGAGGATTCTGGCTTTATGGAGGCAACAAAAAAGCAGAGAACCACGAAGGCCGTCGCTCACAAAGCGCTACGACCTGGTGGTGACCGGTGGTGGACTAGCAGGTTGTGCTGCAGCCATTGCAGCCGGCGAACAGGGGCTGAAGGTGGCGCTCATACATGACCGGCCATTACTCGGTGGGAATGCCAGCAGTGAGATACGTGTTCATACATTGGGCATATACGGCAAGTTTGAGCGTATCCTTCGACAGATAGATACGGAGCATTACCCCAATGGATCTTCTGACGCAATCCTGGATCAGACCAAACGCGATCAGAATATGCAAGTTCAAGCCAATGTTGATTTGCACTTGAATTTCAGAGCCTATAATGCGGTATCTCAGAGCGATTCCATTCAATATGTTGATGCCAGACATACCTCAAGTGGCGACCGGATTCGATTTGAAGCACCACTCTTCGTAGATGCTACAGGCGATGGTTGGATCGGCTACTGGAGTGGAGCAGAATTTAGTTATGGCAGAGAAAGCGTAAACGAGTATGATGAGCACTGGGAGCGCTGGGGCGAACTATGGAGTCCAGAGGAACCTGATAATGCAGTAATGGGATCATCCATCCTGTTTCAAACCACATTGGAAGACACTACGGTGGTCTTTGAAAATGTGCCTTGGGCTTTGGATGTAGCCAAAGGTCATGAAGCCGTAGCAGGCGAATGGTATTGGGAGTTTTCACGAAACGACCTACATCAGATCCATGACGGAGAGCAGATACGTGACCATATGCTGCGTGCCATCTTTGGGTCATTCGCCAATGCCAAGACCAAGGAAGAAAATGCCGGGTACCGATTGCAATGGGTATCCTATCTGCTGGGTAAGCGCGAGTCTCGTCGACTGGTAGGAGATCATATCTTTACTTTTCGGGATGTCCTAGATAACGTTCAGTTTCCAGATTCTGTAGTGCAGGAAATCAGGGAGATCGACGTGCATTATCAAGAGAATCTGGTCGATGAGGAAAAACCCGATTTTCTTTCAAAGGCGCTTTTCTATCGCACCGGTAAATACTATATCCCTTATCGCAGTTTGTACTCTAAAAACATCTCCAACCTATTCATGGCTGGTCGATGTTTTAGCTGTTCGCATGTGGGATTGGGTGGTCCTCGGGTGATGCGTACCACTGGGCAAATGGGAGCTGCGGTTGGACTGGCAGCCAGTCTCTGCAAGAAGTATGGAGTGGATCCAAGGACGATCTACGAATCACACCTTGCGGAATACATGCAGCTGATTGAATCACAGCAGAGCGACCCCGAGTAGAAAACAGTGATCCGCATTAGCTTCTTCCTTGCATTATCTGCATTTTTCATCGTTGATCGCAGCGCCACTGATTCATCGATACCTCAGCAGCATTTTATTTCCGGTTTTGATGCCACTTCCATACATTCAGATTCACTTCTTTTTGACTTTGCTGGGTTGTATGACTCCACTCTACATCCTATGCATGTCGTGTATGATTCTTTGCAACAGACAATCGCTTTTCGCTCGGAGATTCATACTCCAGTCTGTTTGGAAGGGGTCTGTAAACCACTGGATGTCCTGCTTTATTGGGATCTATCAGGAGCATATCTGGGATACACGACTCTGGAGGGGGTGCCTCTGACTAAATTCGATCACGACCCATTTACAGCCAAGGATTACCTTCAACTGCATACTCTTTTGTGCAATCGCTATTCTGCCCTTGATCGAAAAACGCTGGAGGAGTTGGTCACTTCCGAGGCTCCTTCTGGTGAGCGGATTGTCTTCAATGGAATGGAAGTTGAGGCGATCAGTGGTGCGACGGTAAAAGAGATCCAAGAGGAAGTGGTCCATGGAGCACTGTATTCCTGCTATTCCCTATGGCATCTCGTTTACGGACAGGCAGTGACGAGCATTAAAGAGCACGTTGCCAAAAATGCGACAGAGCGGTTTGTAGTTCAATTGCTTGATGCAGAATGGTCTCATTACTGGGAATATGCTGTGCGACTCATGGACGACACTTTGATCCAGCGCCATCCGGTGCGATTGGCTGCAGTGTTTCAGAAGTGCAGTCCGCTTGTTCGCAAACGAATCTTGCAAAAAGCATCTTCAGACCATGCCGAATTGTCCGATCTGGAAAGGCGCCTGATCGGACTATTTGAGGAAGTAGACGTCAATACGAGGACGCTCTTGATTCGCCGGGCGATTAAGAGCGGGGCACCTGGTTTGCTTGCTCTGAAAGAGGGCATGAATGCCATGACAAAAAACCAATTGGAAATGTACCTGAAAGCCGCCGAGGCATTGGAGCCCAATAGCAGACAACCAATTGTGACACACGGAATCAAGTTGCGGGCCAATTCTGAATCCAATCATACTTACGTCTTACAGCAGTTTTTAAATAAATATGAATAAATATGACCCCTAAACTATGGATGTTCGTGGCGGCATTGCTGGCATTTTCCTGCCAACACCGTTCGGATTCAAGTGATCTTGCTGAAGCCGCCCAAGCGTTGTATGGACTGACTTTTTCACCGGGGGAATTGGATACCCTTGCGACCTATCTGGATCGCAATGCTGCGGGGTACGATTCGATGCGTGCAGTGCTGCTTGACGAGCGTGTCCTTCCTGCTGTTCAATTCAATCCCTTGCCGCTAGGGTTTCAACCCCGTGTGCGCTCCTCCTCCTTTTCTGCAAATGGTGGATCCTTCAACGCAACCTTCTCATTGGCAGATCTTCATAGATACTCTATCGCTGAACTCGGATACTTTTTGCGCAGTGGAGAAGTGACAGCAGTTGAATTGACTCGTCAATACCTGGATCGCCTAAGGCATTTTGACCCTGTACTGAAGTGTACCATCACCATCCTGGAAGAAGAGGCACTCGCCAAAGCTGCGGAAGTCGATCAGGAACGAGCTGGCGGCACTGATAGAGGACCACTGCATGGCATTCCGTATGGCATAAAAGACCTCTTTAGTTACCCGGGGTATCCTACGACCTGGGGGGCAGAACCCTACCAGGAGCAGACATTTTCGTACACGGCCACGGTAATCAGCAAATTGGAAGAAGCAGGAGCCATATTGGTCGCAAAGCTCACATCGGGAGCCCTGGCACGAGGAGATGTCTGGTTTGGAGGTCAGACCCGCAATCCTTGGGATACGCTCCAGGGAGCCAGTGGGTCCTCAGCGGGATCGGGCTCTGCCGTATCTGCGAGGCTTGTGCCGTTCGCTATTGGAACGGAAACATTGGGCTCCATTGTTTCGCCCAGTAATCGAAATGGAGTCACTGGACTTCGGCCCAGCTATGGTACGGTAAGTCGCTATGGCTGCATGAGCCTTTCATGGTCAATGGATAAGGTTGGTCCTTTGGCCGGATCGGCGCTCGATTGTGCCTATGTATATGATGCCATTAGAGGCAAGGATCACGCCGATCCCCTTAGTACAGATGCGCCCTTTTACTTTCCCTCCGAACAAGACCCAAGGGCAATGCGCGTAGGGGTTCTCAGCCAGGATCTGGGCCGCGACACGAGCACAGCAGGAGATCATATGAGGGAAATCATATCGCGACTGGAGCTGGAGGGAGTGATACCAATACCGGTGCGATTGCCGGAGACCCTTCCCGGGCAAGCGTTTGATGTGATATTGCGTGCCGAAGCCGGAGCATTCTTCGATGAATTGGTGTTGAGCAATGGTGTCGATGATATGGTTCAACAAGGGAAAAGGTCTCGCGCCAATTCACTCCGACAATCTCGTTTCATACCAGCGGTAGAATACATACAGGCCAATCGGCATCGGAGTCAGCTTATTCAAAACATGCATGAACTCATGGTCAATTTAGATGTACTTCTTGCTCCGACTTTTGGCAGTCAGCAACTCTTGATCACCAATCTGACGGGCCATCCAGCCGTTACATTGCCTACTGGATTGGATTCACTGAGGCATCCGACGAGTATGACATTGCTTGGAAACTTATATGACGAAGGCCGACTGCTGACCTTTGCTCAATTCATACAAGGACTAACGGACTTTCACAAGAAGATGCCTCCGGGCTTCGAGTGATAAGGTCATGTTCCTAATGCCTATTATTTCCCTTGGACTCTTAGGTGTCATCAGCAGACTGTCACTCTCCTCCGATAGCCTCCACGGGATTAGCCGTAGCGCTGCTGATAATGTGGTATCCGACCGTGGCAAATGCAATCAATAAGACCACGACGGTAGAAACAACGAATGACGTCCAATGCAATGGAATACGAGCCGCAAAATTTTCGAGCCAATTGCTCATCAGAAAATAGATGGTCGGCCAAGCCACCACATTAGCCGCTAGCAATAATATCAGATACTCCTTTGATAAGAGTGTCATAATGCTGGGAAGAGTTGCTCCGAGGACTTTTCTAATACCAATTTCTTTCTGCCGTTTGATGGCACTAAAACTGGCCAGTCCAAAAAGACCCAGACACGCTACAAAGATGGCAAAGGCCGCAAATAAGGTAAAGACTCTGCTAAAAGTCTTTTCGTTGGCATATTGTCTTTGGTAAAATTTGTCCAGAAAAAAATAGTCGAATGGGTTGCCTGGAAAGAAGGATTGGTAGGCCATTTCGATGTCTCTTAATGCTGCTTGTCGATTGCCTTTTGCAAGCTTGACAGTATAGAATCCAGCACCGGTGATCAGGGGGAATGCAATCGGCGCAACTTTACTCTTAGCTGACATTTGGTTGTAATCATCAATCACGCCCACTATGCTTTTGGGTTTTCCCCAAAAAATCACCCTCTGACCTATGGCGTCTTCTGCACTGCTAAAACCAAGGAATCTGATTCCAGCATGATTTATGATGATGGCGGATGTATCCGTAGCAAATTCGGGTCCATAGTTTCTTCCAGCAATTATATCAATATCATATGTCTCGAAGTAGTCATAGTCAACACCGCAATTGTATATGATCTTAAATTCTCCCTCAGGAGCTTCCTCTCTCCTAATCCCGTTGGTCCAAAATATTTCAGCGCCGGGTACATTGGAAGAGGAAGACACATGTTTGATGCTGGGCATTTTTGAGAGTTCGTCCTTGAATGCCAAGTTGGTGGATGCAAAGATGGAATCTACTGCAAAAACATCTGGACCATCCAGGACTAAAGTCTCTGTCATGTTAAATCCCAGGTCCATCTTCTGCAAGTAGTTCAGTTGCTGATAGACAACGATGGTACTGGCGATAAGGGTAATGGAAGTGGCGAACTGAAAGATGACCAAACCTTTACGTAAAGGATTGCCCATTTGTGTGGTAGTTGGCTTTCCCTTGAGAGCGGACACGGGTCGAAAGGAGGAAAGAACGAAGGCTGGGTATAATCCGGCCACCACCGAGCCCAGAACCAGGACCAATCCTACTTGGCCCCAGAAAGAGGCATCTAGAAGAAAATTAAGGCCAAGGTTTGAATCAGTAATTGAATTGAATGACTTGATGCCGATC
>JAHQVP010000093.1 GCA_019634275.1 Saprospiraceae bacterium
CTCCAGTTTGAGTATGTGTGTTACGTTAAAGCCTCATTTAACATGTTGGATCTCTTACAACCAACACTTCAAAGGTAAAGGGAGAACTTCGATCGCGAAACCCCATAACGATGGGGTAGTATTACGATATCTTCAAGCGCTAGGAGAGAACCTATATCTCCCCATCCACAGACAGACGGATCAGTTCAGCTTTACTATTGATCGAGAGCTTCTTGTAGATCTTCTTGATATGGTCACGAACCGTCTCAATAGAAATGAGATACTTATCTGCAATCATCTTGTAGCTAAGCCCTTCCACCAGTCCGGAGACAATTTGCTGTTGCCTCGGCGTCAGCAACTCTTTCCGAGATACTTCACTCGGGGCAAAATAGCGTACTACTTTTCGCGCGATAGCGGGAGACATATAAGATCCTCCCTTAAAGACCACACTGATGGCTTCCTCGATCTGAGCCAGCGAAGAGCGCTTGCTGAGGTAGGAACAAGCCCCAGCACAGAGGGCCTTAAAGATTGTTTCAGACTCCTCATAGGTGGTCAGCATGATGATATCGGTCTCGGGACTTATCTTCTTAATGTGCCGAATCCCTTCCAGCCCGGACATGCCAGGCAAACCAATGTCTAAAAGTAGGATATCGGGAGCTTCATTGGATCCATCGCACTTTTCTGCAAATTCCTCGATGGAGGTGGCCTCCATGACAACTCGGAATGATTGGCGCTCACTCAAGAAGGTAATGATGCTCTCTCTGACGATCGGTTCGTCCTCAACGATGCCCAAAGCTATGGTCTGCATATCTACTGTCTAATGTATAAAGGTACCTCAATCAAACAAAGGTGCGCATAGAAAGATCTACCTGGTAGGAATTCTCTCGATCAATCTTTATTTCTGCCCCGATACTTTCCGCCCTCATGCGCATATTACTCAAGCCTGATCCCTGCCGTACCGATTCTCCATTTAAAGTAGGTTGTGCTCCATCATTCTGCACGGAGAGGCCAAATGTATTTCCATTCTTCGTTAAGAAGATGTCCACCCTCTTGGCTGTGGAGTGCTTTGCAATGTTCGTCAGCGATTCTTTGACAATCAGGTACAGATTTTGCCTGATGTGCACGGGTATTTTCTTTTCCGTATTGATGTTCTCAACATGGAAATAAAACTCGATGCCCCGTGAAAAAAGGATTTCAGCTGCATATTCCTTCATCCTCTCCAGCAAGTCCTCAAAGTGATCTTTACGGGCATCGGTCGCCCATATCACGTCCCTCATTTGGGCCATGGCACTGCGACTCAGATCACTGATTCGCTTCAGTTTGGGCTTATCCTTTTCCTTGGCCGAGTATTCCAGGAGTTCTGTTTGCATGGCAAGCCCGGACAGCAGCCCCCCAACATCATCATGGAGATCACTGGAAATCTTGGTTCTTAATCGTTCCAATCGGATAACCTGCTGTACCCGAATCATATGCACCAGGTATGCCACCAACGAGAGCAAACCCAAGCAGATCAAGACAAACCACCATTTCCTATAAAAAAAGGTATCCACCTTAATGGGAAGTTGCAGCGCCTGCGAAGAGACGTTGCCGTTGCGATCAATCCCTTGTACTACGAGCGTGTATGATCCTGGGCCAAGGTCATCAAAACGCACTTCGTTTTGTTGACCCAGATAGTGCCAGTCATCATCAGCTCCTTCGAGCTGATACCGATACCGGTGAAGCTCTGGATACGTATAGTCCGCCAAACTAAACTCGCATTGGAGAAATCTATTGCGAGCCGGCAGCTCGATAACCCCGATGTTTTGCAGGTTATGGGTCAGATGCACCACCTTTTCCTGTTCTCTATCGTAGTACGACAGTTCCGACAACAACACAGGTGCATGAGAATCAGCATCCAAAATGTCCGCTGGTCGAAATACATTTAGGCCTGCTCCCGTGCCAAAGTAGAGCACGCCATTGCTGTCCAAAGCAGCAGATCCCTGGTTAAAAGAGGCATTGATGAATCCATCACTGCTCCCAAAATTTCGGAACAAGTTGAGCTCGTCGATAAAGATCGATATTCCTTCTGCAGTGCACATCCACGTGTTTCCGAAAGTGTCTTGCTCCAACGTCATGACATGATTACTTGCCAGGCCATCTCGCACGTCAAAAAATTGAAAATCCTCGCGTACCGGGTCAAATATATTGAGCCCACCGCCTGCCGTTCCCACGAGCACTTTGCCGTCCTTTTGCTGCTTTAGGCATAACACGTGATCGCTGCTCAAGCCATAGTAGTCGGCAGGACGATAACGATGTACCTCCATCTTATCCGTGGAAAGATCTACCACTCGGATGCCTTCGGTGGTGCCGACCCAAATCCTATCCTCCTGGTCGAGTAGAATGCTGGTCGGCATGGTATTGGCCAGGGGGTTCTCACCGTCTTCCAGATAAAAGTGAAAGAAATTACCCAGTTGACGATCAAAGATGCTGAGCCGACTATCGGACTTGTTGTTTCCAGCCACTAGCCAAATATTCCCTTCTGCAGTGGTGGCCAGATCAATAATAGGAAGCGGGAATGAATACGTCTCAAAGCGCAGATCGGCCACACTCAGCCCGACCAATTCGCTCTCGCCCTCATCACTGATGCGGGCAGTCCAAAAGTAGTTTTTACCCCCTTGCTCCAAAGCCGTTGTACTGCTCCATGTGCTCTCTGCCAAGGTGTCTTGGTTTTGCGGAATCCGGATCAATACATCCTCATCGGTAGGAAGATAGTACCATCTGGCATCCTGATCTACGACCAACACCGGTCCTGCTGCAGTAGCTCCTACTCCCGTGACATTGAAGTCGGGGGAGGATCTGGTAGAATCTACATAGACCAGAACATCGACTACATCTTTCCTCAGGAGATTGATGTCCATGCCGTTGTCCGTGCCCGCATAATTTATTCGTTCAAAATCTGTGCTGTAGAGGGTATTGATGTCTGATGGGTCGCCAGTAAAATCCGAATATGATTTTACTTGATCGTCATTGCCAATAAAATAGAATCTTCGAGCGGAAGCGATTTCTTCGCATATGACCATATTCCCGTGCTTGTCTTCCCATGCGTCGGTAAACATGCTGTTCTCGTCCACGCCCAGAAACGGGGTGAAAAGTTCAGCAGCTTCGTTATATTCAAACAGACCAGGAAATCCGCTTACTGCCAACCAAATTCTTCCTTGACGGTCCTGATGTAGAACAGAAGCAAGATTTCCAGAAGCGATGTGCAGAGTGTCGTAGGTCTGAACATTGACTACGGCCCCTTCTGCATTGCAGGTTAGAAATCCGAAATTGCTGTCGTTAATCATGAATCTTTCCCCCCGTAGTTTCTTCAAAAGGAACGTAGAAGAAGCCCTGGTAGCACGTGCCTCCACCGCAATCGGAGCCGCAAATACATTCTCCAGGGTCAGTTCTTGAATGAAAAGATAGTCGTCCTGTGAAATGAGCAAATGGATAGTCCCATCCTGTTCCGCCAATAGGATGTCTTCTACCTTACCGGCAATGACTCCGTTGTCATCATTGAGAAAAAGGCGTTCGGCTTTGGTGCTTTCTCCAGACAAAATGTCAAGAAACGAGCGGTTCCGCTCATATTGAATCACAATGGAGCCATCCTGCCTACTGACCAGCGCTCTAATATCCTTACCGCTGATTTGAAAATCGGTTCTCAGTCGATTATCATAGGGCAGGACTTTTATGCCATTGTATCTGTTCAGTCCGTTGCGTGTACCAATCCAGAGATAGCCCGCTTTGTCCTGAATGATGGAAGTCACTGTGCGGTCAGTCAAGTTCTGCGGCAATCCAATGTTGCGTGTCTGGACGATCGGTGCCTGAGCATCCATTTCCACTGCCAGAGCAGTGGCAATGACCATCATGATAAACCCGTAACGCATAATCCTACACATAGAGCAGTACTCGATACAGCCAGATTCGCTCTTGCGCGGCGTTCCTGGATGCTCCTAAAGGTGTGTCCGTCTACGAAGGATGTCTAAAACCGTACCAAATACCAGTGATTCGTCCTACGAAATCTGAATCCAGTCTGCCAAAATCTGCAGTACTTCTTCTACGTAGACGTCCTTTTTGATGGCTTTAATGAAGTCGTCATTGTTGGCCTTCTTCTTCTCATCTCCTTCGATGGCCTCCAAATCCTGCGTTGCATTTCGTGCCGTTAGGTGCGAGATAGGTTTGAACATCTTCTTGTACCTGGCATTCTTCTCCTTCTTCTCCTTGAGATAGTTCTGATACTCATCCAAGTTGATGACAAATCGCATCTCATCTTGCTCCTGCTCTTGCATCATTTCTGCTCGCTCCTCAATCAGTCCAAAAGTGGGGTGCTCCGTGACTCGCTCCGCACTTTTTGCTGCCAGCGATCCTATCGCTGGTACCGAAGCAACACTTTGCTGATGATCAACCGCCTCAATTTCTGTCCAGGCCAATGCATCATCATACTCCCGCTCTCCTACTTTTACATAGTTGTACGTACTAGGCAGGACGATGTCTGGCACCACTCCTTTCAGTTGAGTAGAACCTCCATTAACGCGATAGAATTTCTGAGTAGTGATTTTCACTTCACCAAGAGGCTTTAGTTCATCATTTCCTACTACAAACCTATCCAACTCGTGAAATCGTTGAACGGTTCCCTTTCCAAAAGTGGAACTACTGCCTACAATTATTGCGCGATCATAGTCTTGCAGTGCTGCACTGATAATCTCAGAGGCAGAGGCACTGAAGTGATTGACCATGACTACTACGGGCCCGTTGTATTTTACTCCGGGGTCTTCATCTTTTAGCACGTAGGGTCTTCTGTCTCTTGACTTCACCTGTACGACCGGGCCCTTCTCGAAGAAGAGTCCACTCATCTCCACTACTTCGGCCAATGAGCCTCCGCCATTATTTCTAAGATCCAGGATGATGCCTTTGACTCCTTCATTTGCCATCTTTTCGATCTCTGTCTCCACATCCTCTGCACATCCCGGCAATCCGCGCTGCTCAAAGTAGAACTTGGGCAGCTTGATGTATCCAATCTCATGTTCTTGCTCCTCCAGTCCCAGGATCAATGATTTGGCTTTGCCTTCTTCCATAACAATCTGATCCCGGACAATGGGTATATCCGCAATTGATCCATCTGCTTTCTTTACCGTCAAAATGACTTTCGTGCCCTTTTTTCCTCTGATGAGCAGGATGACGTCATCCACTCTCCATCCGCGCACATCTTTGGGCTCCTCGCCATCTTGCGCGACCTTCATGATCATGTCATTTTCTTCCAGCTGCTTTCCTTTCCATGCTGGGCCTCCTGCGATTACTTCTGTTACGCGAATCAGCTCTCCATCAGGAAGCAGTCTTGCACCGATCCCTTCATAGCTTCCATTCAAGCTCAGGTCAAAATCCTGCTTTTCTTTCGGGCTGAAGTAGTTTGTGTGGGGATCGAAAGTGATGGTAATGGCATTGAGATAATCTTCGAATCGATCGGACCTCCTCAAATCGCTGAGTCGCTCAAACCACTGATCAAAATTTTTCTTCACCTTTTTACGGGCGTCCTCAATCATTTCGGCATCTCCTGGTCGTTCTTCATCTTCTGCCAATGATTCAATCTTGTCATTGACCTTTGTCATGATTTCATATTGCAGCAGGCGGCGCCAAAAATCTCGCTGTGCTTCATCATTGGTGGCGTATCCCCGCTTATCTGCATTCAACACAATCTCCGCATCGCTGTAGATGTCAAAATCTTCTTCTATTCGCTCTCGGTAGTAGGACTCACACTTCTGAATTGCTGAGCTAATCAAGGTGGCGCTCAGATTAAGAAATTCGAAACTACTCGCTTTGATTTCATCATCTACAGAAAGACGAAATTGCTCCAGCTGAGCAATGTCTTCCTCGGTCAGGTAGCGTTTTGCTGGATCAAGAAACTTGAGAAAATTAGTGTAAATC
>JAHQVP010000094.1 GCA_019634275.1 Saprospiraceae bacterium
ATGACGGAACGTCCGTTAACCTGCTCAGATTTGGTGTTCATTCCAGTGTAGCTGAAAACCAGTGTTGCATCGCCAGCAACGGTTAGGGAGTAGCCACCATCAAAATCTGTGATCGTTCCATTCAATGTTCCCTCTTCAAGGATACTCACTCCGATGAGCGCAATACCATCTTCGTCAGTAACGGTTCCGGTAATGGTTTGTTGGGCTGTTGCATAAGCAAGTGTGCCCAATAGCAGACACAGGCACATAAGTTTTTTTAACATAACAGTCTTTTTTTGGAGAGAGTTTTAGAGAGATTTTCCGGAATTAAGGTAGTGAAAATGGTTGGTTGTAGCCTAATTTTTATCGGACCACTGTCAGCAGTGATCGAGGCACACTTCAAGTCAAATTACTTAGAGGCAACGATCTCTCATCTTCTGAGATCTAAATGTTGTAGCTGCAATTCAAACGTTTGAGGAGCCTCACTCACATCAAACTGAGTTTTGAGTCGCGTGTTACGATAAATCAATTTTACGCAGCTACGGATGCCTGCCTCCGCAAGGAGGTGGGCATCTTATTTTGCAACAATCGCTCTGAATCTACTAGCGATTAGTAATAGCAAAGGCAGCATGCAAACGCACACCGCCTCTCCCTTTAGATTGTTTCACTACCATTACTCCTTCACAATTTGAAATGCCTTGCTGTGACCATCTCGCGTGCGTGTCCTTACCACGTAGATGGCAGGATTCAACTCCGAAAGATCAATTTCAGTCACCTCGTGCATAACCTGCACCAATTGACCTAGCGCGTTGTAGACCTCCGCTCGCGAAAGTTGCTGAGAGAAGTACAGTCGACCAGGCGTTGGATTCGGAAACGCCGAGATCTCCTCTCCTTCGCTAAATCGTTCGATCACTATAGCATCACCAAACCTTCCTTGATTGCTGCAATCCACTTTGTCTGTTTCGACACCCGCTCGAAGAAGCTCCACCAGCTCCATCAGCTCCTTCTTTTTCAGCTGATCCACGTAGTTGTGTCCGTCCAACAAATCATTGAAACTTCGCAGGGAAAGTTCGGCCCCCCATTTTAATCCATTGGTGCATTGCCAGCATGCCGATCGGATAAATCCGCGCAGGATGTTGCGTGCAAAGAAATTGAGACCTAGATCCGCTACGCGCTGCTCAATCTCCGGACGGAAATCACAAAGTGCAATGTCCCCTTCGCAGGCATATCCTTCGCCATCCTGGTCGAGGTCGATCTGGTCGGCATTGTGGACAAAAGGACAGTTGTCGGCGAGATCTTCAACTCCATCGTTGTCGTCATCGGGATCACAAAGATCCCCCATGCCGTCTTGGTCGCTGTCGGCCTGGTCCTGGTTGGAAATGGCTGGGCAATTGTCTTCCAAATCAACGACACCATCTTGATCTTGATCGCAGATATCAGCAGGATAGTCTGGAGTTAATGCAACACTGGTCAGGTTATTGGATTCGTCACACTCCTGAAACTGATTTTCCCAGTCCAGTTCCACCAGCAAATATCCATAAGCATTGGGTGGCGGATCACTTGGATCACATAGAGCACAAGGGATTGTTCCGCCAAATTCGACCGTCTTCGTCTCGCCGGCCGCGAAAGGCACTCGAATCCCACCTGCAGCTCGATCTGCCGGGTCACCAGGGGTGGCGTTGTCACTAAGCCAACCTTGGACCACGATCTGTGCTCCGACATCACTGAGATTGGTCACTTCTGCAGACCAGACGATATCTCTACCGAGAGAAGGACACAGCACCTGTGCATTACTGACTGCAAAGTCATAGTTTTCGAAGTCACAGGCATCTCCTACTCCATCCTGATCACAGTCAAGCTGCTCCGGGTTTGAGGTATTGATGCAGTTGTCAGAGGCATCTCCCACTCCATCCTGATCGGTGTCGGCCTGGTCGGGATTATACTCGTCCGGTGCGTTGTCGATGAAAAAATCATAAACGGGTTCGTCCTGGACTCCATCCCGGTCTTCATCAGGCGCGATCCCAATCTCTACATCGTAGAAAAACGTCATCTCCATAACTCTGGTATCGCATGCACAATCCCGATCATCCGAGATATCAGAACCTCCGGTATCGCCTTGCAGCTCTAAATCCACAAAGATTTGATCGACGGCATTGCCCGCATAACCAATACCAAAGTCTGGGACGTTATCATCTTCGCAAAAGATGCCTCCATCCCCTTCATCTTCCCAGGTATCGACCTGCCCAGCTTGATTGAGCCAATTCGTATGATTTTGGGGAGCATCTCTCATCTGTCGAAAGACGACAATGGAATTTTCGGAATCATTCAACCGATAAAGCTCTATCGTTCTGTTTCCTCGTACAAAAACATTGGGGTTGTCCGTTCCTACAAAACTGAAGGAAATGTTCATCAACAATGCACTGGAGTTGGCAGCTGTTTCGATCTTGAATTCGATTTCCTGATCAAAAATCAACCCACCGTTAAAATCCAATCCGCCCGATCCAATGTCGTCATCAAGGGAATTTGGACAGTAAGCACCATTTGCTGCCATAGCGTCCATGATGTTTGATGGGAGAGTGATGATTTCTTGCGCAACGACGCATGTCCCGACAAGTAGACAAAAGAGTGTTAATAGTTTTTTCATTGGATCAATGATTTAAGAGTTAGTAATGCTCTTAAGTGATCCTGACTATTATTTCGTTACCGGTGCAGTGATACTTCTCTATAAATTTATTGGCGTTGACACCTATCTGATGGGCCGTTCAATGCCATCAAACCAGCCTATTTAGACAATTTAACTATGGGTAGCTTCCTGGCCAATGCTTCAAGTGGGCATAACCAAAAGTCTATACCACCCCTTTGTCTGGATCAATCTCCAAGACCAAATCATCTTGTTCGACCAGATCTTTCTCCTGGAGTTCGACGGACTTGATCTCACCTGCCATGGTAGAGGCTATGGTACTTTCCATCTTCATGGCCTCGATGATAAAAAGTGGTGTATTTACCTCCACCCGATCACCGACCTTCACCAGGATCTTAGAAAGACTGCCCTGGAGCGGCACGCCCACCTGTGTCGGTCGCTCCACTTTGCGACGGCTCTTGATCGTTGTTTCGGCCGATCGATCCTTGATCTCGATGATTCTGCTCTGTCCGTTAAGCTTGAAGAAGACACTGCGGATCCCCGCCGGATCTGCTTCCGACATGTTGACATATTGAATGAGCAAGTCTTTCCCTTCCCCAATGTTTACCAGGATTTCTTCATTCTCCTTTAGTCCAAAGAAGAAGGCCGGAGTAGGAAGGGTTCTTACAACATCATACTCCTCGAAGTGGCTGTGATAGTCCGCATAGACTTTATCATACAACTGTGCCGAGAGAAAATCACAGTAGTCTACATATTCGCCGTAGGTCTGTTTAAATTTTTCAAATTCCTCTGACAAGTCCAGGTGTTGCAGATGGCTATTGGGGCGATCGGTGAACGGCACATCGTCTTTCAGAATGATCGACTGCAGGTCTTTCGGGAAGCCACCCGGTGGTTGGCCGAGATGTCCTTTAAACAGCGCTTTGACGCTGTCTGGAAAAGAAAGAGTGTGGCCTCGTTCCATGATGTCCTCCGTCGTCAGATTATTCGAAGTCATAAACATGGCCATGTCCCCCACGACTTTGGAAGAAGGGGTTACTTTTATCAGGTCACCAAAGAGTTGGTTGGCCTCTTTGTAATTTTTGCGAATGAGATCGAACTTCTTCTCGAGACCCAATCCACGGGCTTGCGGCTTTAAGTTAGAATACTGTCCACCCGGAATTTCATGATCATATACGCTGGCCGTCCCAGCACGCAACTCCGTCTCGAAGGGGTAATACATAGTGCGCACCGCCTCCCAATAATCGGAGTACCGATTGAGACTGTCCAAGTCTATTTGCCTGCTTCGTTCATGTCCCTCCAACATCGCCACGACACTATTAAAACTCGGCTGAGAAGTCAACCCTGACATGGAGCTGATTGCCACATCAACAATATCTACCCCTGCTTCAATGGCCTTTAGATAGGTCGCCGATTGGATGGAAGAGGTATCATGGGTGTGGAGGTGAATGGGGAGAGAGACCGCATCTCGCAGTGCATTGATGAGAAGTGTGGCCGCCCTCGGCTTGAGCAGCCCTGCCATGTCTTTGATCGCAATCAGATGGGCGCCCATGTCTTCGATCTCGCGTGCTAAATCGACGTAGTATTGCAGGTTGTACTTTTCGCGGGTAGGGTCACTTACGTCACCGGTGTAACAGATGCAAACTTCTGCCAGGGCATCCGTTCGCTCTCGTACCGTACGCACTGAGGTCTTGAGGTTCTCGGTCCAGTTGAGTGAATCAAAGATGCGAAAGACATCAATGCCTTTTTTCCATGCCTCTTCGACAAATGATTCGATCAAATTGTCCGGGTAGGCCTTGTAACCTACCGCATTGGATCCCCTCAAGAGCATCTGCAACAAGACATTGGGCATTGCGCTTCGCAATAATTCGAGTCGCTTCCACGGACACTCTTTAAGAAAGCGCAAGGCCACATCAAAAGTGGCACCGCCCCAAACTTCCATTGAGAAGACATCTTGGCCATGCTGTTTGGCAAATCCAGGCGCTGCCTTTAGCAGGTCGATGGTGCGCATGCGGGTAGCCAGGAGAGACTGATGGGCATCACGAAAAGTCGTATCGGTGTACAGAACGGATTTTTGGTCACGAATCCAATTGACAAAAGACTCAGGCCCGAGTTCGGTCAATAGGTCCTTGGTTCCCTTGGGATACTCCATTGCTGAAACCTCGGGCACCACCACTGCAGCAAACTTTCGATCGAGATCCGGCTTCTTTACATCGCGATGGCCATTAACAATAACATCGCCCAGATAAGACAACAGCTTAGTGCCTCTATCCCTCCGCCGTGCTGTGTTAAGGAGTTCGGGGTGGTCGGCAATGAAATTAACCGTGGCCTTTCCTTCCAAAAAAGTCTCGTCTTCCAGCAGATTCATTAGGAATCCAATATTGGATTCCACTCCCCGAATTCGGAATTCGGAAAGCGCTCGATAAAGCCGTCGTGCAGCCCCCTTTTGGGTCCTTCCCCAAGCCGTCACTTTAACCAACATGCTGTCAAAAAAGGGAGAAATGGTCGAGCCTGGGTAGGCGCTTCCCGCATCTAGCCGTATGCCAAATCCGCTCGCACTGCGATAGGCAATAAGGGTACCATAATCTGGTTTGAACCCATTGGCCGGATTCTCCGTGGTGACCCTACACTGAATGGCATGTCCATGCATCTTGACATCTGCCTGATCCCGGATAAAGATCGTGGGATGATCAAGTGCATATCCCATGGAGACCAGGATTTGCGTCCGGACTAAGTCGATGCCCGTCACTTCTTCCGTAATGGTATGCTCTACCTGAATACGGGGATTGACTTCAATGAAGTAGATGTTTTCTTCCGCATCCACCAAAAATTCGACCGTGCCGGCATTGTTGTATTGCACCTGTCGGCCAATCTTGACGGCATAGTCGTATAATTTTTGCTTCGTCTCCGCGGACAAGGTGATGTTCGGTGCCACCTCAACGACTTTTTGAAACCGCCGTTGTACGCTGCAATCTCGCTCGAACAGATGGACAATATTTCCGTGATGATCGCCCAGAATCTGAATCTCAATATGCTTTGGATTGTCTATGTACTTCTCAATGAAGACCGTATCATTTCCGAAGGCGGTCTTTGCTTCTCCTCGGGCTTCAGCAAAGGCTTTAGCCAACTGAGATTCTTCTCGTACGATTCGCATGCCTCTTCCTCCTCCTCCAGCGGCAGCCTTGACCATTACGGGATAGCCAATTGCAGCCGCCTCTTGCAATGCGATCTCCACTGAAGTGACATCTTGCTCGCTGTCTCGGATGATCGGTACTTCTGCGGCAATGGCCAGTTCTTTCGCCATCACCTTGTCTCCTAACTGATCCATCGCCTCGGGGCTGGGCCCAACAAATACGATCCCCTCCGCTTGACACCGTCTGACAAAGTGGACATTTTCGGACATAAATCCATAGCCCGGATGAATGGCATCGACATTATTTTCTTTTGCAACTCGGATAATTTCATCGATGTCCAAGTATGGCTTTAAGGGGTCATTCTCCGTGCCAATTTGATAAGCTTCATCTGCCTTGTATCGATGCAGTGAGTACCGATCTTCGTACGTGTAGACGGCGACTGTACGGAGTTTCATCTCTGTGGCGGCCCTCAATACCCGTATGGCAATCTCACCTCGATTGGCTACAAGGATCTTCTGATAGCGATTGTGTTGCTTCATCCTATTCTGATTCGACTTCTTCTAATTTTTGTAAAAATGACTGAACCCAGCGGGTTATTTGATCGAATTCTATCAAGAATCCATCATGCCCAAAGGGCGATTCGATGACCTCCAAATGTGACTGCGGCAACCTTTCGTGGATAAACTCTTGTTCCCGCAGGGGAAACAAAAAGTCAGAGGCGATTCCGATGACCAGCGCAGGACAAGTGATCCGTTGCAACGCTGCCTCATGGCCTCCACGCCCTCTTCCTACATCATGCGTATCCATGGCTTTCGATAGGATCCAATATGCCCAGGGGTCAAAGCGCTTGCTGAGTTTTAGTCCCTGATATCGCTGATACGAACTGGCACGGTAATCATCCAACCCGCGTGGATCGTCTTGCTGCGTGCGGTGGTAAGCCTCATAATTGCGATAGCTGAGCAATGCAATGGAGCGGGCAGCTTCCATCCCCGCGATGCCATGATTTTCCTGATCGGTCCAGAGGGTGGGATCAGCCTCCATCGCCATCCGTTGTGCCTCATTAAAAGCAATGCCCCAAGGGGAATGCATGGCGTTTGTGCCGATGACACAAATGGCCTGAAACAGTTCGGGTTCCATGATTGCCCATTCGAGAATTTGTTGTCCTCCCACCGATCCACCGGTACCCAACATAATTTTCTCGATGCCCAGCGATTGTCGCAACGGCATCATAGCATGGACAATATCTCGGATGGACAGCAGCGGGAAGTCCTTGCCATATGCTTGGCCGGTCTCAGGATTAGTCGAAGCAGCAGTGGTAGACCCGTAGCAAGAGCCTAACATATTGACACAAACGATAAAGTGTTTTGCAGGATCGTACAGCTTATCAGGGCCAATGAGACCGGGCCACCATTCAGAAGGAATGGCATTGGCCGTCAAAGCATGGCAGATCCAAATGACATTACTGCCCTCCTCATTGAGCTTACCTTCGGTCGTATAGGCCAGGGTATATTCCGGAAGACGGGATCCAGTCTCCAACCTCAGCGGTTGTTTGCGATGAAAATACTTTAATTGCATATGGCTAAACTCGAAAGGTACACAGTGCAGCCGTGAAAACTAAAAGCAGGCTTGGAAAAGATACTATCCGATGGATGCTTCGGTGACTCAAATATTTTCCACATTTGTTTCATCATCAAGCGTAAGGAATCATGACAAAAGTGACACTTAACCTCGAGCGGACTTCGGGACTCTACCACCTCACGGCTACCAATGAGTCTGGAAATCAAGTGATGACCGATGGATCTGAAGGCATCGGAGGAGAAGGAAAAGGCATGCGACCGATGGAGATGTTATTGGCAAGCCTTGCGGGCTGCAGTACCATCGATGTAGTGCTAATCCTAAAGCGACAGCGCCAGGACCTTCAAGACATTAAAATCAAGGTCGAAGCAGAAAAAGAAAAGGTGGAATCGCATTCTGTGTTTAAGACCATTCACCTGCATTTTGATCTCTATGGAGAGGTCAAAGAAAAAAAGGCCGAACAGGCGATCTCCCTCAGTATGGAAAAATACTGCTCCGTGGCGATGGCCCTGAACAAGACTTCCACCATCACCTCTTCGTTTTCCATTCATCCTGCACATGTCTAAGTCCAAGCAAGAAGAGACCGAACTGATCCGCAAGCAAATGGAGCGTACTCCATATCGGGAACATAGTGCGCCCCTCTTCTTGACGTCCAGCTTTGTTTTCAATTCTGCAGAGCAGATGGAAGCGCTCTTCAACGGTCAAGAAGAAGGTGACATTTATTCCCGCTATGCCAATCCCAATACCAGCGAACTCATCAATAAAGTCTGTCATCTGGAAGAGGCAGAAGCAGGCTTTGCCACCGCTTCTGGCATGGCAGCCGTCTGGGCCAGCATGGCAGCATTGCTTAGCTCCGGAGATCATATCCTGGCAAACAAAGCCGTCTTTGGATCTACCTATCAACTATTGGATCTGGTCTTGCCTCGATTCGGCATTGCAGCTTCATTTGCTGATTTCAGTACCAGAGAATCCATTGTGGAGGCTATACGGCCCAATACCAAAATGCTTTTGGTTGAGTCTCCTTCCAATCCCGCTTTGCAGATGATCGATCTTGCGATGGTGGGCAAAGTGGCTCGTGAGCATGGGATAATCTTCAATGTGGACAATTGTTTTTGTACGCCTATTCTGCAAAAACCGATTCCGTTGGGAGCTGACATTGTGACCCATAGTGCTACAAAATACATGGATGGCCAAGGGCGGACGCTCGGAGGGCTGATTCTGGGTTCGGAAGCCTTGATTGAAAAAATCACCTTTTTCTGCCGGCACACGGGTCCAGCCATGTCGCCTTTTAATGCCTGGCTTCTTTCAAAAAGCCTGGAAACCTTGCCCCTGCGTATGGAGCGACACTGTGCAAATGCTCTGGCCGTTGCAGAATTTCTTGAAGGACACCCCAAGATTCATTCCGTGCTATATCCGCATTTGCCCAGCCACCCGGAATATGAACTTGCGAAACGCCAAATGAGATACGGCGGAGGGATCGTTAGTTTTGAAGTCGAAGGAGGAAAGGCTGCTGCACAAGCAATGCTTAACCATACTAAGATGTGCAGCTTGTCGTCCAACTTAGGAGATAGCAGAACTATCCTGACGCATCCTGCCACGACCACGCATTCCAAGCTTACTCCGGACGAACGAGTCGATGTCGGCATTACGGATGGCTTAGTTCGCATTTCTGTTGGGTTAGAGCATGCATCCGACATCATTGCTGATCTCCGTCAAGCGCTCCAGGCACTATCTTCATAGGTAATCATCAAGGACTAAACAGATGCTTAATCAAATAAACTTTGCCCTGGCCTTTGCCTTGGCAGTCATTTTGTTGGTTCCTTCCAGCGTACAATCGCAATCGATTGGACCAGAGCAAGGAGCCTGTTTTATTGTTGGAGGTGGACGCCTTGACTCGACCATCATCCATACTTTTATCAAGGAAGCAGGGGGAATGGACAGTAGAATCATTGTGATTCCTACTGCCATGTCTGATGATCCCATGCAAAGCGACCCGGGATTCAAACGGATTCGTGCGCTTTTCTCCAGGTGGGGATTGACCAATTTTGACGTGCTGCATGCCCAGAAGGAAGCGATCACCAAGCCCTTCATAGCAGCGGTGGCGGAGGCCGACGGCATTTGGTTTACCGGTGGTCGTCAATGGAGACTGATGGATGCCTATGCGGAAACGAAAGTGATGGAGGCACTGCAAAGCGTTTTGAATCGAGGAGGCATCATCGCCG
The DNA here is from genome assembly GCA_019634275.1 of Saprospiraceae bacterium. GTDB lineage: Bacteria > Bacteroidota > Bacteroidia > Chitinophagales > Saprospiraceae > CAJQNM01. The sequence continues at coordinate 9,549 of JAHQVP010000094.1, forward strand.
GCACTTCGGCAGGGGCAACCATTCAAGGGTCTTATCTGGCTCGAGGAGATTCGCGAACCAATACCATCATGATGGGAGATCACCAGGTAGGGTTTGGTCTAATTAGGGATGTGGCCATCGATCAACACGTATTGGCACGAAATCGGCAATTTGACCTCTACGAAATATTGAGCGCGCATCCACATCTGCTCGGTATCGGACTGGATGAAAACACAGGCCTCCTCATCAAAGGGAATCAAGGAGAAGTCGTTGGATCTTCTTATGTGCTCATTTACGATGGGAAAGAATGGAATAGCCAAGCCCAAGACTACTTGCCGAGTGCCAGAGGGCAGCATACTTTCTATATGCTCAGTGACGGGGACCGCTACGATCTTCTCAATCGCAAGCCTGTGCTGGAAGAATGATCATGAAGCGGATCGTCTACGTCCTCATTTTTTGGTCCTTCGCCAACAGTGTTATTTGGACACAGGGTCTTGCCAATCCCGATGCAGATGCAGTTACCATGCGCACCTATGGTCTTCTCCAAAATTTGCACAGTTCGGGAGACTGCTTGATGCTGGGCCAAAATCTTGGATGGTCTTTCGAACAGTATGAAGAAACCGTAGTGGCACTCCAGGCTAGTACTGGTCAATGGCCGGCTTTGATCGGAGGTCAAATGAGATGGGCACCGGATGAGATCCGCTATGATGATCTTATTGCCCTATACAAAGAGTGGCACCAAGCCGGTGGATTGGTAGAATTGAGCATGCTCCCAGATAATCCCTGGACTGGTGGGGACACCTGGGATCGAGAAATTGGGGCTCTTGGTGAACTGAACGATCCGGGTTCGGCGGCTTTTCAAAACTGGCGCACACAGCTGAATTTTTATGGGGAGATCCTGCAGCAGCTCCAACAAGAAGGCATCCCAGTGCTTTTCCGACCACTAATGGAAATGAATGGTGATTGGTTTTGGTATGGATACAGATCCACCGGTGATCAAAGTCCGGAGCCATTTATTGAACTCTATCGCAATCTCTACTACTACTACACCGACTCTCTCCAACTGAATAATCTGATTTGGATCTACTCGGTCAATCGTTCCTATGAGGGAATCCCTTCTGTTGACTACTACTACCCAGGTGATGATGTAGTTGACCTTGTCGGAATCGATCTTTATGAGAATGGCTTGGAAATGGAAAACGAACAATACTTGCAAGCGGTTGCCCTGGGCAAGCCTTTTGCGCTGACCGAGATCGGACCGAATCACGATAACATGGATGGCTCGCATGACTATCTATCCTTTGTCAACAAGATCAGAACCGATTATCCCGCCACCGTTTATGCGCATGCCTGGCACAGCTGGCCAGAACACTTGGTGACCTGGATCGAAAATCAACGGTTCTCTGAAGCCCTTAATCTGGACTGTGTCGTATCGAGAGACGAATTTCGGTCACAAATTACTCCGACAAAGAATACATTCCGAACCCAAGCACGTGTATTTCCGAACCCCATTGCTAAAGGGTCCATATTGACCATTTCCGGACTGGAGGATTCAATCTTTGTTGGCATCTATGACAGCACCGGAAAATCAATCCATGAGTTGAAAAAATTAAACGGCGGGGAGGTCCAACTAGGTATGCCGCACAGTGGAGTGTATACGTTGATCCTCCAAAAGCAAAATGGTATCGACGTACGAAAATTAGTGGTCATCGACCATCACTAGCACACGGCTAGATTACCCTACCAGCAACACACGAACCAGGGAGACTAAAGAGGATATTTTACAAGAAATTTAGGCGTCACTCTTGACATCTTAAAAACAATAATTTAAATTATTAGAAAATAATTACGCAATGGATAATTCAAGTCCACCATACTGTTGGGGGCGGAGAATTAAGAGTCTCCGCCAAAATCTGAGGGGTGTTTTTTCTCTGGCTTCGTTTTAAAAACGTTCTGAGTAGCCGTTGCACTTACAGAAAACAAGAAATTGAAATAAAAAAACATCGAGGCATCAGACCAAAATTTATTGGTTTGACGAGTAATAAATATCTCATATCAAAAAGGCATTGCAATTTAAGGTTGCAATGCCTTTCTACTTTTATTATTTATCGCTCCCGCGATGCTAGGCCTCCTTCGAGCCCTCAATAATGGTCTCAACGATTTCTGGATTTAGCAATGTAGATACATCACCTAGGCGAGAAGTCTCCTTTGAAGCAATTTTTCTCAATATTCTTCTCATGATCTTTCCAGATCGTGTCTTGGGCAATCCTGGCACCACCTGGATTTTATCTGGTTTTGCAATGGGACCGATCTCTCTTGTTACCACGGATCGAATTTCTGCGGCGATTTCGTCGCTTTCGTTGTCGACGATCACGTAGGCATAGATCCCTTGCCCCTTGATGTCATGAGGATATCCCACAACAGCGGATTCAATCACTGCCGGATGTTCATTGATCGCATTTTCAACTTCTGCTGTTCCCATGCGATGACCGCTGACATTGATCACATCATCTACCCGACCGATAACTCGTATGCGACCCTCTTTATCTCGTCGAGCACCGTCGCCGGTAAAGTAAAGGTCCCGAAATGCGGAAAAATAGGTTTGCCGACAGCGCTCATGATCCCCATAAGTTGTTCTCAGCATGGAGGGCCACGGAAATTTTATGCATAACAACCCTTCGACATCATTGCCTTCGACCAGATTTCCATCGGCATCCACCAGAATCGGTTGGATGCCCGGCATGGCATAAGAGGCAAATGTTGGTTTCGTATCGGTGATGCCTGGCAACGGGGTAATCATAATGCCGCCTGTCTCCGTCTGCCACCAGGTGTCGATGATCGGACAATTGCCCTTGCCTATATGGGTGTCGTACCAATGCCAAGCCTCTTCGTTGATGGGCTCTCCCACTGAGCCAAGCACTTTCAAAGCCGATAAGTCATATTTAGCAGGCCAGTCGTTCCCTTTTGCCATCAATGCTCGTATGGCGGTTGGAGCGGTATAGAATTGGTTTACTTTATGCTTTTCGCAGATTTCCCAAAAGCGTCCGGCATCCGGAAAAGTAGGCACGCCTTCGAACATCATGCTCGTCGCCCCGGCAAGAAGAGGCCCGTAGATGATGTAGGAGTGCCCCGTAATCCAGCCAATATCAGCCGTGCACCAGTAGACATCCCCTTCATCATATTGAAATGCATTTTTAAACTTAAAGCAGGTGTAAACCATATAGCCTCCGCATGTATGTACCACACCCTTGGGTTTTCCGGTAGATCCGGAGGTATAGAGGATGAACAACATGTCTTCCGCGTCCATTGGCTCCGCCGGGCAAGTGACGTCTTGATGGGGCACTTCCTCATGCCACCAGACATCCTGCTCAGTCCAGGTAATCTCATCTCCCGTATTCCGATGTACGAGAACCCGCTCAACCGAGGGGCACCCCATTGCCATCGCTTGATCCACAACTTTCTTGACGGGAATGTGCTTTGCTCCCCTTTGGTTAAAATCGGAGCAGATGATCATCTTGGCTTCCGCATCGTTGACACGGTCGGCCAGCGCTTGAGCAGAAAAACCCGCAAACACCACCGAATGCACCGCACCGATTCTTGCACATGCCAAAACAGCCACCGCTAATTCAGGCACCATCGGCATGTAGAAAACTACACGGTCGCCCTTCTTGATGCCCAGTTTTTTAAGAGCATTGGCACATTGACATACCTGGGCGAGTAGTTCTCGATACGTCAGCGAGATCGCATCTTCCTTCGGATCGTTGGGTTCCCAGAGGATGGCCACTTGATCTCCTCTGGTCGGAATGTGTCTGTCCAGGCAGTTTTCCGTTATGTTGAGCACTCCTCCAGAAAACCAACGAATTCGAGGCTCTTGAAAATTCCAATCCAGGACTTGATCCCATTTCTTTCTCCAAGAAAACGTCTCTGCTTGTTCTTGCCAGAAAGCCTCTGGATCGACAGTACTTCGTTGATAGGTATCGTGATAGTCTTCTAATGAAGATATTCGGTATGTCATCGTAGCTTAGGTTAGGATGGTAAATTAAGGAATGTCTCCAATAGGGCCTTAACCTTTCGCAAAATCGAATGGAGCATTGCCAATAGGAAAAGCAAAGCAGTCGTCGGGAGCAGCCTCCTATCTTGTCGCCATAAGGGGCTGCAAAATCGACCTGTCAACTAACGGGTACCTCCTAGCGGAAATCAGTGCGTGCTGGCGCTGCCCGCACCTCTTGGGATGCGGATATCTTCTACCATGTCTTGAACCTGGACCGGTGGAGGGGCAGTCAAGCGACTGACAATCACCGCAATGACAAGATTAATGAGCATACCGAGGGTACCAATCCCTTCTGGAGAAATATCAAACCACCACATATCAGAAGAAACAGGATCCAGACCAAGGATGCGGTCCTTCTTAAAGTAAATGATGTAAGAAGCAGTGAATATGATGCCCACCACCATTCCGCTTATGGCCCCTTGCATGTTCATGCGCTTGTCAAAGATGCCCATAATGATAGCCGGAAAAAAAGAGGAGGCGGCCAGGCCGAAGGCAAATGCCACGATGGCCGCCACATAGTCGGGTGGCCGGTATCCTGCATAGCCTGCAATTAGCACGGCGCAGGCTATGGCTATTCTGGCTGAACGCAGTTCTTGCTTCTCCGTGATGTTTGGTCTCAGCCATTTTTTAAGTAGATCATGCGAAATGGAGGTTGATATAACCAAAAGCAGCCCGGCAGCGGTGGACAATGCAGCAGCGAGTCCTCCAGCCACTACCAATGCGATTACCCAAGCGGGCAGGTTGGCAATTTCGGGATTGGCCAATACCATGATGTCTCGGTCAATCGTCAGCTCGTTTCCCTTCCAACCGCGAGGATTGGCCTGCTCTTCGACGAAACTCGTATTCGCATCATTATAATATTGAATCCGGCCGTCGTTGTTCTTGTCTTCGAAAGCCAACAAGCCGGTTGTCTCCCACTTGCTGAACCACTCCGGTACTTCTGCATAGGCAGCGTTGTCCACTGTTCGGATCAGATTGGTGCGGGCAAAAGCGGCGATGGCAGGTGCCGTTGTGTATAAGATGGCAATGAAGAAGAGCGCCCAACCCGCTGAAATCCGTGCATCACGAACCTTTGGAACAGTAAAGAATCGGACGATGACGTGCGGGAGTCCTGCTGTACCCAACATTAGAGCTGCGGTCACACAGAAAAGGTCGATCATGGGCTTCTGGGCGGTCGTATACTCGTGGAATCCCAGATCCACACTCAGTTGATTGAGTTTGGACAGCAGGGCAGTGCCGTCACTCAGGTTGCCTCCCATCCCAAGCTGCGGAATAGGATTGCCCACCATCTGAATGGATATGAACACGGCTGGTACAGTGAAGGCAAAAATCAAGACACAATATTGGACGACCTGCGTGTAGGTAATGCCCTTCATTCCCCCCAACACAGCGTAGAAGAAGACGATCAGCACTCCGATTACAACGCCTGTTCCAAATTCCACACCAAGGAATCGCGAAAACGCCACGCCGACCCCCTTCATTTGTCCTACCACATAGGTAAAAGAAACGAAGAGCGCACATATCACGGCCACCAGGCGAGCGGTCTGACTGTAGTAGCGTTCTCCGATGAAATCAGGCACCGTAAATTTTCCAAATTTCCGAAGGTATGGTGCCAACAGCAGGGCTAACAAAACATATCCGCCGGTCCAACCCATTAGATACTGTGATCCATCAAAACCCATGAACGAAATCAGGCCAGCCATTGACAAGAAAGAGGCTGCAGACATCCAATCTGCTGCTGTAGCCATGCCATTTACAACGGGGTGCACTCCTCCTCCTGCAACATAAAAGTCCTGGGTGGACCCTGCTCTTGCCCAAACGGCTACTCCGATGTACAAAATAAAAGTCAGTGCCACGATGGCAATCGTCCAAATTTGCAAGCTCATATTTCTCTGCGGTTAGGCTTCGTCAACATCAAATTCGCGATCGAGCTTATTCATCAGTCGCACATAGATAAAGATCAATATTACAAATACATAGATGCTGCCCTGCTGGGCAAACCAGAAACCTAGAGGAAATCCTGCAAAGGTCACCTGGTTTAGCGGCTCGGCTAAAAGGATGCCGCATCCGTAGGAAAACAAGAACCAAAAACTTAAGAGGATCGCGAGATAGCGAAGATTTTTCCGCCAATAGGATCGCGGCGATTTTTCAGTGGGTTCCATCGTGAAAAGATAGTGATTTCGAATGAAGTGCTTCCCCTAGAGTGGATGACGCACATGTGGGGATAAATTCATCACACCACATCTCAAATGCAGAGAGGCTCTAAGACCATCCCGGTGCTTGTCGAACAAAAAAGCTGCAGTTGTGATTGCTGAGCTTGCTTACAAAATACCATATCGCGTCAGCACCTCCTCCACCACCTGCTGGCAAAATCGAGCTTCCCCACCTCCCACAATGTTAAGCAAGATGGTCTCCCCATCAGCGCCCCTAGTCCTCAAGACTCCCGGAACTCCAACGGGAGTCTTACCTGACATCACGCTATAGAAGGCGCATGCTGTAAGATAGGTGCCCAGTGGAGAGGGATGACTACCATCGGGGCTATACAAAGGCAGATCGGGTCGAAGCTCTCGGGCGCGCTGCCAAACCAGTCCAACAGGTACGATGTCTGCCCCCGCCTCATTGGCAACTTGTTCGTACCCTGTCCGGATCTTATTGATCATGAGCGGATTCCACTCTCTGGCCCAAGTCATGTACATCAATGGTTTTGCCCCGTCCGCTTGAATCTCCTTGATCCAGAGCTTAGCATATCGATAGAGGCTATCCGGAGTTTCGATTGCACTCATGCTAAAGTCCTGCAAAACAACAAAGTCCCAATCGGAATCCCGCAGCTTCTGCAGAGACGTCAATTCCCGATCGCTTCGCCAATGCTGTCCCAGATTGGCACCACCAATGGTGCTCTGCTTGGCCTCTAGAGGAAAATCCATGGCATCACACATGGCCTCCACCGTGTGGGGAAGATTCCAAAAGTACGTATAGCTGTTGCCTATGAATAGTGCCTGCTTTTCCTGAGCTGCAAGCGACGTTGCCAGGAACAGCAAAAACACCCCCATCTGAACAGTTTGTGATTTCCTCATTGTGCCCATCTGTATCTATTTGATCTTTGAAAATACTAATGAGGTAAAGAATGCATCACTACCCCTTGCATCGAAGTTCAACCAATTTTGTTTTCCTCATATTGTTCAAGTACAATCTTAAAAGCGATCGCATAGGTCGAAGGCAGCATCTTTGGCAATTGTATCACAAGCCCTTGATCACTTCGTGACCAGATGATTTCCTCCTTTGATCCCAGAAGTTCAATCGATTTGATTGGTGCGTTTAAGGCGCCTAGATGGGTACTCAATACCTTTAGGGTGATATCATGAGTTGGTCGATCCATGACCAAAGCATAGAGTTCTTCTTCTCCCTTTCTGGTATAGCGAATGTCCTCAGCAGTATAGCGGAGCTTCAATTTTTCGTTTTTATGCCCCCCTTCTGGCAACCGTGTAGGTCCTTCGCCAAAGACGGTCCATGGGCGCGTATCATAAATGGCCGGACCATAGATGTCCAGCCAGGTGCCCATTTCTGACAGCAAATCGACCATGGCAGGTGGGATTCTTCCGTCCGGGTCCGGAGGCACATTGAGCAGCATGATACCATTCTTGGAGACGATATCGATCAAGATATCAATCAATTCATTGGCAGATTTAAATTTTGCGTTCGGCCGGTAAAACCAGGCTCCAGGGGATGTGTCGGTCAGCCAGGCAGGATCGCGGGGCTGATTGGGTCTGCCCCGCTCATAATCTCGGATGGCTGTCCCTAACGGAAAAGTGGTTTCCTTAAAGCACACTGCGACGTCTTTTCCCCATTCCTCGGCTTTGTTGTAGTAGTACGCCAGAAACTCCTGTCTCATCTCTTCTGACAAGTTTTCCAACCACCAATCAAACCAGATCATGTCAGGTTGATATGCTTCGATAAATTCTGTGACCTTAGCCCACCAATCCCGATAAAATGCTGCGTCTGGAGCATCGTCATCTAGTCCATGTGGATTGGTGTATAGATCGTAGTCTTCCGGCGCAATGCCCCCATGCTGATGCGCTGGTGCGAAGTACTTCCAGGTAAAGGCATGATGGAACGAACCCATAAAGCGCAAACCCCTTTCTTCTAAAGCATATTTTAAATCTGCTGAGGGATCTATGCCACCGAATGCCATGGAATTCCATCGCGTGACCTTGCTGTCCCACATGGCAAAATTGTCATGATGCATGGCCACGGGGCCTGCGAATTTAGCTCCAGCACGGACGAAGACATCCGCCCATTCGGTCGCATCGAACGCGGTGGGATTGAATTGCTCTATCACATGGCGATACCCAAATTGAGCAGGATCTCCATATTTTTCCACATGATGCAAGTAGTTGTTGCTTGGATTGCCGCTTGGGGTTGGTACGAGCTGACCATCTTGATACATGCACATGCCATGCCACCCTCGATAGTGGCGATTGGTGTCTGCTGCATGCATGGCTTCGGAGATGGGCCCCCAATGTGTGTAAATGCCAAACTTTGCATTGAGAAACCAATCCGGAGTTTCGTTGACTTCTGACAGTGATTGCCAATTATCCTCAAAAGTGGGAAGCTCATCCACCGAAGTGGCACAACCCATCAGACTAAGCCCAATCCATATCCCCAAAAGGAAGTTGGCACTTTCACCAAAGACGACGCCACTTTTCATTGCTCTCTAAATTATAATGCGGCTGACCTAAAAAATCAAGTGTATAAACTGGGGATAGATCACTACTACTGCAATCAAAACGAGTTGGATAACAATGAATGGAATCACTCCCCTGTAGATGTCTTGCGTGCGAATGCCAGGTGGCGCAACTCCTTTTAAGTAGAAAAGAGAAAAGCCGAAGGGAGGGGTCAGAAAGGAGGTCTGTAGGTTAAGCGCGATCAATATGCCCACCCAAAGCATGTCCATGTCATAGGCATTAAACAAGGGCGTCACTACAGGCACGATGATGAAGATTATCTCGATGAAGTCAATAAAGAAACCCGCAACAAAAATGATGATCATCACCAATGCCAAAAACCCCATGGCCGGCAAATCAGACTGGGTGATCAGGTCGACTAAGTAGGCATCTCCACCCAAGTGGCGAAACATGAGCCCAAACGTTGTCGCGCCCAGCAGAATCATAAATACCATAGAAGTAATGTGAGTGGTCTCTTCCCCAACCTGCTTAAGCGTCTTCCATGAAAACGAGCCATTGAGCAAGGTCAGGATGGTGGCACCGAGAGCACCCACGGCTGCCGCTTCTGTAGGAGAAGCTACGCCTGCAAAAATGGAACCCAACACGGCAACAATCAAGGCAAAAGGCAACACAAAGGCTCGAACTACCCGTTTCGTAAACCCTGGGCCCCTAAAAGCGGCAATCTCTTCCTGCGTTAAAGCAGGAGCAACGTCTCTCTGCAACAGCGCCCGAATGGCAATGTACGCTACATATGCTCCTACCAGTACTAATCCCGGTAGCAATGCAGCACCAAACATGCTGCCCACATCCACCATGCTCGCGCTGCGATTGCTGCTGTTGATGGTATCCGCCAATAAAACCAACATGATCGACGGTGGAATGATGATGCCCAGCGTCCCCGAAGAAGCCACTACTCCACTGGCCAGGCTTTTGTCGTATCCACGTTTTACCATAGTGGGAAGACTGATCAAACCCATGGTTACTACCGTTGCCCCCACAATCCCAGTGGATGCGGCCAAGAGGGCGCCCACAATCACTACCGAAATCGCAAGGCCCCCAGGCATCCGACCGAATAGCGAGGCCATTGTCTCCAGTAGGGCCTCTGCAAGACCCGATTTTTCTAACATGATTCCCATGTAAATAAAGAGGGGGATGGCAATCAGCACATAGTTGTTTATGGTGCCCATGAAACGATTTGCCAATAGGCGAAAATCCTGAAATCGAAAATAATCAGGGGCAAATATCATAAGTGCCAACCCGAACAAGACCGATACGCCACCAAGCGTAAAAGCCACCGGGTATCCCTTTAGGATAAGCACAAAAATCAAGACAAACAATATGACAGCAAGAATCTCCATCAGTGGGAATATTCTTGAGTGGATGAATTTTCGGCTCCTTGCCTTAGTCGAATAATGGCCCTGCAGATATTTGCCAACCCCTGAAGGAACAAGAGAAAAAATCCAAAGAATATGAGCGACTTTAAAAGCCAGATATATGGCAGTCCCCCTGGCTGAGCCGACCCTTCCCCTATTCGAAAAGAGAGCTGTGCGTATTGAAAG
>JAHQVP010000095.1 GCA_019634275.1 Saprospiraceae bacterium
AAGGAAATGGGAAGCCGATATTTCTTTATCCTTCTATACTGTCTGATCGAAAAGTACTTCAGCAAAAACGACTACACGAAACCCAGGACATGATCACACGTCAAATGCTTGAGGTGAAGAACCTATCAATTTTGGATGAGCTCCTGCGCATGGACCCTTCGCTTGCGAATGCCGCCATTCCATATGATGATGCCAATAAACAGACAGCGCATCCTTTGCACCGAATCTGCGATAATGTTTTTATGGGGGCCATTTCAGACCAGGAGGCCAAACAACTGGCCCAACTTTTTATCCAACATGGAGCGGCACTCAATGGCAATGTCACAAAAGAAAAAGAGGACACTCCTCTGGTGGCGGCCTGCAGCCTTCGAGCCGATGGCGTCGCATCGCTGTTAATCGATAAGGGAGCAAAAATTCACCACAAGGGATGTATGGGTGGTACTGCGCTGCACTGGGCTTGTTGGACGGGGCGCGAAGAAGTGGTGCGTCTCCTGCTTTCTAAATCTCCCAATCTTAATCAACGGTGCATTGATCATCAGGCCACCCCTCTTTTCTGGGCTATACATGGCCATATCAACATCCGGAGGGACCATTTGGCAAAGCAGATACCGTGTGCTCGCTTGTTACTTCTGGCGGGAGCGGATCCGCGTATTCCAAATGTCAACGGCCTAACCATTTTCGATATCATGGACCCACAGGATGCGGCCCTGTCGTCATTCGTAGATGACTTTGACCTCGATGCTAATAGCCTCAAGAACGCCTAATATTCAATAGGGAATCCCTTACCATAAATCCTCCCCATACGACCAACCTGCTCTCATGGGTTCCTTGATGAGCTCTTGCAATCCATCCTGATTGGTTACTTGCATGCGGACAGCGTCGTATTCAATGTTGGAATGCGTACGCTGCGCCAAGACGCCGAGCAGGGCCATCTCCGTCAAATCCGCTCCGTAGTCAAAAGTAGCAAGGCACATTGGACCATCTCCCTTGATTGCTCTGATCCACTCTCCCTGGGGATCCTCCTCAGCCACCCTTGCCATCGTTTGGGCAGGTGGGTCCGCTACAAAGGAATTCCAGGCTTCCTCCCCAATCAACAATATGGGTTTATTGGGCCTACCACCTGTCATCAGAGAGCACTTGGATCCTACCATGATCATCCCCGATCTTGGCAATTCCTTGATGCCCCATTCAGGTCTGACAGGTGGTTTTAACCCTCCTTCGAACCATTCGAGTGAAACAGACGGTCTACCATCAGCTTCGGGAAAAGTATACCTGATGTGGGATTGGTTGGGCAGAAAATCACGTGATCCGCCGCCTTTTGAAATACACTGAACATGGCTTGGCATGCCAAGATTGAGGCTCCAAAAAGGAGCATCCAGCGTGTGACATGCCCAATCCCCCAACAGCCCATTGCCAAAATCAAACCATCCACGCCAAAACCGGGGTTCATAGTACCGGGTGTACGGTCGGTCTTCTCTGGGTCCCAACCACAGATCCCAATTTAGATGCCTGGGCACTTCCTTCGTTTCTGGAGGAAATTCCTCTGGGGCCAGGAAATATCCGGTCTCACTAAAATTGGGTCCGGCGATCCAGCCGATGATTTCCTTCACCTCTCCCAGGATGCCTGCTTCATACCACTCCTTAATCAGACGGATCCCGTTAGTGGTATGTCCTTGATTGCCCATCTGGGTCACCACGTCATAATACGCAGCGGCCTTCTTGAGGGTACGTAATTCCCATATGTTGTGCGCCAGCGGTTTCTCTACGTACACATGCTTCCCCAATTGCATGGCGGCCATTGTGGCACTGAAGTGAGTATGATCCGGAGTGGAAATGACGACCGCATCGATTTGATCAGCCATGGCATCAAACATGCGGCGAAAATCAGCAAATCTCCGGGCCTTAGGATATCGCTTGAAAGCCTCCGCTGCACGCTGCTCATTCACATCACAAAGGGCGACCACATTATTGGTTGGTGCACCTGACGCATTCATGATGTCGCATGCCTTTATGTTCCTACCCGCCCTGCCTCCGGCACCAATAAAAGCAAGATTGAGCTTGCTAGAGGCTGAAATGCGCTTTGTCTGTGGGGCCAATACAACAGCTCCAGAATACAGCGCAGAATGCTTTAGAAACGCTCGCCGGGATTGAGGTAGATGCGACATAACATTTGCTTTAGTGAGTCCAAAAGTTAGTGAATATCCCGGCCTTTCGGGGATCTGTGCTCAACCAATTGTTAACAAGATCACAATACAATGCCCTGACTCCATTCTTTGCTTAATTTCCTGCCAAACAGATGCTTATGAACAGAAGAAAATTTATCAATTACTCCTCTATGGGTGCAGCAGCCTTGAGCAGCCGAATCATTTCCCCCATGTCCGAGCATCCCATTCAGGGAGAAAACCTAAATGTATTTGGTCCTCGAAGCGGATATACTCCTCACCTCAGTGCAATGGTATCAATGATGAACTGGATGAGAAGGACCGTCCTGATGTCCCTAAACGGTTTGACACAAAAGGACCTGGACTACATCCATGATGAGGATTCCAATTCCATTGGAGCCATGCTCTGGCATTTGGCCTCGACAGAACGATTTTATCAATTGAATACGTTTGAAAATCGACGGTGGGGAGATTGGCCTGCGGGGGAGAATGAGAAATGGGGAATTGCCATGTCGCTGGGTGCTCGAGCGCGGGCAGTGATCAAGGATCAGCCCTTAGAATTCTACCTCGAAAAACTGGAAGAGGTCAGAGCATATACCCTTGCCGAACTTGCCAAACGTGACGATGATTGGCTCTTTTACACTGATGAAGATTTTGGATGGGGCCCGACCAACAACTATTGCAAATGGTTTCATGTGGTGGAGCACGAATCCAATCACAATGGGCAGATTAAGTATCTCACTAAGAGGATCAGTACATGATGAAGCGACTGCTGCTCTGTCTTGCCATCGGTCTGCTGTGTAACCCGGCTTTTGCGCAGTCCGCCAAGGCACAAAAGCTATTTAAGAAGGGGGAGAAAGCCATGGAAAAGCGGCAGTATGTTGGTGCATCGGTACAATTTACGAAGGCACTAGCCTACCATCCCGAGTACGCGGAAGCACAGTATCAAAGGGCCGTATGTTTTCGCGCCATAGGACAGATCAATCAAGCCATCAAAGACTTTCGGCAGACGCTGGAGACCGATGAGTCCTTTCTAATGGCCTACGTGCAGTTAATCCCACTGCTCCGTGAGCAAAAGGAATGCGATATTTCCATATCCTACTGCGATCAACTGGCCAAGGCGCTGCCAGAGCAGAAAGGAGCCGCACATTATCACAAAGCCCTCTGTTATGAACAAACGAAAGATACCAAGAGGGCGATATCCAGTTTGAAAGTGGCGATGATAGAATTCGAGGCCGCGGGGTCTGACTTTGCCGCTTTGCTGGAAGATTGTAAGGCCAAACTGGCCGCATGGGAACGGCTGTGAAATTAGCCCCACAGAGCAGTTTCGGGTGGATCAATGAGGCTGCGATTGTATCGGAGTGAATGAGGGCGGTCAGATTGTTGTAGCAGTGGTCCATCCAGATCAACATAGGAGCAGCTTTGCGCAATTACAAAAGCCGGTGCCATGCCCAGGGAAGAGCCAAGCATATTGCCCACCATTAAGCCAAGGCCTAATTTTTGGGCTTCCACGGCGAGGGCAAGTGCTTCGGTGAGTCCCCCCGTTTTGTCGAGTTTGATGTTGACCATCTGATACTTCTGCGATAGCACTGCCAAATCTTCACTGACATTACAAGATTCATCTGCGCATAGGGGCAGAGGCGATGAATAGGCCATCAAGTCCTGATCCTCGCCTACCTTTAGAGGCTGTTCTATCATCTCTACGCCCAGGCGATCAAATGCAGGCGCCGCTTCTTTCAGAATTTCCATGGTCCATCCCTGATTGCAATCCACGATCAACTTGGCGTCCGGTCTTGCCGCTCGTATGCCTTCCATTTTCTGAATGGGTTGATCGGCGTCAAGTTTGACTTTCAGAATGGGATATGCTTGAGCACTCTTTGCGTTAGCCGCCATTTCAGCAACCCCTTGTACGGGCAGCGTATATACGGTATGGACCGGTTGTGGAGAAAGGTCTAGGAGATCCCAAATACGCTTACCTGCGCGCTTGCATTCCAGGTCCCACAGGGCGCAGTCTAAAGCATTGCGTGCTCCACCTGGAGGAAGATCACTTTGCAATTGCCTGCGATCGATGACAGCATGGGCAGATAAGTACTGCCTTAGCTGCCGTTCTACGGAATCAATGTTCTCACCTAGATTGTCTACGCCCACGGCTTCTCCGCGCCCCTGCACATGATCCGATTGCAAGACTACGGTTAGGGTGGTGATTTCCTCAAAGTAATGTCTTGCAGTCGTAAAGGGAGCCTTTAACTTCCAGACATCGCGGTGTATCTCCCAGGTCATCAATCCATTCATGGCTGAAAAATAAAATTCCTTCTATGCAATTTCCCTATCTGATCTCCCAATTAAATGTGTGGGAGACTCAGAAAGATGTAGAAAAAGTATTATTACAAGAACCGAATGGACTAGGGAAGGGCCGATTTGACCACCCGAGCAACACGATTGCCATCCCGCAAGATGTAGGTACCCTCTGGTAGGCTGCTTAGGTCGAGAGGACTTGCGGCAGAACCCGAAACCGTCATAAGTACATTCCCCATCAGATCAAGCAGCTCGAGATCGTTCAAAGCCCCCTCAATGTGCAATAGGGAATTGGTGGGGTTAGGCCATGTTCGGATCTCGTCTCTGGGCTTACTCATGTCGAGGTAGCGCAGGGGACTGTTCCAGGTAGAGCCATCCAACTCGATTTGCACGATGCGATAATAAACCACTTCTCCAATCACTTGCTGATCCTGCACCCTATATACCCCTCCATTGACGGACTGAGAAGGAACCTCTGCAAAGGTGGTCCATTCGAGGGCATCATATGATCGCTGCACTGCAAAGTGGCTGTTGTTTTCTTCTGACGCTGTTTCCCATTCGATCCGAGCACCTTCCTCCGTGCGACTGGCATCAAATGATATCAGATCAAGGTCCAAGGTCACATTGCAGAGGAGCGTTTGTCGCTCCACATCATCACCATCTCCTCCACCCGAGTAGGCGATCGTGACTTCAATCATGTCGCATCCCAGCGAAGCGGGCGTGGCCGTGGCACAATCCGTTCCAGGATTATAGGCATTGGCTGTCATGGTGGTGCCCGCACCAGGCCCATTGTTTAATTGAAATGTACGAGTGGCCGGGTCGCAGAATAATCTTCCCTGTAAATCATCCATTTCCATCCCAGATGGCAGATTGGTGCCATTAAAGCTGACGGTGTAGTCGATGCTTACATCATAGCCATATCCAAAAGGGCAGTTTTGTGTCGAAGGATTTACCATGGTGGGCAACAAAGTCACTTCGACTGTATAGTCGCCATTCTCCGAGGGAAACATCAAGGTGCACTGGGCATGGATGTGCATCGAGACGACACAAAGGAGAGCGGTCAATAGATTTGAGAGAACATTAATGCGACAAAAATAACGCTTTTAGTTGCGGCCAACCACGGCATTTTACCAATGTTCCTTGCCCGGTCAAGAGGCAGATGCCACTTGCAAAACTTACCGTCATTTCCCTTCTAGCAATCGATCTAGCAGCAAATCCAGATCGCCCCTCATGGGGTCAACACATGGTAATCCGGTCACCTTTTCCAGTTTTGCGAGATAGTCTTCGGTTGATTCTCCCTCCAACCAGGAGGTATTTACACTAATGCCGGCACAAAAGACATTTGGATTTGTCTTGGAGGCAAAGAGCAACGCTTCTTCGATTCGAGCGGTCAAATCCCCAATATGGTAGCCCGGAAACCCATCAACCCGAGTCCGAGTCGCCTCATGACACAAGACAATAGCATCCGGTTGTGAGCCATACATCAACCCCAAACTCACGGCACCATATCCGGGATGATGGAGTGCTCCCTGGCCCTCGATCACATCCCAGTGATCAGCTTCATTATCAGGCGATAATAGTTCTGCCGCACCCGTGACGAAGTCTACGACGATGCTGTCGATGGGGATCCCGCTCCCAGCAATCATAATGCCTGTCTGGCCGGTGGCACGGAAAGTGGCAGATATACCGCGCTCCTGTAGCGCACGATGAATGCAGAGCGCACTGTACTTCTTACCCACGCCACAATCGGTACCAACCATCAACACCCGCTTGCCCGATCGTTTCCTTCCTGTACCGACGAGCAGATCACTAGGGGGCGTCCGCACATGATAGATCTGGGCATTCCCCAGGGTTGCAGATGCAGAAAGGGTCGGAATATCTGCCAGCTGAGTATGCAGTCCATTGACGATGTTGATGCCTGCTTTGAGACATTCCGCGAAGACTTCAATCCATTCCTCTTTGATGCCCCCTCCAACGGGCGCAATGCCGATCACCATGCTCCGCACGCCCTCTCTGGCAGCCAATGAAATATCCATATCTGGCAGTCCAAGGTCAATGGTACAGCCATCCAGCCTCAGTTGCCCCAGACACATTTCGGGCCGCCAGTCCGCCAGCCCTTGCCCCGTTTTTGCGTTTACGCGGTCCTTCAAATCACCCAGAAAAATCAAGTACGGACCGGGAAAAGTGATCGGCTTGACGGCAATTTTGCTCATACTCATTTCTATAACATTGTTTCCAATCCCTCCAACCCAGACAAAGCAGACCGACAAACGTGGGACCGCTTGTTTGGCCCTGGCCAAGTGACTTCGTTTGAGATGTTGTGAAATATACAACTCTGGATTCCAAGAGCAGGTCCGCATACAGTGGATGCCACCCAGGATCTTGAGTCAAACGGGCATGAGTCCGATTCGATCTCCTTGGGGTAGGCACCGCTTCGAAGGACCGCCTTTATCCAAGTCCACCATTAGTCGTAATGACAGCTTTCACTATCTTGAAAAAGATGGAAAACAACCAAGGTTTAAAAAAGACGCTGGGGCCACTGATGCTCTGGGGACTGGGCGTGGGGTATGTGATCTCTGGCATGTACTTCGGCTGGAATCTTGGCCTCGAAAAGGGAGGTACGCTAGGGCTGGCCACTGCTACGGGCTTTATTATTATCATGTACTTGTGCTTTACTTTCAGCTACACCGAGCTGGCATGCGCACTGCCCCGCGCAGGTGGTGCTTTCACCTATGCTCGCCGAGCCTTCGGAGATAAACTGGGCTTCCTGGCTGGCATGGCCCAGAACGTGGAATTTATATTTGCCCCTCCAGCGATTGCCTTTGCGATTGGAGCGTACGTCAACATCTTCTTTCCTACGCTGCCTGTTATTGCCATAGCCATCATAGCCTATCTGATCTTTACCTATATAAACATCAGGGGGGTCGAAGCCGCAGCCTCTTTGGAATTGTTTATCACGGCGGTCGCGGTTGTTGGCCTATTAATCTTTGCCGGTGCCGTTATACCACATTTTGAAGTCGAGCACTTAAAGGCCAACGCCTTGCCCGAGGGTTGGAAAGGAGCGTTTGCCGCCCTGCCGTTTGCCATCTGGTTTTTTCTCGCCATCGAAGGAGTGGCCAATGTAGCAGAGGAGACTGTCAATCCTCAACGCAATGTTTTGATAGGATTTGGCTCAGCGATCCTCACCTTAGTGGTTCTTTGCCTGCTCACCTTCCTGGGTTCCATCGGTGTATCGGGTTGGGAAGCAGTAGTCTTTCCAGAAGGCCAGACAACTGCCTCAGATTCTCCCCTACCCCTTGCCCTGGAACAATTGTATCCGGCACAGCACCCGATCGTGAAAGCAGTAGCATTCATTGGTTTATTTGGATTGGTGGCCTCCTTCCATGGCATTATATTGGCCGCTGGGCGATCCACGTTCGAATTTGGAAGAGAAGGTTTTGCTCCCGCTGGTCTCGGTCAGGTCCATCCGAAATTTCAAACGCCGGCCAAGGCTCTGATGGTGAACATGGGCATTGGGTTTGCCGCATTGTTTACCGGCAAGACAGCCGAGATTATTACCATCGCCTGCTTTGGCGCTCTTACGCTCTATATCATTTCCATGGTGTCGCTGATTGCATTGCGTAGAAATGAACCCGATCTCGAAAGGCCTTTTCGAGTACCCGCCTACCCTTTGGTACCAGGCATTGCATTGATCATCGCAGGAGTATCCCTGGTGGCCTTAGTTTTATATAACCCCATATTGAGTCTGATCTATCTTGGCATACTCCTACTGAGCTACTTATGGTATCTCACCACAAAGAAAAATGGAAAGACATGAAGAGTCTGAAAGATTTAGAACAGCTTGTCCAAGAGGAAAAAATCGACACGGTGGTAGTGGCCTTTACGGATCACTATGGACGACTCGTAGGAAAGCGGTTTGATGCAGAATTTTTTCTATCAGAAGCAGCCGAGAAAGGGACGCATGCCTGTGACTATTTGCTGACCACCGATATGGAAATGGAGCCCGTGCCCGGTTATGATTTTGCCAATTGGGAGTTGGGGTATGGTGACTTTCATCTCGTTCCAGATCTCGGCACGTTGAGGAAAGCCAGCTGGCTAAGACGAAGTGCGATCGTATTGTGCGATGTAGTCAACGAAGAGCATCATAAGCAAGTATCGGTTGCGCCACGCAGTATGTTGCGGAAGCAACTCTCTTTATTATCTGCTCTCGGATATGAAGCCATGGGAGCGTCGGAGCTGGAGTACTATGCCTTCGAGGACTCCTATCGACAGGCTCATGATAAACAATACAACCGCCTAAAGGCGGTAGGTTGGTACCTGGAGGATTACCATATTCTGCAAGGATCACGCATTGAAAAGTTTACGGCTGCTGCTCGAAAGCACTTGCGTAAGAGCGGTATTCCTGTGGAAAACTCCAAAGGAGAATGGGGCCTTGGTCAACATGAATTGAATATTCGCTATGCAGAAGTACTCGATATGGCAGATCGCCACGTCCTATTTAAGCAGTGCCTCAAAGAAATTGCGGACCGCCTGAAGATGTCCATAACCTTTATGGCGAAACCACATCAAGATCAGGCAGGCAGCAGTTGCCACCTGCACGTCAGCTTATGGAAGAAAGGCAAAAGTGCCTTTGCTGGCACAGAGAATCTGAATGGCATATTGTGTACGCCTGAGTTCCGGTGGTTTTTGGGAGGCTGGATTAAGTATGCACCTGATGTCATGCCCTTCTATGCGCCCACCATTAATTCGTACAAGCGCTATGTTGATGGATCTTGGGCCCCCACCAAATTGGCCTGGAGTCGAGACAATCGAACGGCCGGTTTTCGAGTAGTGGGATCAGGCAGCTCGTTGCGGATTGAGTGCAGGATTCCTGGTGCAGATTGCAATCCCTATTTGGCTTTTGCGGCGTCTATCGCGTCCGGCCTGCAAGGAATCCGAGAGCAAGTTGAACCGCCCCCCATTTTTGTGGGTGATGTATATGCTGCCAGCGGCCTACCGGAAGTACCTCAATCACTTGAGGAAGCCGTCGAGCGTTTCGCAAAGAGCCCTTTTAACGAGAAGGTCTTTGGCAAAGAAGTGGTGTCACATTACGCCCACTTCTACCGGCAAGAAGTGAATGCATTCGCACAATCGGTTACCGATTGGGAGCGCAAAAGATATTTTGAAAGAATCTAATCGTATGAGACTTGAGGGAAAAGTAGCCCTAATCACGGGTGGTGCCAGTGGGATCGGCAAAGCGTCATCCTTGCTCTTTGCCAAGGAGGGAGCCTCCGTGGTGGTGGTAGACATAACGGATGATGGCGGCGCAGATGTTGTCCAGGAGATTAAAGAGCAAGGAGGTCATGCTGCGTTCTTTAGAGCAGATGTAGCATCTGAAGAGGATTGTAAAAGCATGATCGATTTCGCAGATGAGCAGTTTGGTGCATTGCACATTCTCTTCAACAATGCCGGAATCATGCACAGCCATGACGGAGATGCTGTGCATACCGAGGCATCGATTTTTGACATCACGTTCGACATCAATGTCAAAGGTGTCTTTTTCGGTTGTAAGTATGGCATCCCACTGATGCAACGATGCGGAGGTGGCTCCATCATCAATACGGCATCATTTGTAGCCCATTTGGGTGCGGCCACTCCTCAACTGGCGTACACCGCAAGCAAAGGAGCAGTGCTCGCCATGACAAGAGAGTTGGCCACCATCCATGCTCGGGAGAATATACGCGTCAATGCGCTGTGCCCAGGACCACTCCGCACAGAGCTGTTGATGAAGTTTTTAGACACCGAAGCTAAAAAGCAACGCCGGCTCGTCCACATTCCTATGGGACGCTTTGGTGAGGCGGAAGAGATGGCCAAGTCAGCCCTTTTCCTGGCTTCGGATGAGTCTTCCTTCACCACAGGTGCGGAATTTCTGGTTGATGGCGGCATCACAGCTGCTTACGTAACGCCAGAATGATGACAACACTCAGGTGTACCAGTCCTGTTGATGGATCGCTCTATTGCGAACGTCCCTTTGCATCCGATGGAGAGATTAACAAAGTCCTTGAGCGGGCAAGCAAAGTGAAATCTGATTGGGCTCAGCGCAGCTATGCTGAGCGCGCAGAGCATTGTCGACGAGCAATAGATTTTCTGGTCAAACACGCTGACCAGATCGGCAAGGAATTGACCTGGCAAATGGGCCGACCCATACGCTATACTCCCGGTGAAATCAAGGGGGGTATGCAGGAACGTGCCCACTATATGATCGAGCACGGATCCCGTTTTTTAGAGGACATCTCCATCCAGGATGACCATACCGCGTTGCGCAAAACCAGGAGGGTCCCGCTGGGAACAGTGCTGGTACTGGCTCCTTGGAATTACCCATTCCTCACCGCAGTCAATGCCATCATACCTGCATTGCTTGCCGGCAACACTGTGATCCTTAAACACGCTGAACAAACTCCCCTTGTAGCGGAGCGATGGGCAGAAGCATTTCAAAATGCAGGGCTACCGCATGGAGTGTTTCAGTACTTACACATGACGCACCACCAAGTGGGGCAAATGATCTCCGATTCTCGCATCGCCCGCGTGTCATTCACTGGATCGGTAGGTGGAGGCCTGGCCATCCAGCTAGCGGCTCACAAGCGGTTTATTGGCGTGGGCTTGGAACTGGGGGGCAAAGATGCAGCCTTTGTCTGCAAAGATGCTGATGTCGAGCGTGCTGCATCTGGAATAGTGGATGGAGCATTCTTCAATTCTGGTCAGTCATGTTGTGGTATCGAGAGAGTGTATGTACATCAGGACCTTCTTGATGATTTTGTGACCCAATGCATCGCAATCACCAAGGAATATGCCCTAGGAAATCCTACCCTGGAGTCTACAACACTGGGCCCAGTTGTCCGACCTGAAGCCGGACTGAGAATAATGACACAGGTGTCGGCCGCCATCAAAGCAGGGGCTAAGCCATTAATCGATGCCGATCACTTTGCACACATGGATCTAAGCAACGGATACCTTGCCCCTCAAATATTGATGGATGTGCATCACGGTATGGACGTCATGCAAGAAGAAACATTCGGGCCTGTCATGGGAATCATGAGTGTATCCAGTGAGGAGGAAGCGATCCAGCTCATAAACGATAGCCGCTATGGACTCACGGCATCCATCTGGACGAACGACCGGGAGCGTGCTGCAGATCTGGCAACCCAGATCGAAGCAGGTACGGTGTTTATGAATCGGTGTGATTATCTTGACCCTGCTCTCGCCTGGACCGGGATCAAAGATTCTGGCAGAGGGTCAACTTTGTCTTCGCTGGGCATGCATGCTTTCACGAGACCCCAATCCCTTCACTTTCGCAACTAGCGTGATCGAACAGTTAGAATCATGAAACCACGGCTTGGAATCCTGCTCTGTGACAAGGTCTCGCGACACTATCAATCAGATGGGCACCCCGATTACCCCGTCATGTTCCGGTCATTGCTTCCTGCCTTTGAGCATGTCCACTATCGCCTCTATGCAGACGAGTTCCCAACCGATCTTACCGCTTGCGATGCGTGGCTTGCTACTGGGAGTAGACGCTCCGTGTATGATCCCATTCCCTGGATATCCAAAGCACTGGAACTCATCCGGGAAGTGGATCAAAAGAAGATGCCGTTTTGCGGGGTTTGCTTCGGGCATCAGCTCATTGGTCATGCACTCGGAGGAACAGTAGCAAAAGCCCCTCAAGGATGGAATGTGGGGGTACATGCATTTTCGGTTGTTGAGCACGATCCATGGATGAATCCTCCAAAGGGTCAACTTAAGGTCATCATGATGTGCCAGGACCAAATCGTCAAATTACCAGATCGAGCCAGAATACTTGCTCGCACACCGCTCTGTCCAGTGGCTATGTTGGCTCTAGACGAGCACATCCTTGGCATCCAAGGTCATCCTGAGTTTTCCACATCATTCGAGCGGCAACTGCTCGAAGATCGAGTGGAGTTGATTGGCGCCAAAATCGTGGATACAGGACTCGCCTCGCTTAGCCTCTCTCCCGACAAGATTGTTTTAGGCCAATGGATCACAAACTTCTTGAGTCAGCAGTGCTGACCAAGAGACGGACCACTGTCTTGTTTACGTCTGCCCCTTAATGGTCAATCGACCTCAAAGCGTGTCAGCCACTGCTTTCGTTCCTCACTAAAGTAGTAGGCTCGACTGGTGACAGGCGGGATATGATGTTCCATGAGATCCAAGAGAGAGCTGTCCGCAATAGGCACAGGATCTTTGGGCAGGTGGCTACGCAAGTCATTGAGGATCGGTCCATACGTACTGACCTCCGCCAGATTGGTCCATTCATGGGGGTCCTCAGCGAGGTTGTACAACTCCTCCGATCCATCCACATATGAGATGTAGTGCCAATCTTGTTTGCGTACAGAATAATCTGCAAAATCGTAGGTAGTGATGATGGGTCGCACGATCTGGGTGTCCGGCTCCACCAAATAAGGCTTGAGACTCATGCCATCCAGGTCAGTTCGTGGAGGCAAACCACATAGATCGACGAGCGTGGGGTATATGTCCAATAAGGAGGTAAGACCCTCGCTCACACTTCCCGGCGTAGTTCCTTGAGGAAGAGCAGCACTTCCTGGTGGCACGTTAACCATCAAAACCGTGCGGATTACATTTTCCCACAGGGCAAATTTTCGCCAATGCTTCTTCTCGCCAAGTTGCCATCCGTGGTCTGACCAAAGTACCACAATGGTATTGTGGGCGTGAGGGCTTTCGTCCAGCGCTTTGATCAGGCGTCCCACCATTTCATCTGCGTAGGCGATGGATGCCAAATAACCTTGAACGGCTCCCTTCCATTTACCTGCTTCAACGACATGCCTATGGTAGTTGCCTCCTCTTGCCACCAACTCCTGAGCTCGTGCACCAAGGTCTTCGTGGTCATTGTCCATTACCTCCGGTAAAATGATGCTTTCGAGAGGAAAGAGATCGAAGTACTTCTGCGGCACATACCATGGAAGGTGAGGGCGATAGATGCCACAGGCCAGAAAGAAGGGTTTTCCATGCTCTTTCTGCAGCTGGCCCGAGATGTACTCAACGCTACGAAAATCAGCGGTTTCTTCATCTGAGAGGTCCAGTCCCAGCCAGTCAAACATTCGATACATGTACTTAAATTCTGGCATGTTGACTGGGCGCTCCTCCGGCAGGAACTCCTTGGGCATATTGTTCTTCTGGGAAGGAAAGTACTCGTCCCATGTTCGTGGAGCTACCTGAGAATAGTGATAGATTTTTCCAGCACCAGCACTATAGTATCCGTTATTTCGAAAGTACTCACCGAGCGTGACGGCGTCCTTCAGTTTGTCGACTTTTCTCCAATCCTGATAGTTAGAATACATCCCCGAAGTGTAGGTATGATACCCGGTCATCAAGGTTGATCGTGAGGGGTTACAACCGGGACTAGTGCAATAGTTGCGATGGAATGTCATAGAACGCTCCGCCAGGGCATCCAGATGAGGAGTTTGTGCCTGAGGATGGCCCCGCATTGGTCCTATCCAATCGTTAAGATCATCAATGGAAATAAAGAGGACATTGGGACTGGTGTCCAGGCTTTCCGTCAAGCCAACATCTGACGAGCAGCTAATGCCGAAGCTGACCAAAAAAAGGAACAGCCATCTAGCCGCCTTGTCTCCTTTCCGCCTTCTTTCTCGCTTTGTACTTTGCAAACCGCTCTTTAAACATCTTCCATTCACCGGCTGTGTATTTTTGTCTGATCAGTTCCGGTACTTCGAGTAACTCGGGTTGGTCAGCGGGGGTAGCATCCACAAAGATGCTTTTCCCATCACTCATCTTGTGCAACTCGAAAGAGTCGTAAAGTTCGCCTGTGACCAAATATGCTTTGAATACCAGTTTTGCCCGGTCTATCTCCACCACTTGATACAATTGAGCATCAGAAGCTCCTCGGTGCATCCATTCTTCCAGGGAGAGATCATACATCTTCGGACCACTGACGCTCACCACGTACATCGGTCCATCAAGGATATTCTGGCCCTCACCCAAGGGCATATTTGTTCCGCGGCCATAGGTGTGGTCATGGCCCTGCAAAACAAGATCTACATCATATTTTTCAAACAGGGGCTGCATGTCATTACGCATATGCATATTGTCCCTGCCCGCCTTAGAAGAATAGATGGGATGATGCATCATGACAACCGTCCATTTCTGGTCGTGGTTCTTCAGCGTGCTTTTTAACCAGCGCAATTGCCGCTGCGCTGCCTCTTTTTCAGTCAAATAGAGCTCTGTATTAAGCGAAATAAAGCGAGTATTCTGATAGTCGATGTAGTAGACGGTCTCATCCATTCCTTTGGGGCCATTGCGCGGCAATGAAAATGTGGGGCCCCAATATTTGGAGATCTGGTGCATTCTGTCCGGGTCTCTTGAGTATTCATGGTTGCCAGTGCAGGCGATGCTGGGCAAGCATCGAAAGATCCATCCTCCTCCATAGAACCACTCTCCCCATTCGCGGTCTCTGTCTGCGTGGTCAATAAGGTCTCCGGCATGAAAGATAAAGTCTGCGTCTGGTTTGGTACTGAACGATGCACGCACAGCCCTCGACCACATGGACTTGAGGTTATTCTGCGCATCGCCCAGGTAGATGAATGAGAATCCAGAAGGTTCTCGATCAGCGGTTCTGAAATGAGACCACTCACTCCATCCAAGCTCGGTACTGTCACCCACACGATACATGTACTGCGTATTGGGGTTGAGTGCATCAAGGATCACGGAATGATAATGGACCAAGCCATGCTCTGTCTCCAATGGCTCAAGTTCTCCGGCTTTGGATTTCACGGCCAATCGTATGTTTGGTGAGGCACTGGCTTTTCCATACTCAACGTAGGAATGCTCCGACTCGGTTGAAGTTCTCCAATTTATGCCCATTTCATGGGATGGATCTTGCGTCAGACTCAATATAATGCGATCTGGAAAAATCGATGGCGGATAAAAATCGGCTTCGTCCTGAGCCAACAATCTGATCGGCAAAAAGGCCAATGTCAGCAATACGAATACGTAAATGTAGCGGTCTTCGGAATGAGCAACTGTTCGAATCATAGTGGACATCTTAAAAAATGCTTTAGGGGCACTTTGCGCATGTACCGTGTAAATAACGCTAATAGTCCGCGATATCCATAAATCATTTGGCACAATGTGCAATTGCCGAATAAACAGTTGTGGGACGAAATACGTTCTCTAACAAACCCATACGCAGATGAAGAGCTTTTATCGTCTTACAGTCCTATTGATCATATGTTGGAACAGTGCATCTGCGCAAAAGACCAGTCCACATCTTCCGGTAGCCGTGAAGATAACCGCCACCTGGTGCAATGTCTGTGGCCTTTCTTCCTGGGATTCCTTCAAAGAGATGGTGGAGGAGTATGAAGATAAAGTGGTGATCATGGCGGTGCACGCAGATGAAGGAAGTCAGTTAAATTCCCTGGCAGCCAGTCTATACGCTGCCAACTTACCTGATCGCTTTGGTCAGCCGCAGTTCTATATCAATGAGCAGAGCATTGGTATCGCGGACGATTGGAGATGGAAAGGGGCCTTGGAAAATGCCATCTCGCAATTTAGGGCGAGCACCCCTCTAGCGGCCTCAGAGGTAGCTTACTCGATCAAAGACGACATGCTCGAGGTCACGAGCGTAATCACCTTCAATCGGGGAACCAATCGCGCCATCCATCAAGCACTCTATCTCGTGGAAGATCATGTTTCCGCATTTCAAAATAATCGCCGACCTGAGGACCTTCATCGAAAGATACTCCGCACCCATATTTCCGAGTCTCCTATGGGGGACCTCATCAGCAATACGGAGATCACAAGTGGCCAATCCTTTACTCAATCGTATTCCCTACCCATTGATTCTTCCTGGAAAAGTGAAAACCTGGAAATCGCATCGATTCTCTTTGAAAAGGTGGGAGAACGTTATGTGTTTCATAATGGCAGCACTGCCTTAAGCCCCGTCCAAGTAACTTCCACAGCAGACCAATACCTTGACGATGCTAACATGATCGTTTCCCCTTCACCACTGCTTGACCACGGCAAGGTGATGCTGCAGCTGGATCGACCTTTGGCAGATGCCACCTTGCACATATTGGACAGTGGAGGCCGTTTGGTACAAGAGCTCTTCCGAGGGACGCTAGAAAAAGGGCAACATACATTTGACATTCCTCGTGGGGGATGGTCATCTGGACTCTATCTACTGGAGCTGCGTCAGGGAAGTAAAAAGACCACTGTAAAATTTATAGTCCGATAGTCCAACTATTTGACTTCAACGGTGCTTTTGCTCTAGGTCCAACAACCATTTTTTGCGCCAGAGGCCTCCACCGTATCCTCGCAGTTTGCCATCCGAGCCAATAATACGATGACACGGTATGAGAATAGCGATGCGGTTGTCGCCATTTGCTGAAGCTACAGCACGGACGGCTTTCTTTCTTCCGATTCCGTCCGCCAATTGTTGATAAGAAGCGGTTTGCCCATAGGGTATACGCTGGAGAGCCGTCCAAACCTCTTGCTGAAAAGGAGTCCCGGGGTTCGCAAGTGG
This sequence comes from Saprospiraceae bacterium, assembly GCA_019634275.1. Taxonomy (GTDB): domain Bacteria; phylum Bacteroidota; class Bacteroidia; order Chitinophagales; family Saprospiraceae; genus CAJQNM01. Next base: position 17,011 of record JAHQVP010000095.1, read on the forward strand.
CACCGTAAATTCTTTGAGCTGGCCCATAAAGTATTCATGCAATTGCCTCTCCAAAAGATCCAACGTGGCACTGCTCCCGGGCAACAACGGGCTCTTAAAATACTTCTGTAGCCGATCCAATTGTGTTTCTAACATTCTGCGATCGGCAAACTCCACCAGACAGACCCGCTCTTCTTTGGTACCCGCCAGCATGGGTCCCAGCGGTGTCGTCATCCTTCTGATATGGATAGGAGATCCTGTGGCGGCTACTTTGGAGGGAACCGTCCCCAGGCGATTTCTAAAAGCTTCATGGAATCCACTGACCGATTCGTAACCCTGGCTATAGGCCGCCATGGTCACCGGTTGCCCTTCCCGCAAGGTTCCGAACGCGCGATTTAGACGGAGAGATCTTTGGTATGCTTGAAAAGTAATGCCGTGATGTTTCTTAAACCATCTGCGGACCTGACTTGGATCGATCCCGAGTTGTCGAAGATCCTGGTCCCTAATTTTCCTTTCTGGAAATTCCCGCAAGGCCTCCTCTACCGGAGAGAGCCAGCTCGGCTTCGCATCCAGTGGTCGCATGGGCGTACACCGCTTGCAGGGTCGATACCCATGGTCAAGCGCTTCCTTTGTCGAAGAGAAAAACTCGACATTCTCAAATTTCGGTTTTCGTGCCGTACAGGTAGGTCTGCAAAATATGCCGGTTGTCTTGACTGCAGTGATAAAAATGCCTTCGTATGCAGCATCTTTTCGCACCAGGGCCTCATACATGGTTTCGTTGCTAGGTAACTTCATCAATTGTACACGTTAAGATCGGTACAAAGATGAGTCTCCAAATCTAGGACGACAACCGAAAACTGAACAGGGAATTATTCTTGAGGCTTCTCCCCCATCGAAACAATGCAGTTTTTACAGGAAGCTTTCAAAACAGTAGGATCCTTACCCCCGATCTTCTTTGCCCAGTACACGGCGTTGTTGCTTCCACTCAGTTCGATCTGATCGACTGACTCAACATACACAATCTGATCAGAACCACTAAGCTCTAACAAGCCTGCTCGACCAGTAAGCGTGACCACATTGCCAACTCCACTGATGAGCACATGCTCTCCATCGCATTGTCCATTCTTTTTCAATCCTGTCCCTCCAATTTCCATTTTCTTTTGTGGAATGGTCTTGGTCGAAGTACCGTCCGTCTCAATGCGAACGCCTCCGGCTGTCCCACTCACTTTGACGGTGCTCTGGTCCATCTTTGCCAAAGCATCCAGCACCTGCTGAGAAGTGATTGGAGTACCATCACTTGCCACCTGCAAACCCGATTGGGCATTGCTTTGTGCCGTCGTTTCTGTTTCCGTTCTTGGATCAACTGGTGCATCGGTACATCCGACGGTCCAGAGAATTGCGAGTATTGTAACTATTCTTAACATCTTACACATTAATAAAAACCGCCATAAGATACTACTATCTTTTGGCTTTCTTTGTACTTAAACAAGTTGCTATGCATCGTCACATCCGAATGGTACTGCCTCTCCTTATCTCACTCGTTTATATCCATACTGCCATGGCTCAAGATATTCCGTCAGCAAATCCCTCGACACTGCCTTATCATGAAATTCCTGAGGCCCCAGACACCTATACGGAGGGTACCGTAGTAGCTCGTACGATTGATGGTCTGGGGTACCGATACTACTGGGCTACCAAAGATTTGCGCGACGAAGATCTTGACTATAAACCCAGTGAGGATTCCCGAACGGCTCGCGAAACGCTCGATCATATATACGGCTTATCACTCACCATTGTAAATGGCCCACAAGCCAAGCCCAACATCAGGCCCATGGACAATTCTCAACTCAAATGGGAGGAGAAACGAAATCTTACGCTCAATAATTTGTGGAAGGCAAGTCAGATGCTCAGGCACTCGCATGATGGCGATATGGAGGACTATAAGATCATTTTCCAACGAGGGGATCAATCTTCGGAATTTGCTTTCTGGTATATGCTCAACGGACCGATTGCAGATGCAATCTATCATGTGGGCCAGATTGTCGCGTATCGTCGTGCATCCGGCAATCCTCTCCACCCAGGAGTAAGCGTATTCAGCGGAAAGACCAGGGAGTAATTTTCCCTCTCACGCAATCGCACCACCATTTTTCTTCTTCTTGGCTAGACATATCCGGGTTGCCCCAACAGCCAGTAACCAGATCGCTGACCAATAGGTGGATAATACCAGCAGTCCCGAGTAAGACCACTCCAAACGAAATCTAAAAACGGCAAGCGCGGCGTCAGAAATCATAAATAGGATGCATCCTAACGCGATCAACTGCCAGGCACGATTACCGACATAACGTGCTGTCGCAATCCCTTGCCAACTCATGATTACAATGACCAAGACGTAACCGGCCACAGGTACCTTTAGCAAACCAAGACCTGCAAACAAGTACGCATAGATTAGCCCACCGAAGAGGACCAACGGCAGCAGGATCCTCATGTCCCATCTCCAGCCATGCATGCTTTTAAACGTGTGGATCAGGAGCAAGTGCGCAATCAAGAATGCAATCAAACCTGCTAGAAACAACCCATCAAACAACAACAATACGTCGCCCACCAAGCAGAAGAACAGCGCAGACAGGAATCGCGTTCTCTCCTTGGAAGGAGGTGCAAAAAAGTATGGAAGAAGAAAGATAGAAAGTGTGGCAATCGGCTTAGCCACCATGAAAACGTCCGTTAAGCCCAAACACTCTGCCAGAAGTGCTCCTGCCACACAGAGTCCTATGCCGCCCTGCCATTTCGCCCAGTTAAATCTCTTCACGTCTAGGTTTTTTGCCCTCAGGATATTGGCCAACATGACAGGACCCATCGCCCCATCACCCGGAAATATTTGATTCCTTTCCTCAGATAAAAGTTCACTGGATGGATAATGATAAAAGGATCGTGCCCCCTATCTTGTCCATGCATCTTGTCACAAAGTAATGAAATGAACTTCCAGCTCCACTTTCGTCCCCCTGCGTTTCTCATCCTGATGACCATTAGCGTCCTAGCGGGATTCCGCTGTACCGATTCCGCTACTGACCAATACAATGTCCTGTTTATCATTGCCGACGACCTTACTTACACAGCGCTATCATGCTATGGCAACCAAGTATGTCACACCCCTAACATAGACCGACTAGCAGCTCGAGGAATGCGGTTTACAAATGCTTATTGCCAAGGGACCTATTGTGGGCCATCCAGAGCCTCATTCTTATCGGGGTACTATCCACATGCTACCGGGGTACTGGGATACAAAAGCCCAAGACCACAAATAGCCCACCGTCAAACCTGGCCCCAGTTATTTAAGGATAATGGCTACCACACGTCACGGATCAGCAAAATCTTTCATATGGGTGTGCCTGGTGGAATTGAAGAAGGAGGACACGGAGCGGATGATTCGCTCTCTTGGACGGTACGATACAACAGCCCTGGCCCCGAATGGAAGGCCGATGGAGATGGCGAAACTTTGGAGGGGAACCCGGAGGGAACCCGACCTGTGGTCGGAGGAAATACTTTCGTCGTGGTGGAGGCTGATGGGAACGATTTGATTCACTCGGATGGCAAAACAGCAGCAAAAGCCGTGGAATTACTAAAGAAAAAATCTGGCGATCCTTTTTGGATGGGTGTGGGATTTGTAAGACCTCATGTCCCTTTTGTCGCACCACGGAGCTATTACCCTCCATTCAAACCCTATGATCAATTGGACTTACCTGAGAAAGTACCGAACGATTGGGATGATATTCCAACATCTGGGATCAATTACAAGACCAGCGAAAACATGCAGATGGACCTGAGAAAGCAAAGAAAAGCCCTGGGTGGATATTATGCTTCTGTGGCCTTTATGGATGCTCAGGTGGGAAAAGTGTTGGATGCCTTAGAAGAAGCCCAACTAGATCAATCTACCATTGTCATTTTTACCAGCGACCATGGTTACCATCTGGGTGAGCATGATTTCTGGGCTAAAGTCAGTTTACTCGACGAATCGTCCCGTGTACCGCTCATCATCAGTCACCCCGAAAAGGAGCCCGGTGTCTGCAGCGAACTGGTGGAATTACTGGACCTCTATCCAACCATCAGCGCACTTTGCGGCCTCGATGCACCTTTGCATGTGCAGGGTAAAAACATCGCTAAAATGCTTGATGATCCAACGACAGAAGTGCATCAGGAGATCTTTTGTGTCGCGCCGATGCGCAAAGGTTTTCTGATTCGAGACAAACGTTATGCCTACATTCAATATGGAGAAGATGCTGAAAACGGAATTGAATTGTACGACACAGAAGTTGATCCGCGGCAGTATACCAATCTTGCCATCCAAGACTCCCATCAAAAAACAGTAGCAGCGTACCAGTCCATACTAAAGTCAAAATTGAGTACTGTACGAAGCAACGATCTTTGACTTCCGACAGTTGAGTAGCGAACCAATGACAAAAACACAACCATGAAAACGGATAACGTGGAAGTCGTAGAAGGCCAGATTGATCGTGAAACCTACCAACATCTTAGAATCTCATGTGGGTTATCTGCCAAGGGAGAAGAGGCCTGCCTCCAAGGTCTGCCCAATTCACTTTATTCGGTGATGCTAAAGAAGGATGATGCCGTCATTGGAATGGGACGAGTCATTGGTGACGGAGGGTGTTTCTGTCAAGTCGTTGATATTTGCGTACTGCCTAGCGAACAGGGGAAAGGCTTGGGGAAACGGATTATGGAACACATTACAAACTATCTGATCACGGCCCTCCCTCCTACCTGCTATACCAGTTTGATTGCAGATGGAGAGGCGCACAGACTCTATGCTCAATTTGGGTTTAGGGAAACTTTTCCGGTATCCAGAGGTATGTTTTTTAAATCCCCTAAGTGATGATGTCAATCACAAACTGATTCCTCGCTTCCAGGGGATAAAATCATCTTGACCAAGTCGCACTGCTGCAGGTTCGTAATCCCCACTAGCCGTCGCTATGATCAATTCCAACAGCTGGCTCCCTACTTCTTCCACCGTTGCTTGTCCAGTGACGATGGCCCCCGCATTGATGTCAATGATGTCGCTCATCCTACCGGCCAAAAGATCGTTGGTTGACATCTTGAGGACAGGAGTGATGGCATTACCCGTAGGGGTCCCAAGTCCGGTCGTAAACACGATCACATTGGCACCACTGCCGGCTAGCCCGGTAGTGCTTTCAACATCTCCTCCGGGTGTACACAGTAGGTTCAGTCCTGCCTTCTTGGCGGGCTCGGTGTAGTCTAAGACGTCGACCACGGGAGAACTGCCTCCCTTCTTTGCAGCGCCGGCAGATTTAATGGCATCGGTAATCAGTCCATCGCGAATGTTTCCCGGAGACGGATTGTTTTCAAATCCTGATCCCACCGCTTCGGCCCTCTCCGCATATTGTTGCATCAAGTGCGCAAACTTTTCGGCCGATTCCTGATTGGTACATCGGTTGATCAGTTCTTGCTCTACCCCGTTGAGTTCTGGAAACTCAGCCAATATCGTTCTTGCTCCGAGGGCAACCAACAAATCAGAAGTGTGGCCAAGTGCAGGATTGGCAGAAATGCCCGAAAAGCCATCCGACCCGCCGCATTCGAGCCCCAGTACTAATTTGTCCAGGCCCGCCGGCATTCGTTCCTGACGATTGACTTCCATCAGTTTAAGAAAGGTTTCCTTTACGATGGACGTAATGAAAGACCGTTCCGAAGGATATTGCTGTTGTTCGAAGTAAAGTACGGGTCGGTCAAACGCAGAATCGTGTTGCGCAATCGCCGTTTTCAAATCGGCCATCTGCGCATTTTGGCAACCCAGGCTTAGAATGGTAGCACCGGCCGTGTTGGGGTGGGTAATGTACCCTGCTAGAAGAGCACACAGCGAAGCGGCATCTTGGCGAGTCCCACCGCATCCCATGTCATGACGAAGAAACTTAATCCCATCCACATTCTTGAAAATGGGATTTGTCCGGTCTGCATACGCTGTTCCATCCAAATCCACGGCTGCGATGGCATCCTTGTCTGCCCCGGATCGATAAGCATTCACAAGGGGAGAGATGTCTAGTCGGTGCTTTCTTTCTATCGCATAACCCAATTGTTCCACCAGTGTCTCCCGCAATACTTCAAGATTTCGGTTTTCGCAAAAGACCAGGGGAACGATCAACCAGTGATTGGCCGTTCCTACTTCTCCCCCTTTTCGGTGGTAACCATTCCAAGTCCGGTCTTTCCAGTGATCTACATTCGGGCCGCGCCATCTGATTTGTCTAGAAGTGACGTCGTATGCTGCTGTGTGATGTTGCAGATTGTGGGTCCCTACGTGAGATCCTTTACCAATGCGTTGTGTGGCTTTGCCTACGACCACGCCGTACATCATCACAAGGTCGCCAGCTTCAAAATCCTGCAGTGCAAATTTGTGCTTTTGAGCAATGCGCTCCGCCAATGTGTACGCTTGTCCCCCAATGTCTACGGTGGAGTTTGCATCCAAATCTTGCAATGCGACCGCGACCGTATCCCGCCCATCAATGATTAGTGCTCTTGCTCCCATCTGCTATTGATTGGTAATGGTTCCGGCCGCAATCATCCATCGTGGATTGTGCATGCGATGGTCTTCCCATATCGCTCCATCCATCGCCGCCATAAGTTTCTCTACCGCTTGCTCAAACCCTTGAGTTCCGCCTGCTTTTATTTCGATCAAGTCACTGTCTACGGTACACTGATATCGGTCCGCTGACATGTCCTGCACCTGCTCAAATACAAGGCTTTTGCCCGTGAGGCTTTTTCTTGATCTCAATCGGTACCCACTGGTTAAGTCGAGACGCTCCTGCATGCGTTCGATAGCATCCGTGGCTGCAGGGTGTTCTACCACACCTGTACTTCTCACGATTTCAAAGTAGCCTTCCGTTGCCGACACTTCAACCTGATCTTCTTGTAGTGAATGTAAGCGCTCTTGAGCGTCCAGGTAGCCCTGCTTTACATCTCCGAGCACTTCAAATTTGAAGCGATCCAGAGAGGGCTCCGTTCTTGCCTTTTCCATAATGCTCAGCATCTGGCTCACAATATGTGGGTATTCTGAGGCGAGGTTGTTCACCTCCTGAGGATCCTTCTCAAGGTCAAATAAGTCCAGACGCAATCTCTTCTGAAACATGTTCTTTCGGATTCCCTTCCACTTCCCCATGCGTATTGCCTGCTGTCCACCATACGACGGAAATTCCCAATACAGGTAGGGATGTTCAACTTGATCCTCGATTCCGGTTAGCTCCGGGATCATACTGATGCCATCCGAGGGTTTTTTCCTGCGCACCCCACATGCCTCTGCTACGGTAGGCATCACATCTTGAAAACCGGAAATAAGATCGGAAGTCGTGCCCGGCGATATCTTTGCGGGCCAGCTTGCAATCATGGGGACCCGTATGCCTCCCTCATGCACAAATCCCTTCCCCCAGCCGTACTCACTTTTGAAAGGACCCGCACTGCTGAAATAGGGAGAATCGGTGCCTCCTGTAAAACTAGGGCCATTGTCACTCGAAAAGATGATCAAGGTATTCTCATACTGTCCCATCTCCTTGAGCTTGGCCACCAATTCACCCACCTGCTCATCCAGATACGATACCATCGCTGCATAGGTAGCCCGAGGTGCAAGGCAGGGATAGTAGCTGTTGGCGGTATGAGGTTCCTCGGGCCCAATAATCTTTTGATAATATTCCACCCATCGCTGAGGTGCTTGTAGCGGAACGTGTGGAATGGGAGTGGCATAGTAGAGAAAAAAGGGTTCCTCGCCAGCTTCCTCAATAAAATTCAGTGCTCCCTCGTGCATCACTGTCGGCGCATATTCATTGAGCGAAAAATCCGCATAGCTTGCCGGATCCTGCGGATCCGCGCCTTCAGAGAGGTTGGCGTGAAGGTTGACAAATTTGTTGTCCAAAGGGAATTTTTCTTCGTTGCGCCAAAGATGCATGGGGTACAAGGTGTGCGCTTGCCGCTGACAATTGTACCCCAGAAAGTAATCAAAGCCCTTCTTGGTGGGAATGCTGCTCGTATGTGGAGCACCTAAGCCCCACTTTCCTACCATGCCTGTCCGGTAGCCATCGTCCTGAAGCATTTGCGCAAGAGTTTCCATCGTGTCGGGTAGTGGTCGCTGTCCCTCCAGTTGGGGATTATCATACATCTCCTGATAGTCCCAGACCAATCCTCGTTCTCCCCACTCGTCATTTCCCCTAATGTATGCATGGCCGATATGCTGACCTGTCATCAATACACAGCGTGCGGGAGCACAGACCGGAGCTCCAGAGTAGTGCTGCGTAAAGCGCATTCCTGATGCAGCCAATGCATCAAGATGAGGGGTCTCTATGATCTCCTGACCATAGCACCCTAACTCTCCATACCCGAGATCATCCGCGAGAATGTAAATCACATTGGGGCGATCTGATTCTGAAGCGCAAGCCGTCATAAGCAGAACTGCCGCAATAAACGTAACGTATTTCATATGCCTAAAAATACTGAATGTACCTCGACCTCCTATACTCCAAGAGCACCTAAGGTATTGCGACATCAAAGGGCTCTATCTCATTTTGATGGGCTGGCCTTACGTGTTGAGTTTCGATTGTCTTTTTATCCGACCACATCAACTTACTTCTGAGTGCCTCCGGTCCGCCGACTCTCGATGAGTCGCGAGACTCTCGGAGCAGGTGCCCTTTTGCCGGCATCTCGTCAAAGTCAATTCCTACATGGGAAGAATCAATCTATCTTTGCCTAAGATGTCAGAAGATACGTCAGTCGCCTGCCTGTTCAAAAAGAAGGAAACCATGGACTGGATCAATCGATTTATCCTCGGCCTGGAGATTTGCCCTTTTGCCAAACATCCCGTTCATAATAATCTCCTGCGATTGCACTGTCTTAAAGGTACAGACACACTTGTTCAACTCTCAGAGGCCACCAAAATCATAGGTGATCTTATGGTGGCGCAACCTACCGAATGGAGTACCAGTTTCCTCCTGTTTGCTCACCATCAACCCTCTTTCGCACAATTGCTTGACTTCATTTCCGTACAGCAGGAAGTGCTTGTATCTCGAGAATGGGAAGCACATGTTCAGTTGGTGCCTTTTCACCCTTCCTTTCAGTTTGAAGGGCTTTCCTTCGAAGACAAGGAAAACATCCTGAACCGATCACCTTATCCGATGATTCACATTTTGAGGCAGGCTGAGGTGTCCAGGGCAAGCGACCAGATAGGAGACCTTACTGCTTTTCTAGCAAGGAATCGAGAGAAAGTGCAAAAACTCGATCGCCCTCTCTATTAAGACGGCCATCACCTCCTATGCCAGGAGCACCTCCTTTAAGTCACAATCTACATCGCTCAGCAATGCTTGGTCGAGCACTGCTCTATTCTTTAAGTACCGGGTGCCCATCACATACGCTTTGGGATCGTTGATCGCATGCACCGCCAACAACGTAGAGGAATCAAAGAACCAGATGGACATGGATCGATCATCGTGTTTTCCTTTTCTGACGACTTGTTTGTCATGGCCATCCATAAGCCCCACCATTTGCATTTTGACATCGTATTGGTCGGACCAGAACCAGGGAATGGAATCGTATCGTGCCGGCTGCCCCGTGATGTCTTTTGCCGATACTTTGGCCTGGTCAACGGCATTCTGCACTGACTCCAGTCTTACATTTCTTCCATAGTATTCATTGTAGTACCATGCACAATCTCCAATGGCATAAATATGGGGATCACTCGTTTGTGTGGCGCCATTTATTGCGATGCCATCAGCTACTTCGATTCCTGCTTCCTTTGCCAAGGCGACGTTAGGCAATATGCCCACACCAATGATTACGATATCCGCCGAAAAAACCTTCCCGCTCGCGCAATGCACTGTCCCATCTTTCTCATCATAGGCAGTCACCTCCTGACCATAGAACAATGCGACACCATGCTGACGATGCAGATCATCAAAGTAGGCAGATGCATCTGCACTGGTCACACGTGCCAGTGCCCGATCTTCCCGTTCCAAAATCGTGACCTTATGATGCAAGGTGGCCAAAGAAGCGGCTGCCTCTAGCCCAATGTATCCCGCACCTATCACCACCACGTTTTGTTGATCTTTTTCTTTGAGCAGTGCCTTTATCCGCAGGGTATCGGCAAGCGTCCTGATGCACTGCACACGAGCCGATGTTTGCAGCCCTGGGATCTCCGGAACAATGGGCCGTCCACCCAACGCAAGTATGAGCTTAGTATAAGAATACGCTATACGGGACTCCAGGACCACTTGCCGATTGGTTCGATCTATACTTCTTACAGTAGCATCTAGCACCAAGTGGATCTCCTTCTGCTCATAGTTTGCCTCTGACCGCAGGAGGTGATCTTGTGCCTCACCTTGTGCATTCTTGAGGAGGTCTTTAGAAAGAGGAGGTCGATGATATGGCAAATGTGGATCACGGTCAATCAATACGATTTCTCCCTGCCATCCTTCCTTGCGTAAGGCAAAGGCAGCTGTCACCCCTCCATGACTCGCACCTACGATAACGACTCTCTCGATATCTCCTTTCATAAAAAGATCTATTAATTGGCAACGGTAAGGATGAGACCATCGAACGACGGTTCTATCTCAATCTGACAGCCCAATCGACTGTATGCATCTGCATGGTCATCCAATTCAAGCATGTCTTTTTCTATATCTGAAGGCTCTCCCACCACCTCTGCAAAGGCAGGATCTACATGGACGTGGCAGGTAGCACAGGAGCAAACGCCTCCACAATCCCCATCGATGCCCTCTATTCCATGCTGGCGAGCCAGTTCCATTATTGTACCAGAACTGGCCTGGACGGTTTTACTCTCCCCCGCTTGTGTGATAAATGTAATGTTAATCATTGCTAGATCTTTCTAATGTCATTGGATAATGTCGCTCTATTGAAAGCGTGCCCAAACATGCTGAAATCCCACTTGTCTTTCAAATCGATCCAGATCTTCGATATTCTCCTTCAATCCTTCAATCTCGATGGTGGTGACGTTCTCAGCCACTACTTGCAGAAGGAGCATCAAGACTTGACGTGCATGTGTAGCTCCGAGGCACTTGTGATGCCCAAATCCAAATCCAACATGGGGATTCATCTTGCGATCCAAAATGACCTCGTCAGGACGATCAAATACGGATTCATCTCGGTTGGCGGAGGCCCAGCAAAGCGATATGCGGGTATTTGACTTCACGGCATGCTCGCATACGGATGTGTCTTCGCTCGCCACTCGTCCCATGTGGGTCAGGGGCGAATAGTAGCGAATCAACTCTTCAACAGCACGAGCAGCCAGCTCAGGGTGCTTGCGCAGGTTGACGAGCTGCTCTGGATGTTCCGCGAGGTAAACCAGGGAGTTGGTGACGGCATTGATAATGGTGTCCCTTCCTCCCGCAAAAGTCAGAATCATTACGCCCTTCACTTCCTCTTTAGTCAGTCGTCGTCCGTCCAGTTCACTGGTCAAAAGTTTGGAGTAAAGATCTTCGCCGGGGGCAGCCAGCGCGTCTTCGATCTTTCTGTCTATGTAATCATATAGTATGGATGCTTTCTCCTTGTCGAGCTTGGTCTCTTCGCTGCGAAAAACGTGGGTACCCCAGGATATCCATACTTCTGCTTCCGAAAGCGGGATGTTGAGTAAAAGGGTCAATGCCTTGGATTGCAGAGGCAGAGCAAAGTCTTCCACTATCTCGAATCGATGTCCCTTTAGGGCATGATCCACCAGCTCTTGAATCTGCGCCCGCAGGGCAGATCGATACGGTTCCTGAAGCGGTCTGCGAAACCAATCTTCCATCAGGTCCCGGTACTTCTTATGCAGGGGAGGATCAACTTCAAAAGGGATCTGACGGGTACCTCGGATGTGCACTTCCGAGGGGACTACAATTCTTCCCGGCGTTGCACCAGAACGAAATCGATTCCAGTCATGGGCACACTTACGCACATCTTTTAGCCTCAAGACCATGGTCACGGGGTCTCCTTGATCATCCATTTTAGCGGTCCCTTGCTGCTCCCTCTGTTCTTTAAATGGGTCTTTAAAATTGCTCTTCTTCATTTTTCTGTTTTTAGACATCACCTGATCGCATCATTCTCCCATAGTGCTGTCAGATGGATCAGCTCAAGATCGACCGGACCACGTGACCATGCACGTCCGTCAGCCGATATCGTCTGCCCTGGTGTTTGAATGTCAGTTTTTCGTGATCAATGCCAAGAAGGTGCAACAACGTCGCATGAAAGTCATGAACATGCACCGGATCACTGACCACATTGTAACTAAAGTCATCGGTCTCTCCCAGTGTATATCCGGCCTTTACACCCGCACCGGCCATCCAGATGGTAAAACATCTTGGGTGGTGATCTCTGCCATAATTCTTTGCGGTCAATCTCCCCTGCGAATATGCTGTTCTGCCAAATTCTCCTCCCCAAACCACCAGCGTATCTTCCAGTAAACCTTGTCGCTTCAAATCCAGAATAAGTGCAGCGGTGGCCTGATCGGTCTCTTTTGCCTTACGACGAATGCCTCCCGGCAAAAAAGAATGATGGTCCCACCCTTTGTGAAACAACTGTACAAAGCGGACGCCCTTAGCCACTAGTTTCCTGGCCAGGAGGCAATTAGCAGCATACGTGCCGGTATCCCTGCTCCCAGGCCCATACAATT
>JAHQVP010000096.1 GCA_019634275.1 Saprospiraceae bacterium
ATCGTTTCATCTCCATCTGCTGTGCATCATCCAATACATCTCCAGTCGTATTGAGAAAGACAATGGCATCGAATGCCTTCAAACTGTGTTCAATAAAGATGTCGGCATCTTCTGTAGCTTCAAATGAGAACCCATGCTCTTCTGCAAGTTTCCCCATCATGTCTAAACCATCCTTAATGGACTCATGGCGAAAACCTTCTGTCTTTGAAAAGACCAAAAAATGGAGATCTTCCATGGATCTCTGTGGACTTCCACACCCACAGAGCATTGCCAGGATTAGGATTGCGAACTTTTCCCCCACCTTCATATCATCTAGTAATTGATCGGCTTTGAAATTAGCATAAATAGATCGCTTATGGCTGCAGATAAAGGATTCCCAAGAACATCCGAAAATTTTTCTGATGATGAAGGCAACCTTTCTGAAATGGGCAAGTTTTCCCCTTTGAAAGAGCAGATCAGAAAAGTGAGTGATCAAGAATTAATGAGCATGGTGCAGTCGGGAGACAAGAACAAAATGGGAGACTTGTACGAAAGACACAGTCGCAGCCTATTTGCCTACTTTTTCCGATTGACACGGGATCGCGATCGAAGCGAAGATCTTGTCCAGAACGTCTTCTTGCGAATGTTGAAATACAGCCACAACTTCAAAGGAACAGGGCAATTCAAGTTTTGGATGTACTCCATCGCAAGAAATGCTTGGGTCGATGAATATCGCAAAGCAAATCCGCTCAGAGTAGCAGATTCCCTTGAGGCTGAAGCAGATCAACTGATTGCACCCGGAAACCCAGTTCAGGGATACTTAAGAAAAGAACGCCATCAAGTGCTGCATATGGCGCTGGATCGACTGGTACCAGAGCAGCGAGAAGCACTCGTACTCAGCCGATTTCATGACATGAAGTACAAAGAGATAGCCCATCTCTCCAATTGCACTGAGAACACCGTCAAGTCTCGCATACACAGGGGGCTTTTCGAACTGAAAAAAATCGTAGAACAATTAGAATCGGCTGGATATGCCTAGAGAATGTAACCATGCAATAGACCACCTTGTGGCAGAACTGGAAATCAACCCTCAGACCGAAGCTATTGTAGCAGAGTTGAGTGACATCTATCCCGAATGCAAAGTAGAAATAGAAGCTGCCTATGAGACCTGGAGGTCGTTGGGCGGGATCGACGTACCCAGCCCCAGCCCGGCCATGGACGCCTCCTTTTACAAGGCCCTAAGTCAATTTGAGATGGTGAGTGCAAAAGCCCCCGAACACACACCCGACAGGAAGGTTACTTTGGGATGGCAAAGATGGCTGCAGTATGCCGCCGCGGGTCTCCTCTTGATTACGGCCGGTATCTTTATCGGACAAAGTATCGGGAAAGGCGCGCAAAACGAGCTCGCCCACGGATCATACCCCTTCGAAGGGGAAATGGCCACACTTGTTGCACATCATCCCTCTGCAGCAGAGAGGCTCGCTCAGATCCACGATGTTAAACAACTGCCTGATCCGAATGATGAAGTCTTTGCAGCACTTAATTATGCCTTGATCAGTGACGGAAGTGTCAATGTGCGACTCAGTGCCATTGAAGCACTGATACACTTTTCTGATCATGCGATTGTACGTTCTTATTTGATCGAGGCCATACCGCAGCAAGATTCCCCCATCGTGCAAATTGCATTGGCCGATGCTTTGTCAGCCATTCATGAAAAAGCAGCGCTATCTCCTCTCAACAAGATGCTGGAATCAGGCTCATTGAGACTCGAGGTGGCAGATCACTACAAAGAAGCAATTAGAATATTAATGTAAACAGGATAAACGATGAAAACATTTGCACACCTTTTAATTTTGTGTCTCGTAACCGGCTGGGTGGGCGCTCAGCAGTTTAGTGACAACGAAACCCTCCGTATTGATCTCGATGGTATCGAACATGTCGGTTTATACAATCATCGAGGCAATGTCAAAGTCATTGGATCCAATTCCAATCAGGCTGTCGTCACCTATAAGAGGACTTTAAGGTCTGCATCGTCAAGAAAATTGGAGGAAGCGAAAGAGGAGATCAAATTTCTTTCCGAGCGAGATGGCAATAGACTATTGCTTTTCATGGAAGCTCCAGATCTAAAATTTCAAATCAGTCCGGATGGGCGGGGACACTATCGGTCGCCCAACTGGAACGAATGGAACGATCGCTACCAAGTAGATTTTGAATTCGAAATCGTGTTGGAGATTCCGGCGCAAATGAACCTCGATGTTTCCAATCACCATAGTGCCCTGGAAGTCTCCGGTGTCAGAGGAACCTTGCATGCCAGCAATCATCACAAAGATCTCTTGATCGAAGGGGCAGGATCTATGGTAAAAGCCCATTCTCATCATGGCGACGTAACCGTCACGCATGCGTCAAATCCCACCAAAGAGTCCGACTATCAGACGCATCACGGAGACATCAGGGTCTCCTACCGATCGGGACTAGGTGCGGAAGCCAAGATGCATACGCACCATGGATCCCTCTATTCGGATTTTGATTGGACCGCAAGTCCACAAAAGGTATCGAGCAGCAAATCGAAGCGAGGTACAAAGTATAAGATCGGAAAAGACACCGTAGTGAAAATCGGTTCAGGTGGTCCCACCCTAAATTTTGACACCCATCATGGCCACATTTATCTCGTTAGGATTTAGATTAATGTTAGTTCAAGCAATCAAGAAAAAAATGCAAACAATGAAAAATACCCGTCATAAAATCTGTCTTACCTGGGTTCTCTGTAGCCTTCTCAGCCTTTCTCTGTTCAGTCAAGCCAATCATGCGATGAAGAAGGTCACCATTGAGCTTTCTAAGCCCTCTGAAAAAGGCATGCTAGAACTGCATATTCAAAATGGAACCATCACCGTGATCGGTGAGGATCGGCAGGATGTCGAACTGGGCTATTTACAAGCCGAAAAAGAAAGCACTCGCGAGTCGAAAGGCAGTCTCAAACGCATTGTACGTACGGCAGTGGAATTGAATGTAAGTGAGTATAGCAATACCATTGAAGTGGATGCTGATAATAATCGAATTGATTTTGTAGTCCACGTGCCTCGAAACTTTGACCTGTCCCTCCGGTCACACCATCATTCCGACATCATGGTAGAAGGGGTGACCGGACAGATGGAAGTGCAAAGTCATCACGGTGGAATTGAAATGAGAAATGTGAGCGGATCAGTATCTGCTGAGACGCACCACGGTCCGATCCTCGTAACGTTCGAGTCCATAGATTTGACCAAACCCATGGCGTTTAGCACATACCATGGCGATGTTGAATTGACATTACCTGCCGGCATCGATTGCAGCACTCGAATGAAGCCTGGTCGCGGAGACATTTATACAGACTTTGACATGACCATTCTAGCGGACGAGCAATCTACATCCACCACATCCGGTGGGGCCAAGGAGATCAAAATCGGGGGCTGGACTCGAGGCCAGATTGGTTCTGGTGGAAGTGAAGTTATGCTGACAACATATCACGGAGACATCATCCTGCGAAAAGCGTAAGTGCATTTAGGAGCACTGCCATATAAATACAGCCCAGTAGATAATCGTTCTACTGGGCTTTCTACTTAAAAACTTCCCTTCCACCGGATTGTCTAAGCTTATTACTTTCGAAAAAGACCTACGACAATTTCCTGAATTGTCAAATTCAGATCCTCCTTGTGATGCCACCGCATTTCTGCTCGATCAAGAAAGGGTACCGCCCGATGACTAGCGTACAGCTCCGACGACATTCATGTAGTTTTTTATCAAGCATTGCGTGCCTGAAATTCTAGCGATTTGGTTGGGAGTCTCTTCGGATGCCTTCAAAAACGTTTTCTAAGCCAAAACCATATTGCGTCTTTTTCTCAAAAGCCATAGGCACAAGAGCACACGTACGAGTGGCTGCAACACAGGATACAGCACGGCATAGAATCCATCAATCATCGAAGATAAAGCCGTCAGACCGGGCAAATAGTAGCGCATAAATGAACACAAGCTGACTAAGGCAATGGAAAGAAGAATAATTCCAATGACATTCGCCAATGCTCCCTGTCGAAGAAAAGCCAATCCAAAGAAAAATGAACCCAACCCGAACCCATATAAAATTTGAAAATAGTAACTATCCGACCACCCCTTGCTCCCCTCAATCAATGTTCGGTACATCGTCTGGGTCGCTTCATCCTCTGCTTGAATAAAACCAGATCGCCAGTACTGATTTAGGCCGTCAATGAGAAATGCCTGTTGTGCCATCTCCCCCAAGCACCAAATCAAAAGGAAGAATGAACCGAGCGTAATCCATACTGGATGCTTGCGCCAGAGGACAAAAGCAGCACCCAGTGCGGCGATGAAATTGACCTGAGGATGAAAGAACAACACCCACAATTTGAATAAATACCTCCCGTCGCCACTCAGTAAGACTTCTTCTTGAAAGGTAGTTGCTGTTGGGGAAGACATAAACAATAATACTGCCGTTGTACCAGCACCAAGTAAGGATGCAATGGCGGCTGTCGTCAAGAGTGAATCGACTTGATGCTGAGCTGACTTCATTCGACTTTTATCTCGATCCTATCCTTCCACGACAAAATGCTCAGAGAGCGGCAAACTTCTAATCCTGATTCCGCAAGCATCAAAAATGGCATTCGTAACAGCGGCAAAGGTGGGTGCATTTGCCAGCTCCCCTACCCCACAGCTGGGCCTAAGGGAAGGCATGATTTCGATGTCAATTTCGGGACATTCTTTGTAGGTCTCAATAGGGTAATCGATAAAGCTATTTTCCTGCACCCGTCCATTTTCAAAGTGAATAGCCGACTTCTTCATAGCAGAGAGCGCAAAGACGATGGCTCCTTCAATCTGCGCCTCCACCATGATCGGATTAACCACAAAACCACATTCCACCAAGCATTGAATCCTCTCGATGTGCACTTTCTTTCTCGCGACGCGTACTGTTGCGACCACTATCGCATAAGACTCAAAAAATGTAAAGGTCGTAGCAATTCCACGGCCCCTGTTTCTTGACAGCGGTACATGCCAGCGACTCCATTCTCTTGCTCGCTCCAACATTCGGATGTATAAGTGCCGATCGATTTGCTCTTCACCAAATCTGGTCTCCACGTAATGGAACTGGTTATGCCCTTGTAGGAGCTTCAAGCGAAACTCGATTGGATCTGTCTCTGCCATATGCGCCAATTCATCCACAGCACTTTCCAAAACAAAAGATGCGGTGTTTCCAAAGGTTCCGCGCCACCAACTAATTGGAACCGGCAAATCCTGCAAGATGGCATGCGCATAATTTCGATTGGGAAAATGGTAGGGAAAACGCAAAAAATCATGCGAAATAGCAGTGTCAATTCCACCATGATTTTCCAGATATGTTGGATCAGAAAATGCCCAAATGCTGGGGTGTGCCACTGCAAGTTCTAAAGCCGTCACCTGGCCATTTTTGATACTTCCTTTCAATTTGTAGTGACCACCCGGCATATAGTAGCCCATTTTTGTTTCATCAATGCGTGTGTTGAGCATTTGTACAGGTTGCCGTACTTTGCGAGAAATCAAGAAGGCTTCGATGCCATAATCCACCAATAGTCTTCTGCCAAAACTTCCTCCCATTGGTGTCGTGCAGATCCGAATGTCTTCTGCATTAAATCCAGAGACTTTCACTAGAGCATCCAAAAGCCTACTCTGGTCATGACAAGGTGCCCAGATGGTGCATTCTTTTTGTCTTACATCGGCAATTGCATTCATGGGCTCTAGTGGGCTATGAGACCAATATGGCGTTTCGTACACCTCCTCTAGAACCATGTCCGCTTCTTCAAATGCCATCTCCGTGTCCCCTGCTTTTTCAAAGATTTTGGGCTCCCCTGCGAGACCTTGCTCAGCCAGATGGGCAATCGTGCTGTTTGACAAGGAAGCATGCAAGCCATGATTCCACGTGATTTGCAATTCCTTTCTAGCCTGCTGAGCAATCCAATGACTTGTTGCCACGACCACAACCGCATCTCGCCAGAAATTGGTCTCGGCAAGTCCGCTGCCGTCAATCGTAAAAACATCTACTACCCCTGACATGGATAGGGCAGCCTCTGCATCGAAGGCGACAATTCGTCCTCCGACTACGGGCGCCCTTTCCAGGGAAGCGTAGAGCATATTCTCCTGCTTATGGTCGATGCCATATTGATAACTGCCATCTAAAATTTCTGTGAGATGATCGAGTTGTCGAGATTTGCCCAAATACCGATATTCGGAAGCATCTACCGGCTGGACATCTTC
>JAHQVP010000011.1 GCA_019634275.1 Saprospiraceae bacterium
GAGAAGACAACGTGCATATATCGCCGCAGGATATTGCCAAGATTGAAGTGGCACACAGCTGTCATTATACACTCCCTCCTGGTGTTCTGAACGCACTGCTCTGATGTATTGATCCCGCACTCGAAATATGACATAAATGGCGGAATTGTCGTATGCCACTTTGGCCTCGACCTTCGGAAAATGCGTGGGCTTTTCGCCCATATGGTGGTCTAGAGAGAGTGACTCCATGCTCGCCCAAGGAGCCTTATTCCAATCGGCGTCCATCACTAGCGGAGCACGAATCTTTGTGACCTCATACATTAGAGGATCTTCATTCTGCATTGAACAGGTAGTTATCAAATTAGAGAAAATAAGTAGTGCAATTATCCTGATCATTCTTTTCGAATCATTTACCACTCCAGAGGTATCAACAAGAATCGCACATATGAAAATCCCTCACAAAAGAACATGAATACTAATCACACTCCGCACCCTACGTGCTCGCTGCTAAATCTACCGCTCTATAGGCTTGGATCAAGGCCTCCTCCCCTTCTTTCCCATCGTGAAAATTTCCATGCTCCATGCCCAAAACTCCTCTATAGCCCTTGTCATGAATGTGTTGGAAGACGTTCTTATAATTAATCTCACCCGTAGTGGGCTCTTTGCGGCCTGGATTATCTCCAATCTGAAAATAGGCGATTTCGTCCCAGGCGTCGTCAATATTGGGGATAAGATTTCCCTCTTGAATCTGCTGATGATAAATGTCAAACAGGATCTTACAAGACGGACTGTCTACCGCTTTGCAGATCTGATACGTCTGTGGGATTTCGCTAAGGAAAAATCCGGGATGGTTGTAAAAATTTAAGGGTTCCAAGACCATGACCAAACCATGCGGTTCCAATAAGGCAGCAGCTTGCTTTAGTGTTTCGATTACATTGGCGGTCTGAAACCCTATGTGTTGGCGCAGGTCAAGTCGTCCAGGGATCGTCGTCATCCAGGTTGCATTTACCCTTTTTGCAGCGACGATTGACTCCCGAATGTCTGCCAGGAACTGTTCTCTGATGCCTGGGTCATTGGTCACGATGGTGGGACCATCTCCGCGTACCCTGCCTCCGACAAAGACCCCCATGGTCATCTGGCGATCAACCAGCGTCTTGCCGATCGCTTGCTGCACTTCAGGTGGACGTCGCTTAAGGTTGTTGTCTTCAAAGGCATGAAATCCTTGATCGGCCATGAAGTTAATCTGGTCAATAGGATCTTCGCCGGCATGATGTGCAAACATGCCGAGATGAGGAGCAAACTTTAAGCGGAAAGGAACATGAGCAGCCACTGCTTCGGGCTTCTGCGCCTCTTCTTGGATACGGGGAGTGCAACTGACTGCGGCTAACGCGGCGAGTGTTCCGTGTTTAAGCAATGATCTTCGATTTAGCATGTTGGTCTCTTTGAAGCACCCCCAAATCGAGGTACCAATTAAAAATAAGACTTAACTGCTAAGTGGCAACAGCCTCTTTAACGTTGCGATGGCTCATGGTGATGAGGAGCGATATTAGCGATCTACCAATATTTCTAGATATTCAGGCTGTCAAATGCCTATCCATGAAGTTGTTTAAAATCACCATCGTCACGATCTTCTGTTCCTTGGCTGGATGTGTTATGCTCCCTGCTCAAGGATCGGACAACAACCCACCGCCCAACTTCATCGTCATCTTTTGTGATGATCTTGGATGGGGCGATCTCGGCTGTTTCGGCAATCCGACGATCGAGACTCCACATCTGGATCAAATGGCAGAAGAGGGGCAGAAATGGACGCAATTTTATGTTGCAGATCCCGTATGCACACCCAGTCGAGCGGCCTTGCTCACCGGCAGATATCCATACCGCAACGGCATGACTTCCCCGGCACGTGGGGTTCTTTTTCCAGATTCACAAGGAGGGTTGCCGCAGAGCGAAATCACCATCGCGGAAGTGCTCAAATCGAAGGATTATGCCACCGCTGCCATCGGAAAATGGCACCTGGGGCATCTTCCTCAACATCTACCGAGAACGCAAGGATTTGATTCCTACTATGGCATCCCCTACTCCAACGACATGGACTTTGTAGCAGGATCCCCACACTACCGGTCCCAGGTCTTGGATCCGGACTTCTATCCCGAGGTGGCCTCGTACAACGTTCCTCTGATTCGCGATGAAGAAATCATCGAACGGCCATGCGATCAGAACACCATTACGCGACGATATACGGAAGAGGCGGTCTCCTTTATTCAAGAAAGCAAGGACGCACCATTCTTCCTTTACCTTGCTCATTCCCTACCCCACATCCCCTTGTTTGTTGGGCAAGAAAAAAGGGGCAGTAGCAAGCGCGGACTGTATGGAGATGTCATCCAGGAAATTGACTGGAGCGTTGGACAAATACTTTCTACCGTCCGTAGTTTAAATCTGGACCAGCAAACCATCGTTGTCTTTACTTCGGACAATGGGCCGTGGCTCTCATTCAAAGAGCACGGAGGGTCTGCAGGTCCGCTGCGCGCGGGAAAAGGAACCACTTTTGAAGGTGGCCAGCGCGTACCTACCGTGTTTTGGGGTCCTGGCATCTTGCCTCCCGGAGTAAGCAATGAAGTTGGGTCAACTCTGGATTTGCTCCCCACGTTTGCTCATTTCGCGGATGCAGCAACACCCGATGATCGCACCATGGATGGCTTTGATCTGAGCCCCACCCTTTTGCAGGGTGTACCAAGCCCTCGAGATGAATTTTACTATTGGGCATTCGGAGTATTGCATGCGGTCCGATCCGGTCCCTGGAAATTGCACATTCAACAACGTGCCCCAGTACATTATGGCGCGGTAGTCAATCTGGAGCATCCTGAACTGTACAATCTGGAGACGGACATCAGTGAAAAATACGATCGCAGTGCAGAATATCCGGAGATTGTTAGTCGGCTATTGGAGATGGCTGAAAAACACCAGGAAGGAATGAGCGATCGGCTTCCAGACAACCTTGCCAAGCGGATCGGTGAATAACTTCTCCTCAACATTCATTTCCTTTTGAATGCTTTCAGTGATGATCTTTTCTGCATATTGGGATATGCAGGATAGGACAACCACCGTCGCAGTCATCGGGTGCTTTGATACCAAAGCCGAAGACTTTGGTTGCCTGATCGCATGTTTGGAAGAGATGGGTCAGCAGGTCTTGACCATCAATCTAGGAGTTCATGAAGCGCACACTAATTTTACCATCCATGTTCCTGCTGAAGAAGTCGCAAAATCGGCCGATTCGACATTGGAGTTCTTACAAGCGCAGGGAGACCGAAGCACTGCCCTGGACAAAATGAGTCTGGGTGCTGCTCAGGTCTTACAAGATCTCATTGAGAGCGATCGTGTCCAGGGCATCATCGGCATGGGTGGAGGCGGTGGCACTTTCATGTTTATGCGCGCAATACAATCAGTGCCCTTTGGAATCCCCAAAGTCTGCATCAGCACCGTCGCCAATAAAGACCTTTCTAGACAGATGGGCAGCAAAGACGTTGTCCTCATTCCTTCGCTAGTGGACGTCGCCGGTCTTAACTCCATCAGCAGGACCTTGCTTCGACAGGCAGCCGGCGCTATTAAGGGCATGATTGAAATTGGTCTTCCTCCGCAGGATGTGAAGAGAAAAACCATCGCCATAAGCATGTTTGGCAACACCACCTCCTGCGTCACGCGCTGTACCGAACTGCTGCGTCAGGAAAATTTTGATGTCCTTCCTTTCCATGCAGTAGGATCGGGAGGGCGAACCATGGAAAACCTCATCCGGGAGGGCTTGATCGACGGAGTACTGGACATCACCACCACCGAACTTGCCGACGAATTATGTGGTGGCATTTGTGCGGCGGGAACGAGCCGATTGACAGCAGCAGGAGAAATGGGCATCCCTCAGGTAGTGGCGCCCGGCTGCTTGGACATGGTCAACTTTGCCGAGCCAACATCTGTTCCTGAACGCTATCGTGATCGACTTCTGCATTCATGGGCGCCCGATGTGACACTGTTGCGCACTAACGTGAAAGAAAATACCCTTCTTGGACTGGAAATGGCCAGGAAATTAAATGACGCCAAGGGTGATGTCACCGTCATTCTGCCTTCTAAAGGAATATCGCTCATCAGCATGGAAGGAAAAACTTTTCATCTCCCCGAAGCAGACCAAGCATTGTTTACTGCGCTGGCAGAAAACCTCTCGGAAGAGGTGCATTTGGTCAAGATGGAGACCGACATCAACTCCCCCGAATTTGCCCAGATGGCGGTAAGCAGCCTCCTGGAATACTTTCGTGGAGAGTAGAATAAATGGAAACAGATTCTTTTCTTCAAGGAGCTAATACGAGACTATGCCAAACCCATGGACTGGAAAAGGAAATCCATACACCCGGATGGAGGTGCGTGAACGACTGCAAAACACGCTAAACGCAGGAAAAGCCATCATTGCCGCAGGAGCAGGAACGGGTATTAGCGCAAAGTTTATCGAGAAGGGCGGCGCAGACCTCCTGATCATCTACAATTCGGGGCGCTTCCGGATGTCAGGTCATGGATCGACCGCAGGCATGATGGCCTACGGGGATGCCAATGCCGTTGCCATGGAGATCGGAGAGTTCGAAGTACTTCCCGTAGTGGAGGAGATTCCGGTGATATGCGGAGTACATGGCAGTGATCCAAGAAGACGCATGTGGCACTTCGTTGGTCAAGTCAAAGACATGGGTTTTTCAGGCGTCAATAACTTTCCCACTCACTCGATCGTCGACGGACATTTTCGTCAGGTACTCGAAGAAACTGGCATGAGCTTTAGGAAGGAAGTGGACATGATCTCTCTGGCACATCGGATGGATCTCTTCACTATCGTGTATGTGGCGACTCCGGAAGAAGCCAGGCAAATGGCAGCGGTCGGCGCAGATGCAATCATTGCCCACGTGGGGACTACCGTTGGAGGATCCATTGGGGTCACTGGGGCTACTTGCTCCATGGATGATGCCGTTGAACGAACACAGGCCATTATTGAGGCCGTTAGACCTGAGAATCCAGACACGTTTTTTCTGGCACACGGGGGACCGATTAATACTCCCGAAGATGTGCGGATTGTACTTGATCAGAGTGATGCCCAGGGATTCGTTGGCGCCTCCTCTCTTGAGCGCATGGGTGTAGAGGAGTCACTCACCCAGCTGACTCGTGACTTCAAAGCACTTGAGATTGACCGCAATGCCTAAGAAGTCTTTTTCCAAATTTGTTTTAGGTAAGGACCTGCCGCTCGAACTCGTGGAGGGCAGAGGACATCACTGGCACTATAGACCCGAAACGACGCCAGAGGCAGACACCCTGATGGTCAAAGTAGTCGTCCAGGCAGGAGAAGGCCATGACTTCCATCGTCATCCGGACATGCATGAAATCCTCTACGTCTTGAAAGGTACTGCTGAGCAATGGATCGAGAATGAAAAGAAGATACTGACTGTGGGGGATTCGATCTACCTTGATCCCGATGTAGTACATGCCACCTTCAATGCTGGAAATGACGTGCTCGAGTTCCTGGCCATCTTGTCACCCAAAGCCGGTTGGTCTGGTGGCACCATCGATGAATCGCAAAATCTTCCGTACAAGCACTATCGCTCACAAAAAAGCTAGATCTTATGGCCATTCCCTTTCGAATATTGCCTCTTATTGTTGTCCTTCTTCTGATCAACTCGTGCTCAGAACACACCCAAGAACCACCACCGCCACTGACCTACAGTGGCGACAAACCGAGAATACAAGATCCGCTCTCTCCCGAACAGTCCCAAAAACATATTCAGTTGCCGAAAGGCTTCACGGCAAAGTTATTTGCTGCTGAACCCAATATCATCAATCCCATCGCCATGGCTTGGGACGAAAGAGGACGTCTATGGGTAATCCAGTCCCAGGACTATCCCCATAAACTCGAGAATGAGGTTGGTGGAGACCGCATTACCATCTGCGAAGACACAGACGGAGATGGCAAGGCAGATAAATTCATCGACTTCGCGACCAACCAGAGCCTCAGCACTGGGCTCGTTATCGTCAAGGGAGGGGCCATCGTAGCCCAGGCACCGGACATGGTCTTGCTGCAGGACACGGATGGTGATGATGTGATGGACGAACGAAAGGTATTGTTTGGTGGATTTGGCATTTGGGACACGCATGCAGGTCCATCAAATCTTCACTATGGGATTGACAATCAGATCTGGGGAGCAGTGGGTTACTCCGGTTTTGAGCAGACTTTTGGAGGCAAGCTCGTAAACTTTACTCGGGGGGTATATCGCTTTACACGCGACGGAAAGTCCTTTGAACCGATTGGACAGTTTAATAACAATACCTGGGGTTGTGGCATAACCGCCGATAATGAAATTTTTGGCTCGACGGCCAACAACAATCACGCATGTTATATCGGCATCCCACTCAGGTACTACGGATACTTGGGGAAAAGACCCTCCTGGGCGATCAATGCAGATTTCATTCAGGGCCACTATGAAATCACTCCTGTAGACACGGTGCCCCTTCAGCAAGTCGATGTGCGAGGAGGATATACGGCGGCGGCTGGCGCTAATTTTTACACGGCCTCCAACTATCCAGCAGAATACCGCAATCAGATGTACGTCAATGCTCCTACGGGGCATCTGGTCCACCTTGCCCGGATGAAAGAAGATGGCGCAGGTTACCAAGAAGTCGATGGCGGCAACATCTTTGCAAGTACCGATGCTTGGACGGCCCCCGTCTTTACGGAAACAGGACCTGATGGGAATCTTTGGGTGGCCGACTGGTACAATCCCGTGATCCAGCACAACCCGGATGTGCGCGGTATGCCTAATCAAATCTGGAATGCCAACAAGGGCCCTGGGAATGCCCACCTCAACACCAATCGCGACGTGCGACATGGACGCATCTATATTGTAAAGTATCGCGGCAAATCTGACAATTCCATCACTGAGCTGACGGCGGACAAGGAGGACAATCTGTTGAAGGCACTGGATCATGACAATATGTTCTGGCGTACA
>JAHQVP010000097.1 GCA_019634275.1 Saprospiraceae bacterium
CCTATTTTCCAGTAACCAGCATGAACAATCTGGTTCACTTCCCTTTTCCCAGATATGCCTTTATGGAAATACAAGAGTATGTTTCGGCAAAGGAAGTATTGATTGCCTCGGGATGGCTCTTGATCAATTTCTGCCTAGGGATCTTTATCCTACGTAAGAAAGATTGGTGACCTAAACTCACTGCTTATATCGATCATACAACGTACGTCCCGACAGGATCAGTGGCTTGGCTTTTTCCAATCGGCGCAGTCTGGTCTCCACACGCTTTGCTTCTGATATGTGGACGGCATATTCGATCTGGGCAGATTTATTTAAGGCGTAGAAGGACTCCTTCAGGCTTGGATCTACATTCCATGCTTGCATTAACTCCTCGGGAATACAGAGCGTTCTGGCCTTACGTTCTACCGTCTTTCCCTCCTGTGCATTTTGCCTGGACTCCCGCAGGTAACTTCGGATCAGCGATTTTTGATCCTCGATTTCTTGAGCAGAACCAAAGCGCCATTGTCTCATGCCCTTCGTTTTGCCCGCTTGTGCATTTTGCAATACTTGAGCACTATCCTCTAAGAGTGCTCCCTGATGAAAAAACAGGCCCACGTAGTGCTTAAAGGCCCCTATGCCCACCACCAACCGACCCTGCCAGGCGTAGGAAGGCATCTTCCATTTTATGGATTCTTCAAATCCTTCACCACGGGCAAATTCCTCTAATCTCTCTAGGGCCTTACTCCATTGGGGATGTGTGTCATTATACTCCTGCACGGTCATAGCTCAATATGTTATGACGTATTTTCTTAAATTATTTAATTATCGAACATAATAAACATCAAAATGGAAAATGTAAACTGGTTCTCCATGATCATCTCAACTCTAATTCCAAGCGTCCTTGGATTTATTTGGTACAGCAAGGCCGTCCTGGGCAGACCCTGGATGGATTCGATCGGGATGACCGATGAGAAAATGCAATCCGGTAATATGCCTCTGATGATGGGCCTGTCCATTGTAATGGCTTTTGTGGTCAGTTTTTTCCTCATCAATTTCAACAATTCTCCTGGTCAAGAAGGTGAATTTGATACGTTTGGTCATGGCGTATTCCATGGTGTCTTTGTGAGCCTTGTTGTATTCACACCGATCTACATTTCCAATGGGCTCTTCGAGCAGAAGTCGTGGAAAAACATGGGCATTAATATTGCCTTCTGGACAGTATGTCTTGGCTTGATGGGGGGCGTATTGGACGCCATGAACCACTGGCCAAACGGATAGCACATTATTTCTTGGATAAACAAAGGCAGTCTCCCTTCAATAAGTGATTGCCTTTGTTTTGCCATCTAGCTGCGTAGCTTGCTTCCTATCTTCGTGCCCAACTAGTCGTCTTTCCGACAAGCATATACAATGGCACTAAGGACAGTAATGAACGCCGCTCCAACACACACCATTATCCAGCGCGGAGACCGCGGAATGCGGACCAACACTTCGGCAACGAAGGCAGCATAAAGTCCTACGACAGACCATTACATAAAATGTACGTGCCTTTTCAACCATCCTTCCCAGCGAATTACAGCAGGCATCACCCCAACGAACAGGTATACAAAGCCCCCACTGCTATGTAGTGAAAAGGGCCGAAACCATCAAAAAGCCGATAGATTAAGAGGGCAGTTATCAGGACAGTGATCATACAAATGACATAGCTGTATCCTAGAATCTTGTGTGATCGCGTACCCTTCTTGGCTAACATGACAATGGCCCCGAACAGCATAGCTAAAAGGCTGCTGACCAAGTGCAAAGCCCCTGTCATATCTCCCACCAGATTATGCATAGATGGAAAATACGCACGCTGGATTGGTCACTGGCATTTTTTCGACAAAACCAGAAACTTCCATCGGGCAGTTCCCTTTTACCGGAGCAGAGGGTCAGCCAAAACCTCTAACGTAGACATGCTGCTATGGCCCTCCACCACTGCCTCGATGCGGTACGAGCCAGGCGGCACCTGACGCTTCATCAACTTCCTAGCGAACAGAGATTCACCTTCGGCATACCCAGGATAATCTTTGACCAGCTTTCCGCGCAGTTTATTGATCTCAGAGATCGAATCCGTCGCTCGCAGATCGGCTTGCACTTTCTCAATGACTTGAACATCTTCGGTCTTTTGGATGCGTTGGGTCAAAACCGCACATGCGCGTACCAACTCCGCTTTGGTCTCCCGGATTTCGCGGAGAGAAGGGGCTACGTTCATGTCCCAAACAATGCGGTTTAAGCCTGGCATGGCCTTTTGGGCGATGCTATCCACTATCTCTCCCTCAATGTTTTTGACCATCACCTGGATGGTGGAACCCTCTAGTGCTTCCTCGACAAATACGTCCAGTATGGCTCCGGATGGAGGATTCTCCCCACTGAATTCAAACGCGGGTTGGGTGCGGCCTATTCTTACTCTTTGCCACTGAATAGTCGGGCGAGGTTGGAATAACTTGACATGTTGATCATGGACGGAAGACCATTGCCTCAATGCGGACAAATCATCAAGAATCCAAATACTGCGGCCATGAGTACCCGCTACTAGATCCCCTTCTCTTGGATGAATAACGAGGTCATGAATCGCAACAGAAGGAAGATTAGCATTGAGCGGCAGCCAACGCTTGCCTTGATCCAAGCTGGTATATACCGTACTTTCTGAACCCACAAAAAGTAGATCAGCATTGACGGGGTCCTCCTTGATCACATAGAGGCTGTAGTCGTCTGGAAGATTAGATGAAATGTCTTGCCACGTTTTCCCAAAGTCATCAGTCTTGTAAACATATGCCTTAAAGTCATCATGTCTGTGATTGTCAAAGGTCACGTACGCCGTTCCCCTATGGTGGTGGCTAGCCTCTACCCTGCTCACCCAAATCTTTTCGGGCAGTCCAGGGAATGCAGACTTGGAGTTCGACCAATGGGTACCTCCATCAGTTGTCACCTGTACATTACCATCGTCCGTTCCTGCCCAAACGATGGCAGGATCCAATGGGGACTCTGCAATGGTGATTATCGTGAAATGATTCTCTCCTCCGGTATTGCTGAAAGTCAATCCGCCCCCATGACTGGTGTTGCGCAAATCAGGATCATTGGTCGTTAGATCTGGACTAATGATCCGCCAGGTGTTGCCCTGGTCGGTGGACTTAAAGAGGTGATTGCCGCCAAAGTAGATCGTGTGCGGATTTGAAGGGGACATCACCAATGGGCTGCTCCAATTAAATCTAAATTGAGGAGGCAATAGCGGACGCTCGAGTCGCTCATAGAAAAACCAATGCTCTCCAGGATCAATGGTGTAGACATTCCGAGTCTCCGGATAATCATGATCTACAAAGTCCCTAAAATTCACAATGGTCTCTGGAGTGGGCGTAATGTACTGGTAGGCACGGCTTTCAATATTAATCCTGGCACAAAAGCCGACATGATTGACCATGTATACCGTTCGCCAGTCTTCAGGATCGATTTGGACATGAAACCCATCTCCTTCACCTATCCAGTAATTATCTCGATTCAGTATGCCTGCGGGATTGCGACTGTTGCTGCTTGCTACCCAAAGTCCATTGTCCTGAAGGCCACCTCCCACGTGATAGGGCTGCCTCATGTCGACTCCGATTGCGTAGTACTGACCGATGGCCATGTTGTTGTACGATAACCAGGACCCTCCCCCGTCATTGGAAAAACGAAAACCTTGATCGGTGGCGATGTACATGTATCTGTTGTCTACCGGAGATATCCACATGTCATGGTCGTCTCCCCCGTCCGCACGGGCCTTTCTGTCCTGAAAAGTCTTGCCGCCGTCATGCGATTCTTTAAATCCACGAGAGACCACATAGATGTTTTGAGGATCTACTGGATCAATGCAAATCTGACCGTGGTAAAAAGGTCTCACGGTGTGCGGCAATAAGAACTGCCAAGATTCCCCTCCATCGTCACTGCGATAGACTCCGGAACCTGCAACCGCATTGCCTAGAGAATCCTTTACGAGATTGAGGGCCTCTTCGGCTTCATAAGCCATCACCATAATCTGTGGATCAGCGCGATGAATGGAAATATCAATCATCCCGCTGGGCCCCTCTGCAAGCCCTGTTTCTATCTTGCGCCAAGACTTACCTCCGTCCTCAGACTTGTATAGTCCTCCTTGCTCTCCTCCAGACTGAAAGGTAGCCGGTTGCCTAATTCGATGATAAAATCCGGCAAATAGGACATTGGGGTTTTCCGGGTGCATCACGATCTCGGTACATCCGGTCTTAGAGTCGGTGGGCAGTCCTCCGGAGAGTTTGTTCCAGGTTAATCCTCCATCTTGTGTCTCGTACAACCCACGAATGCCTGAATAACCCCAAAGATGCCCCACAACAGCAGCATAGACATGATCAGGATCCTCGGGATGGAGTGCAATCGCTGCCACGTTGTGCCCTTCCTGCAGCCCCATGCAAGAAAAACTCTTGCCTCCGTCAGACGACTTAAAAATGCCATTGCCCCAGCCTGAGCTATTGCGATTTGCCGATTCGCCGGTTCCTACCCAAAGGATGTTTGGATTTTTCTGATGCATCACGGCTGATCCAATACTGCTTGCGCCATAGTCGTCAAAGATGACATCCCAGGTCATGCCAGCATTGTGAGACTGATAGACACCACCCGATGCCGTGCCCACCAGCACGTGGCGATGGTTATCTTCCTTGGCATCGATTGAAGCGATGCGTCCCATCATGTTTGCCGGTCCAATATTCCTCCATCGTAAGGCATCCAGGTCGGACGTTGAGCTGTGCATGGGCATGGGATTGAATGCAACATTCTCCACTAAGGCCTCTTCCACAATGCTGTCCTCATGGCTGCATACATAGGTTCCTACAAGCAGATCTTTGGGGAGATCTAGCGCAAGGTCCACAGGAGCTGCATCCGTCGTCTCGCCTCTCGTATAGACAGTAAAGACCGTGTCTTGACGAGCTAACTTTAGATGTTTAGCATGAATATTTCCAATCTTAATCTCTTCGGTCTCGCCACCATCCCGTCTCCGAAACTGAATGGATGTGAGCCCATCACCATGCACGGTCAGGTTGATCATTGCCGCGCCAGGATCCAACGATCTTCGAGCCGTCCACCCCATCTTTCGATGGGCATTATGCCCAGGGCTCTGCCACTCAAAGCTTCCAGAAATACAGAAGTCTCCCTGAACCTCGCGATATAGAAAGTGCATTTCGTCTCGATCAAACCACATATTGGAGCCCGCACCTTTGATTTGATAAGCTTGTTCTGCAACAAGATTTGCAGCACCTTTTGAGACAGGATCTCCAACGTCTATCGATTTTTCGAAGATTCCCAAAGACTGCGCTTGTGAGGCAACCACCCCACCCAACAGCAAAAGACATGTCACGTTCAGGATAATAAACTTGCAAATTCTCATGCAGTGAAAATAGCTAAAGATGCATTGAACCGGGTAAGATGCTTTTTCTAAAAACAATGTGCTGAAGACTATCAATGCATTAAAATATTTTGTAATATGTGATTGTACATATAAACACTTGCTTATGCCCAAATTATTTGTACTTGACACATCCGTATTGTTGTTTGACCACAATGCCATCACCCACTTCGAAGAACATGACATCGTGATCCCCATCACAGTACTCGAAGAGCTCGACAACTTCAAGATTGGCAATGAAACAAAGAACTTCGAAGCACGAGAAGTGATTCGATTTCTCGATCGCATTTCGATTGACCAAAATCTCAATCAATGGATCGATCTGGGAGACCATTTAGGACGCTTGAAGATTGTCATGTCCGTGCCCCGGCCGGAGCAAGACGCCATGCAGATATTTGGAAAAGAAAAGAATGACCATAAGATTCTCAATGTAGCTTTGGCATTGCAGGAAGATGGGCAGGAAGGTCCCGTCATCATGGTAAGCAAAGACATCAACCTCCGGATCAAGGCCAAGGCCTTAGGTCTACAATGTGAAGACTATCTGACCGGCAAAGTGTCCGATCTGCAGGAAATCAAGGTAGGGTCTACAGCCATTCATGATTTGGATGCTGAGATCATTCGCAATTTGTACCAAAAGAAAACGATTGAAGAAGATGGTATACTGGAAGGAGCCAAAGTTGCCAACGGATACTATATTCTAAACAACTGCACGCAATCTGTATTGGCGCGATACAACAGTCGAACGGATGAGTTAGAACGAGTGGAGAAGAGCTATGCCTATGGCATCAAACCAAAGAATGCGGAGCAGACTTTTGCCATGGATGCCCTACTCAATCAGGAAGTTCGTCTTGTTGCCCTCGAAGGCGTGGCCGGGACCGGAAAGACGTTGCTGGCACTGGCAGCTGCGCTGGAACAAAAAAAACAGTATAGTCAAATCATCTTGTCCAGGCCTATCGTCCCGCTCAGCAATCGAGACATCGGTTTCTTGCCAGGTGATGCAGAAGAGAAGATTTCTCCTTACATGATGCCGCTGTGGGATAATCTAAAGTTTATCAAGTCCCTACACCAGCGGAATGATCGCAAGACGAAAGCGATAGCCGAATTGCAAGAGAGTGGTGATCTGGAACTTACTGCACTGACCTACATTCGAGGCAGGAGCCTGACCAATGTCTTCTTTATCATTGACGAAGCGCAAAATCTGACCCCTCATGAAATCAAGACGATCATCACCCGCGCTGGAGAAGGGACTAAGATTGTATTTACCGGCGACATAAATCAAATCGACACGCCCTACATGGATGAGCAAAGCAATGGTTTTACCTACTTGATCGACAAGTTCAAGGGCAACCATTTATTTGCCCACATCAAACTGGAGAAAGGAGAACGCTCTGAATTGGCCAATTTGGCCAATCAACTTCTTTGATTGCTTGTTGTGGTTATCGAGGACAGCACATCCTCTATGAAGCGACGTTTGCCATTCGTGTAGGCCTCTCGATTAGCGGAATACTTGGCAGCCAATCTCCATTTCAACGCCAGATATTCTCCTCGGAGGGCTGCATCTTCACGCAGTGCATCTCTGAAGAGGATGTAGTTCGACTATTGAGGATCCGATAGGCATAGGACGTGGATGTGATGACTCACTACATCCGTTTCGGTTTCCATGACCATCAGATGACCGCCTCTGTCTCCGCGGTCGCCACGGTCAAGACATCCCAATTGAGTCATAGCTGCAATCACTGACTTACGATTTTCTCCAGGTGGGACACCAACGGCCACGTCGATCACAGGTTTTGCAGACAGACCTCGAACAGCGGTAGATCCAATGTGCTCTATGATCACCTCATGGTCGCGGCAGGCCATGCTCATGGTCTGGTTGAATAACTCAAAGGCTTCACTCCATCGGCTGGTGTAAGGAATGAGCGTGACCGTCTTACGTTTCAATCCAATCATGATAAAGTCACCTCTGGAGGCTAGTACATGCCTTTGACTCGCATTTCCAATGTATATACCTTTTTCATGGCGGTAACGAAGAGGGTCTTGCGTTTCTTACCCCCAAAAACCACATTCGCGGTCCATCGCTCTGGCACCGGGATGTGCGCTATCTGCTCTCCTTTCGGACTAAATACCGTCACCCCATCTCCAGTCAAATACAAATTGCCCTTGCGATCCAACGTCATCCCATCCGAACCCATTTCGCAAAATAACGTTCGATCCTGCAGAAGGCCGGCATCATCTATCGAAAAACGATATGTCTTCTTATCACCAATGTCGGCGATGTACAACGTTTTCCCATCTTTGGTTCCTACGATGCCATTGGGACGCACAAAATCCTTTGCCACCATGCTCGCTTTCTTCGCGCCTGCTCTTAGTAGGTATGCATTTTCCGATGCCTGGGGACGCTCGTCGTGATCCCACCATTTCCGTTTGTAGAAAGGATCTGTAAAATAGATGTCTCCATTCGGATGGATCCAGAGGTCGTTGGGACCATTAAGCTGCTTTCCTTCAAATTCATCCAGGAGCACTTCTACTTGACCATCCTTGGTGATTGCCCACATTTCATTCTTCTCGTCTGCACAGGATATCAATCTGCCATCGCCATCAAAGTACATCCCATTGGAACGGCCTGCAGGAGACATGAAGACCTTAACGCCTTGACCCGGTGTCCATTGCAGTATTTGGTCGTTGGGTTGATCGGTAAAATATACATCCCCTGCATCGTCCACGGCGGGCCCCTCCGTAAAGGAATATCCATCGGACAACATGGTCAAAGTAGCTCCCTTCTTGATCAGATTTTGGCCAGGGAGATCTGCCTGAAGGCAAACAGAAAAGACGCAGAAAAGAAAACAAACGCGGGTTGATTGCATGACGGGTAGTTTATCTATTGGAAAATAAAATAGGAATAAATTGCTCAAGGGAACGCAAGCTATTGGCCGCAAGAAAATGATCGACATAAGGCAATGCTGCTTGCATACCGCGCACCGTCGGTTCATATCCTGGCCTACCCTTCAATGGATTTAACCAGATCACTTGCTTCGCCAAATGGGCGATCCGATACATGCTTTCCCCAATGATTTCGGGATCACCTAAATCCCAGCCATCGCTGATGATGATAACTTTGGTATTGCGATATAGAGATCCCATCGCATATTGATCGACAAAGGAAGAAAGAGAGGCACCAATCCTGGTACCGCCAGATCTTAACGTGAGATTATGCATAAATGCGCGCAGGTCGCCATCCCGGTCCAACTGAAGCAGGTCAGTGTCAATGTACTGAAGTTCGGTACTAAAGGCATAAGCTTCGAAGTCCTCGAAAAGGTGCTTGAGTGCAATGACTAAATGGATGACGAAGCGACTGTAGAGGCTCATAGAACGACTGACATCGGCAATAACAACCAGCCTGTACCTACGCCTTTTTCGCTCTTTATATTTCCATTCGATGATCTCCCCTCCTCGGCTGAATCCCTGGCGAATGGTCTTGCTCACGTCAACCTGGCGCTGACTCGTGCTGTGCTTGAAGCGCCGACTATAGCGATGATCCCACTTCTTAATGGCTCTTTTCAATAGATCCATCAGATCCAGGATTTCTGACTCCGTCAAATCAACGATGTCTTGCTCTTCCAGAGGCGACATGGTACTATAACCTTCTACGGCTACTTCCTCCTTCTCATGATTGCCACTAAGCCATTTTTGTAGCTCATGCAAAGGAGTAGGCTTGCCCAATGCCTGCTTTTTCGACTCCTCGGCACTTTCTTTAATCTTACTGTCCTCTCCCCGCTGATGTTCGTGCCAGTAGTGATGATAATGCGATTTAAAGTCATCGCATTCCGCCTTGCACAAACAAAGAGATGTTTGCAAGACCATTTGCATGGTCTTTGCATCGTTTAAGGGAACATGCGCCAGAGCTGTGAGGGCTTCTCGCAAGTGCTGCGAGGACAATAGATATCCGTGCGAACGTAAGTAGTGGCCAAAACGAACCACGTGCTTGCTCACGGAATGAAGGCGATCAATCATCCGATTTACCCAAATGTTGGCCTCCCAACAGGTAAAACCGGAAGGAATCACACAACGCCTGGTAACTGGCCTCAATGATACTCGAATCTGCACCACAGGTCCACCAGGTAGACAAGCCATCACCTGACTTCATCAACACTTGTACGGTGGAGTCGGTGCTAAGTCCGGTCTGCAAGATGCGCACTTTGTAGTCCAGCAGATTTACTTTTTTGAGGGCTGGAAAATGAGCACTAAAAGCCTTGCGCATGGCTTGATCGAGGGCACCGACAGGTCCGGATGATTCACTGATGGTCATACGAATCTCCGGATTATCTTCAATTCTCAACTTTACGACCGCTTCCGAAATATTGGTATTCCCATCCCTGACGACTTCTGAGATCGTTCTATAACTCACCAATTCAAAGGGGTCCTCCATACCATTGAAATGCTGTTGCAACAGCACATAGAATGAAGCATCCGCATTTTCAAATTCGTAGCCTTTATTCTCAAGTGCCTTTATTCTAGTCAAAAAGGATCGCATTGCGGGCGACTTCTCATCAAGGTCCATGCCCAATGGCTTGGCCTTGAGTGCAATACTGGAACCACCAGACATGTCAGAAAGTAAGATGCGCTGTTGATTGCCAATGGATTCGGGCCGCATATGCTCATAACTATGTGCCACTTTTCTGGCAGCATTGGCATGCACCCCTCCCTTGTGAGCGAAGGCACTCGCTCCAATAAAGGGCTCCTTTTTACTAGAAGTGATGTTGGCCAATTTATCTACATCCAGGGAAAAACTCCGCAGGTCTTGCAGGTTTTGTTGACAGGCTACCGTGTATCCCAGCTTAAAATGAAGGTTGGGTATGATCGATGTTAAATTTGCATTACCGACGCGCTCACCATACCCATTTACTGTGCCCTGCACCATCCTGGCCCCCGCTTGAACTCCTGCAACAGACAAGGCAACACCCAGACCACAGTCATTGTGACAATGAACGCCGACCGGGCAATCCAGGAAACGCTCTACTTCTTGCACTACTTCCATGAGGCGCTGCACTTGGGTCCCCCCATTGGTGTCACAAAGGACCACAAAATCTGCACCTCCTTTTTGAGCCGCCTCCAGTGTACGAAGGGCGTACTCGGGATTGTCCTCGTAGCCATCAAAAAAATGTTCGGCATCGTAAATGACCTCTTTGCCGTAAGAATGGAGATGATGCACAGAATCATAGATCATCATGAGATTCTCTTCCTGCGTCGTATGCAAGACCTCTTCTACATGAAGAATCCAGGTTTTACCAAAGATGGTAATCACTGGAGTATTGGCAGCAAGCAACTGGGCAATCTGAGGATCTTCATCCACCGTCTTGTTTGCCCGGCGTGTGGAACCAAAAGCAGCCAATTTAGCATGCGAGAAGTGCTCCCTTGCGGCCAGTTCAAAAAACTGCATGTCCCGAGGATTGGAACCGGGCCATCCTCCTTCGATATAGTCGAACCCAAAGGCATCCATTCGACGAGCCAAGAGTATCTTATCCTGTGCTGAAAAGGAAATGCCTTCGCCTTGAGTTCCGTCTCGAAGCGTTGTATCGTAAATAAGAATGTCCTGCGTTTCCGTCACCTCTAGATTTTAAAAATTTGCAACCATCTGGTACAGAGATTAAAAATACAACATCAAACATGAACGGATCTTATACAATGCCCAATCTAGATCCGGAAAAATCAACAAAAGCAGAACAAAACATTCCTCATAAATTTGCCACGGTTTAGGCCCACTTTCTCTAGTGGGTAGGAAGGGCCATCTCACCTGCTGTGATGGCAACGTCCAAGTGGTTTTCTCGCGGCGGCAATGGACAAGTGGCAAAATCAGTAAATACACATGGTGGATTTTCCGCCTTGTTGAAGTCTATGATGGTATTCCCTCTCCCATCAACCTTGGGAACATACAGATACCGGCCTCCCCCGTAAGTCTCCGCAGATGTGGTCTCGTCTGACATCAAGACAAAGTAGGTATCGCTGCCTCCAAAAGCGACCAGCTTATATTCCTTTTGGTCGATGGTAAAAACCAAACTGCCTTCTGAAACATAGGATACATTCTGTCCCAATATATTTTTGATCCAAACGGTATCTCCCTTTGTTTCATGAGAAAGGTGCGCATCCACACGCCAACGGATATCGTTAGGAAAATGAGGAACTGAGTCCAATGGATGATCCTCAACCTTTTGTGTATCCCACAAGCGCAGGAAGAATTCACCAGCGCGATCCAAAACAATCATTTGAAAGTGCTCGTATGCGATTTGGGTAGGTGCATTCGACCTTCCGGTTGGAGTCAGATCCGCTGAAGGCGACATCTTTCCATCGAACTGTACGGAGTACTTAGACTCCATTCGTACCTGATCGCCATCAATATGCAATCGTGCAAAATCTTCTGGAAAGCCCACGGGCAATTTGATGTCGCAGTCCGTACCCGTACCCAGCCTTAAATCTTCTCCCGGGAGCCGGTACAAGCCAACAAGGGATCTCCATCCCATGGGCTGATTAAGCTTCGCTGTGCGATCTGCTCTCCATTGATTGAGGGTCTGATAATAATTTTTGTCGCTCTCCTTCTCCGGCTGATGACAATAAACCAACATGGTCAAACCCAATAAATACCCGATACTTCTATACATAGTACAATAATACAAAGCCCGGCACGACAACTATTAACATATTCTTAAAGCCTGTTAAGTATGCCAACACGTCTCGAACAAAAGGAGTGATTAAACAGTAAAAGCGATACTGCTGACGTTTAAAGGATCCTTACAACAATGATTAATATGAAAGTGCGAAAAAGGCTAATGATCGCGATAGGAGCAATTTTCTGCCTCTTCATCGCAGTACTGGTGGCGTTTCCCATGGCCATCAAAAACAAATTAAACTCCGTCGTAAAAACCCAATTGAATGCCCAGATCAAGGGAGAGGTCGATTTTCATAACATCGAACTCAGCATGCTCCGCAGTTTTCCCAATCTACACTTGCGCATCGATTCGCTTTATATCCAGGGACTAGATACGCTCTCCGAGGATCCATTATTCGAGGCTTCATCCGTTCGTTTACATTTGCCTCTTCTTCCCCTCCTTAAAAACAGCAACAAACCACAGATCGCCTATCTAGGCCTGCACCAGCCGAACTTGCGCCTTTCTATTTCAGAAGACGGAAGACCCAACTACGACATCCTCAAGGGATCTGAGGGACAAGAAGAGTCCTCTTCCCTGACACTGGCCCTTAAGCGATATGAAATCATGGATGGGGTACTTACCTATGACGATCCCTTGTCCGAGCTAGCCCTTGAGATAGAAGACCTGCAGCACAGTGGATCTGGCAACATCGGTACGCAATATTTTGACTTGACAACCGTGAGCAGGGCTGCTTCAGTACGTTTGGAGTCTGATGGCATTCCGTACTTAAACAATGTCGTCCTAGAAGGGAATGCCATCCTATCAGCGGACCTATCTCAGGGCATTTATGCATTGAAGGAGAATCACTTCGAGATTAATGAACTGGGGATTAGCCTGGATGGGGCGATTCGAATAGATGACCCTGCCATAGGATTGGACTTGTCTTTTTCGGCCCCATCGCATGACGTCCGTCAGTTCATTTCTTTGATTCCTGGGGTATATGCAGAGGGACTAAACCAAGTAAAAACAGCTGGAAGCATGAGTCTTTCTGGCCGGATCGATGGAGTTTACGATGCGACTACCAATCAGTTTCCAGGGTATCAAGTGTCCTTTGGAATCGAAGATGGAGAAATCACCAACCAGAGCCATGATGAGTCCATCTCCAATCTGCAAACGCGAGTCTTAGTTGACAATCCAAGCGGCCTTGAGGACGATCTGCTTATCTCCATCGAGCAATTCGAATTCATGCTGGCAGAACATGTCTTCGATGGAAAGATGCTCCTGAAGAAACTCGTTTCAGACCCTCATGCGGTAGGCTCCCTAAATGGCAGTGTAGATTTGGAGCAGCTGCAGAGCATCATTCCCTTTGAGAACATTGAAAAATTAGCGGGTATACTCAAGACAGAAATCGAGTTCGATCTTCGCCAGAGTCTGTTGGACCGAAAACAATACGACCAAGTAACGCTTAATGGAACAGCCGAAGCCTCATCTCTACGTGTACAAATGCAAGGACAACCCGAATTGCGGATGGAGTCCAGCGTCGCCCGATTCAGCCCAGCATCCGTAATACTAGAGCCGACGACGGTGCGGTATGAAAATAGTGATCTAACGCTTGCAGCCACACTTGAAAATGCGCTTGGTTTGATCGTTCCGGGAAAAGCGATGGTGGGTGTAATTCGTTTGGAATCAAATCGTTTGAATCTTAATCCATGGGTACTGTTGGATGCTGATGCGACATCGAATACGCCGCCCTCAATAGAATCCATGCCCATCCCTCAAGCCAACATAAGGTTACAGGGAGATTTTGAGGAAATGCTCTTTGGGGACTACCTTCTACAAGACCTGGTATTAAAAGGAGAATATCATAAAGGCAGCATTCTACTGGAAAGACTCTCGCTGGTCTCTGAAGGCAATGATATAGCGCTCTCCGGAAGAATGGAAAATTTGGCCGGCTACCTCCTTGATCAGGAAACGGTTTCCTTATCCGGTAATTTGCAATCCAACAAGCTTAATCTAAACACCTGGTACCAAGAAGACGATCCCAGCAATGACGCTACGGATATTCCTCCCTATCAAATACCCGGGCATGTGGCGCTTGACTTGGACACGCGGATAGGAAGCCTAATCTACAATGACCTGGAGCTTATAGACATGCGAGGCAAGGTATTGATTGAAGACCGCGAACTGGTCATCCATGAAGCCTCATCAAGCATGCTCGGAGGACGGATGGACTTTGCTGGCAGCTATCTGACACCGGTAGACAGCGCTCCTGACTTTCGGATGAAATTTGATGCCTCAAGCCTCGACTTCAAGCAGACCTTTCAACAAGTAACTTTCCTGCAAAAACTGGCTCCCATTGGATTGTTTATTGACGGCTTACTTACTTCCAATCTCGTCCTGGAGGGCCAATTGGAAAAATCCCGAATCTACCCTGAGTTGAATTCCCTTAGTGGCTCAGGCTTCTTGGAAACGGTCAATGGATTCTTAAGTCAGTACAAACCCCTCGAGAAGATTGCGGACTTGTTGAACATTAGTGAGCTGCGAACGATGGACCTGATTGGATCCAAAAACTGGTTTACACTAGACAAGGGCCGTTTAGATCTCGAGCCCATCGACATCGCCATAGATGATCTGGACATGAAACTCAGAATAACAGGGTCTCAATTTCTGGATGGGAAAATGGACTACGTTGTGCAAATCAGAGTTCCCCGCGAGCTCTTGAGCAAGAACGGGATCACCGATCAAGTAGATCGAGGATACGGTTTGGTCCTGACCCGGGCTAAAGAGCTGGGCCTAAACCTGGCTGACTCTGAATACATCAATCTCATGGTTCAACTAGGTGGAAGCCACCAAGAGCCGACTACGGAACTAAAGATCGTGGACACGGAAGGTCGTACTGCCGATGAGGTGCTCAGCCAGGCTGTAGAGGAAAAAGTTAGTGAAGTGAAGGACAGTGCTCGACAGCGTGCAGAAGAAGAAGTCAATGATCTCAAGGACACGATACTGACGGCCGCTGAGCAAGTTGCTGACAGCATTAAAAGCAAGGCATCAGAACGAATTGAGGAGCTGAAGCAGGAAGTAAATGAGAAGGTAGACAGTACCGTTGCTGAAAAAGGAAAAGAAGTCGTAGACAGTATTTTGCAACGTGCAGGAACTCAGGTACTGGGAGACAGCGCTGCCGTGAC
This sequence comes from Saprospiraceae bacterium, assembly GCA_019634275.1. Taxonomy (GTDB): domain Bacteria; phylum Bacteroidota; class Bacteroidia; order Chitinophagales; family Saprospiraceae; genus CAJQNM01. The sequence continues at coordinate 15,246 of JAHQVP010000097.1, forward strand.
AGTTGATGACATCAAGAAGAAACTCGAAGAGTTCAACCCGTTTAAAAAGAAAAAGAAGAAAAAGGGGGAAGAGAAAGAGCCGCAGAAGAACAAGTGATCGATTGGTTCAGATTCTCTACCTTTCCCCTATGAAGTTGAAGGTGATGGCATTTGGTATTGCCCGCGATATCCTGGGCAGTGCTGAAGTCGATTTTGATCTGCCTGAGAACAGTAAAGTGGGTGATCTAAAAGAGCACCTACTCAAGCAGTTTCCGGCATTTGCTGGCCTCAGACATTTGGCCGTGGCAGTCAATTGCGAATATGCCGAAGATGAGGTTATCTTCAACGCAATGGACGAAGTTGTCATTATTCCACCTGTAAGTGGGGGCTAGCATGCGACATAACATTCAGCTTTTTGACCAACCGCTTGATCCTGCCCTGGCCCGCCAACAGGTAGAAGATCCTTCTTGCGGCGGTGTGGTCCTGTTTGTAGGCAACGTACGCAATGCGACGCAGGGCAAAGAAGTATTACGCCTCGAATTTGAGTCCTACCGTCCCATGGCACTTCGAGAAATGGAAAAGATTGCTATTGAATCGCTAGAACGGTTTCGCATTCACAAGATGAGCATTCACCACCGTCTGGGCACACTGCAAATAGGCGAGTCCGCCGTGATCATCGCGGTATCTGCGCCTCATCGAAAAGCAGCTTTTAAAGCCTGTGCCTACGCCATCGACACGCTAAAGGAGACCGTACCTATTTGGAAAAAGGAAATCTTTAGTGATGGTGAGGTCTGGGTGGCGGCAACACCCTAAGTAAGCTATGCTTCAGACTCTTGCTCTTGATGACTGCGTATATGCAGTATGAACCCGACCCCAAACACATTTTCAATCTCCAGGTGAGGATCGTCTCGCAGCAGCTTCCGCAGTTTGGAGATAAAAACATCAAAACTTCTACCTAAGAAATAGTCATTTTTACCGTAGACCTCCACCAGTGCCTCTTCTCGGGGCACTACCTGACCTTGCCTTCGGAAGAGAAGAGCCAGGATCTTATTCTCCTTCTTTGTTAGTCGTTTGGTATTCTCACCCAAGGTCAGCGTATGTCTGTTGGAATCATACAGATACTGCCCCAATGCTACAGGACCGCTTACGGCAGGTTCGTGAGATGCACGGCGCAAAATGGCTCTTATGCGACACACTAACTCGTCCTCATCAAAAGGTTTGACAATGTAGTCGTCGGCACCCAGAGAGAAGCCTTGCATCTTATCGTGCTTAAGCGACCTTGCTGTACAGAATAGCAGAGGAATCTTGAGCTCTCGCTCTCTCAACTTTGTCGCGAACGTAAATCCGTCCATCACGGGCATCATGATGTCGACGATGGCCACATCAAAGGTCTTCTCCTTGAGCACTTCCAATCCTTGTGCCCCATTTTGCAACCAATGGCAATCAAATCCTTCACAGGTCAAGAAATCAGCAAGGAGACTCCCGAGCTGCTTATCATCTTCCAATAGCAGGACCTTTCCTTCGCTCACGTGGTGGTCAATTTTGGAAAAGACAACAAGAAGCGACATCCCCGCCCCACCCCTGAGATCAATCGGACAGCTCCGCGATGAGCTTCCACGATCATCTTTACATAAGGTAGTCCCAATCCATATCCTCGTTCCGCTTGATTGGCCCGATAATACTTGTCAAAAATAAAGTGTTGATCACTAGCCGCTATGCCGTGCCCGTTGTCAGAAAATGCCAAAGTGACCGCATCCGCATTTTCCAGTACTTCGATACGCAATTCAGGTTGGTCCTTGACGTATTTTATGCAGTTATCTATCAAACTGCTAATGGCATTCTTTAGGTGATATCGATCTGCATGAAGAAATACATGCTCCGGGCATTCGACCGAGAGCTTTAGCTGACTATCGTTGATCTGAAGGGCCATGTCCTGGCATACTTGGTCTAGGATTTCATCGACCTGAATGCTCTCTTTGTTCAACTCGTAGGTTCCGTCTTCGAGAGCAGCGAGATACAACATCTTTTCCGTGTGCTCCTCCATGTGTTTCCCTTCTCGCTCGATCACGTCCAGATACTTCTCCTGGTCGACACCGCGCTTACGCAACAATTTCGTAGCCAACTTGATATTGGTCAAGGGAGTGCGCAACTCATGGCCGATGTTGTTGTAATAGCTCTGATTTATCTGATAGGTCTGTGCCGCCAGCCGATATCGACGCAATGCATACTGAAACACAAACATGACCAGTAATACGGTCATAAGTGATGAGATAATGGGCAGCTTCATCTTGGCGTAGATCAACTGATCCCGCTCGGGAAAGGTCAAAGCCACTCCTACTGCAGACTCTTCCATAGGCAAAACGGAGCAGCAGAGATCGCAGCCATGTTCCGCTTGGGCAATATCGTCACAAAAAGACAGCTCCCATTCTTCCGGAAGATTATAAAATGTTACCGCTTTTCTGACGGCTTCATCAAATTGATCCACCATCCCATTTGCCAGATCATCTGCCGCAAAACAACGGTCACTACATTGCGTTTCCTGAAAATCAATGCATTCCTCTGTCAAGTCCTCTACTGCAGTACACAATGCCATGATGGCACGATTTTCAAATTGTTCTTCGAGAATGCGTTTTGAATTGCGAATCCAAATAAACTGACTAGCCAGGAGGAGACCCAATACAAGTGTCCATGCTAAGGTTGGCCATTGTGTGATGCGAGCAAACATTCGGTTCAGCATAGACGTCAAAAATAGTGTTCTCGATATCTACAGATTACTTTGTTAACAGCTTTGTAACAAGAAGCATTGTCGAAGCGATATGATCACCCATATTTTTTGCCGCCTTCTGTGTCCAATCCGTAATAAAAAAAGGGCCATAAATGGCCCTCTATCTGACTATGAATGGTTCTTTGGAGAGTGGACCCGGGGAAAGGTGCGGTCGCAATCTGGTTTTTTGTGGTTGACTCAAAGATGAGACAGATCTTCACCTTAGCAGCTCAACCATGTTGCAAAGAGGTGGACAATTGTTCCTTCTTGCTCATGCCATTATGAGTGGGGCGCATAAAAAAAGAGAACGTCCTTGCGAACATTCCCCTTTCATTTGGCCTATGGGTTAGAAAATGAGAACTGCCGCGGCAGTTCTCATTTGGGACAAACCCTGATCTTGGGCGTGTTTGGATTTGAGTGTCGTGATTTCGAGTGTGTGGGTTTGAGTGTTGAAAAGTTCCTAACTGTTGATCTTATGATGTAAAGATGCGGCGTATCCCGATCCCATGGGTGCTCCTATGTTGCAATAAGGTGGAACATTGTTTCGTGATGTCGCATTTTTCGATAACAACTAGCTAACAACTTCTCAATCATTCCTTAACAGCGCGTCATAGACCTTGCACTTAGAACCTGGTACCTCAGCGGATCTGAGTGAATTAAACATGATCAACATGAAAAGTCTAGTGCTTATCACCTTTGCAGTGGCCTCTATGGCAACCGCAATGCTATCCACGGACGGAGCCTGTTGTGACATTCCCAATTGTCCCGTTGAGAATTGCGATGTCAAGGATTGTTGCCCACCTGCTTGTTGCGATCTGGCCTCTGTAGAGGTTGAGGAGGACAAGTCATGTGCTTCCACAAAAGCATGCAGTGAGGTCACAGCCTGCTCAATACGTCCCTAAAATGGCTTAAGTGGTAGGAGATGCCTTGATTGGTCAATCAAAGCATCTCCACTGCTTATTCCAATAGCCACTATCCGTCCTGCCAATTCATGTTTTTCCAGGGTGTCGGAGCTTTTAGGTAGTGGACAGCATCTCCTTCTCTAAGCATGTACTCTCTCAAACTATATTGTCCATTCGCACATTGCATCTGCAGCCCTTTGCTTGTACTTCCATGATAGATGGTACATAACGGCTCGGGTGATCCGTCCGAGTGTTGGTAGGCTATAATCGCAGATGCAGGAGTTAAGCAGTCTACTAGCGGTCTGAGGTGTTTCTTTCGCAAGGAAGGATAGTCTGTGGCGAGGAGGAATATGGATCTCTTTTCGAAGGCTTCCTGAACAGAAAGCAATCCATTCATGGGACTGGCAAAATCATATCGGTCCTCAACACATCGCCATCCATCATATTGATGACTTTGCTCCTTTCGACAGGAAACAACTACTTCTTTGCAAAATGCTTCTAGTAGTGAAGCTTGTCGTTGATAAAGGGGCACACCATCTACAAGGAAGAGTGACTTGTCCGTTCCGAATCGCAGGCTCCTGCCCCCACAAAGCACCACTCCAACCAGCTCATGTCCGATCAAAGTCTCGTTTGCCACCCGTCTTGTGCATCAGTTGAATCTGTGAAATAACGATCTCGTGGGATAAGGCTTTGCACATGTCATAAATTGTCAATGCCGCCACCGAGGCGCCCGTGAGGGCCTCCATCTCCACCCCTGTCTTACCATCCACACGCACCGTACAATCGATCCAGAGCGTATCGTGATCCGCCCTCGTGATGTCGATACCACATCCATTGATCGGAAGAGGGTGACAAAGGGGAATCAAGTCACTTGTCTTTTTTACAGCCATCATACCGGCCAGCCGCGCAGTTTGAAAGACCGAACCTTTTTTTGTGCTGATGTCGTCACCGTCAAAAGCCGATACCACTTCTGGTGGCAATATCACCATCGCCCTTGCAGTGGCTTCCCTGCGGGTGATGGTCTTTTCACTTACATCGACCATCACGGCCTTACCAGATTTATCGAGATGAGAAAAATCACTCATACATGATTATTTAGCGATACGAATAGTAGGGATACGAAGCACCCTGATCAAAAACAGTTTGACTCGGTGGCAATTCCAAAAATGCCGAAGCGTCACATAAATTGGCCAGGTCACCTGATCCATGTCCTTCAACAGGGACTGCCAAAGTCCCATCTTTATCTTGAGTGATGGCGACCTGGGCAAAATAGGTCAGATCAGGTCGAAACGTCACTTCGGTCGACAGCATTGCCTCCTTACGTACAGTGGGCAGGCCGATGCCCTTTCGCAACCAGGGTATCACGTAGCGGGTCAGGCAGAGAAGACAGGATACTGGATTGCCGGGCAGCGCAAATACGGCGCACGCACCTGTTTTTGAACCAAACCAGAATGGTTTTCCGGGACGCTGGGCAACTTTGTAGAAATGACGCGTGACGCCCAAACGTTGCAAGGCAGCGGGAACAAAATCAAACTTACCGCGTGAACTTCCGCCCAAGAAGATCAAAACATCAAACGCTGCAAGGTTGCGCTCGATCAACTCTTCGGTAGCTCCCGAGTCATCGGTGAGGTGAGCCGTAGCAGCCACAAGACCCACATGTTGACGGAGGGCTGCGGCGATCATGCTGGAATTGCTTGATCGAATCTGATGTGGAGCAGGGGTCTGCTCAATGGGGACCAATTCATCTCCGGTAGATACGACCAGCACTCTGGGCATTCTACTGGTGAGCAAGGTATGTTTGCCTACCGTTGCTGCAATTCCGATCTCGGCTGATCCTATGATGGATCCTGCCTTGACAATCGTATCACCTTTGGCACGATCTGAACCTTTACCATGAATGTTCTGCCTGTACTGCAAATTTGGGAGGTTGATGGCCAATTGATCTCCGATACGCTCTGTATCCTCGTACTTGACCACGGCTGTCACTCCATGAGGCGTGATTGCGCCAGTCATAACCTCCAGGCAATGCTCTCGATTCTTGAGCGTGACTTGAGCGCTCCCCGCTGGGGCGACCCCTTCGACGGTGTATCTCTTTTCGGGGTGAAACGTAGTATGATCAACCCCAATACCGTCCATCGTGACGCGATCAAAAGGTGGAAAATCTCGATCAGCAATGAGGTCCTCTCTTAGGACTCTGCCCAGAACATCGGCGATCGGGGTTTTCTCTGATCCAAATCGTCCTGGATATTGGTCAAGCAACCGAGAAGCTTCCTCCACTCCTATCATCCGCCGATGGTTGCCATTGATTCTCCAACTCGGTCATTCAAGCGCTTAGCCTCCGCCTCAAAACCATTTTTTGCACGTGCCCCGATGGCGCTCAAAAAGGCATCCTTAAGTTCAGCATCGGTTGAGCCCGCCCGCATCAGATCGCGAACATTAAAAATACCATCGTCGTAGAGGCATGTACGCAAGGTCCCCACTGGGGTAATGCGCAAGCGATTGCATGTTCCACAAAAGGTACGCGAATAGGCTGCGATAATACCGAGAGTTCCCTTAAAGTCCTTCGAGCGATATCGTTGAGCGGTCTCCCCATGCTTTCGAGGTACAGCGGTCAAATCTGGAAACGCTGTCCGGAGACGTTGTAGGATCATCCCATGATCCCACACGAAGGTGTGAGCTCCCGATCCATTGAACGGCATTTCTTCGATAAAACGAACGGATACCTGGTGATCTCTTGCAAGCCGAGCCATCTCTACAATGTCGTCGGTATTCCGGCCATTCATGACGACCATGTTGATCTTTGTGGGAATTCCGTGATGCTGCAGCTGGGCGAAGGTATCCAGTACCTTCGGGAGATCATCCCTTCTGGTTATGGAGTGAAATCGCTCTCGATCCAGGGTATCCAGTGACAGATTGATGGATGCAATTCCCAGCTTCTTCAATTCTGGAATCAGCGGCGCAGTGAGTGTACCATTGGTGGTGATGTGGATGGCCAGATCGGTATCTCGTGCAATGCTGCGTAAAAATTGCATCATGTCTTTTCGCAG
>JAHQVP010000098.1 GCA_019634275.1 Saprospiraceae bacterium
AGCCGTTACCTTACCATCTAGCTAATAGGACGCACACTCATCTCTAAGCACCGAAGTTTTAATCCCTAAACCATGCGATTCTAGGATACCATGCGGTATTATTCTACGTTTCCATAGACTATGCCCCTCTTAGAGGTAGATTGTGTACGCGTTACTCACCCGTGCGCCACTCGTCAGCCAAAGTAAACTCTGCTGTTACCGTTCGACTTGCATGTATTAAGCCTGCCGCTAGCGTTCATCCTGAGCCAGGATCAAACTCTCCATAGTAATTTTCTTTTACCTACATCCGTAGATGCAAATACTATCGTAGCTCGCCCCAACTCTACATTCTACAATCAAAGTATCTCTCAATACTCCATCGCAAAACTCTTTTTTATTTCTAGCCTTACCTGTTATTGTCAATGAACTTTCTCTTCCACAAAAATCCTCTCGTCAAAAAGAACCTCCGTGTCGCTTCCATTTTCAACCTCCTTCGAGATTTCCATCTTAGCGGGCCGCAAATATAGAACGATTCTCCATTTTCTCTGCCCTTGAAACAAAAGAAAAATGACCATCTGCACCAGGCAAATGGTCATTTTTCAAGTAATCCTCTCTCGACATTACCAACTTAGGTCCCGTGCAACAGCGGAAAGTCCCGCATCCGGGCCTCCACGTCCCAGCGCTAAATTGTTATCGACTGAGGTCAATTGCACTTTAGCGACACCGGTAGTGGGATCTACAGGAACAGTCAATGAAATCGTGGCGGACAATGCTCCACCATCTATTATCACGGTACCCGTACTGGAAAAGTCACCACTGACGTCATAGCCTATGGTCACGGGGACATTGATGGCTTCGCGCATACGCACGGTGACATCAACCACCGCTCCAGCTTCCGTTTCAATCGCAGAGCCACTGGTGAGTTCTACGTATTGAGCTAAGCTGTTTGAGAAGTCAAGGTTATCATCTTCAAAATCCTCACAAGCAGAGAAAGACATTGCTACTGCCACTAAAAGCAGCATCTTATACTTTATTATTCTAGCCATTGTTTTACTATTTATCGAACCACATTTTTTGATCCAAAGGAGGATCCGTTTTTGCATTGGTATTGGCTGCCAGTTCATCAGGAGGATAAGGCAAGCGCCGCAACAATTCTGTTGTAGCTGCTCCATCTGGCACCGTAAGCGCGGGATACTCATGCCGACGCCAAGTCGACCAGCCCTCCAATGGGCGAATGATTTGATCAACCCACTGCTGTTCCGCGATGGCATTCACAGCATCAGCCTCACTCAATCCTGCTAACCCAGGCAATTGCTCCATGTAGCTTTCGATATCCGCAGCAGAAACTCCAGCATTCTGCATCGATGCTTCTATGCCTGCCCTCATGCGCACATCGGCCTCTGCAAGGCCGCCCGCAGCAAAGCCACGAGCCATTGCTTCTGCTTCAAGCAATGCTTGCTCAGCAAAACTAAACAGGACATCAGATGAATTAGGACGCACCAACTCCGAAACACCATTGGTGCCAGGAGGAGCGGTACTTAAGACCCAAGGATTAAATCCAATGTTCTGAACTCCTGCAGGAGCCCCAACAATCTCGTCTGGTGATCCCGCAGGATATGGCTGAAAGTATGTATTCAAGCGAGGATCAGCATTGCGCTTTAGTGACTCCACCATGGCCTCACTAGCAAAGTAGAAGAAGTTCTGAGCGCCTGCAAAACTATTCAGTGTCTCCCAAAACGGATTGCGGTTGCCAGGGGTGGCAAAAAATGGAAACTCCGCCGTCTCGCTATTGGCCCCAATCATGTCTCCCTCAGCAACCAGTGCTCCAATTTGATCTGAAATGGAGGGATCGGCATCTACCAAGGTAAAGAGCGTCCTGAGTTTAAGAGACTTAGCAAATTTCCGCCACTTCTCCATATCGCCCCCATAGATCAAATCATTGGTAGTGATGGAAGTCGGTACTCCTACCTCAATTCTTGCAATGGCCTGGTCGAGAATATCCAATACACCCATCAAAACCGTTTGCTGCGCATCAAATGAAGGATTTAGAGAACGAATTTCCGGTCCTGAAAAATCAACATCAACCGCTTCGGTGTAGGGTACATCTTCCCACAACATGCTCACCGACCAATAAGTCAGTGCAGAGAATATCTCACACTGGGCTATCGCATTGGTAAGACCGGCAGTCTCCGCATTTCGAATAGCCAACTTAAGGTCTTTCTGAATATCTCGATAATATGTACGCCAGGTGTTCCCCGTGGTAAAAACACTAAAATTATAACGCTCAGGGTTTGTAAATACCCCAGCACCCAGAGACCCGCCGCCAGACCACATTTGTCCCGCAGTAGAAACAGCCGGTCCTAAGTCAATCACCCGATTGGTAGAATACCCTGTAATGACGCTCGTAAAAATGGGACCTGGTTCAGCGGAAGCCGATCGATTAGGGTCTTCATTTACATCCAGAAAATCACTGTCCTTCCCGCAACTCATGGCCACCAGGAGACAGCAAACAAAAACTAATTTATATATGATATTATTATTCATTGCTTGCGTATTAAAATGTGACCTTAAGATTACCACCAAAGCTTCGTGCAGTCGGCACACTGAAGAATTCCACATTGGCGGAACCGCCCTGTAGGCTAGGCCCGAAGAAACTGGCTTCAGGATCGATGTGTGGCACTTCACTGTCAATCAGCCACAAATTGCGACCCTCAATTCCAATGCTAAGGGCCTTGACAAATGTGTTCTCGAGAATACTCTTGGGCAACGTATAGCTTAGTGTCAGTTCCCGCAATTTGATATAGGAAGCATCAAAGACACTGCCCTCTGTATTGCTATTATTGGTATAATTGGTCCAGAAGTCCTGCATGGAACGCACAGGTACGTTATTTTCAACATAACTAGTCGTACCATCCCCATTGTCTACTTCCAATACACCCTGATCAATAAATATCTGACCCCTATTCTCCAACGTCTCTTCAGCAAGTCCTTGTCCCCTTATGGACGAAACTGTTCTTGAAAAAACAACTCCACCATGACTGATATCAACCAGTGCTCCCAAGGACAGGTTTTTATAAGAGATCGAATTATCAATACCCAATTGCCAATCGGGAAAAACATCACCCAATCTCGTGCGCGCGCCTCTTTCTCTTAGACCTGTTGTAGGATTCATGATGATGTCTCCATCAGGACTTCGTTTCCATCCTGCCCCATACAATCCAAATGCTTCACCAGGTTCCGCTCGAATTGAAAGTCCGCTAAAACCACTGGTAAGTGCGAGCTCGTCAAGTCCTGGAGCAAGCGTTACGACTTCCTGCTGGTTCCTGCTAAAGTTGAGTCCCATATCCCAGGAAAAATCCCCGGTCTTAACTGGTGTCAGCGCCAACAATACTTCTATGCCTGAATTTCGAACTTCACCCACGTTCCGTCTAACGGCGTCAAATCCCGTACTCTGCGCGACAGAAATACTCACGATCTGATCACTCGTCAACGTATTGTAATAAGTAAAATCCAAACCTATTCGTCCATTAAAGAATTGCAACTCGGTACCTATTTCCCACGTCTTCTGATCTTGTGGCACAAGCGCATTTCCCGCAGGTAAAAGGTCGGGTCCAGCAAAAGACAATTGTCCATTTATGGGAAATGTATTATTTGCCACGAACTGGGTAAATATGTCTGATTCAGGAGTGAATAAGAAATCCAATTGATAAGGAGCTTCATCGCTACCCACAATTGCGTAGCTGGCACGCAGTTTACCATACGAAAGCGCCGGGCTATTCAGCCCCAAAGCTTCCGTAAACAAGAAACTTGCAGAAACACCAGGATAGAAAAACGACCTGTTGTCCACCGGCAGTGTACTGCTCCAGTCGTTACGACCCGTTACATTCACAAACAAATAATCACGATAGCTAAAGCCAATATCTGCAAAGACTCCAACCAGTCTTCGGATGCTTTCAAAGCGTTGATTATTGGCAGATAAAGCATTGGCGGGATTATACAGTCCAGAAACACCCAATCCATTGGCCAGGACACGAGTTCGCTCCCCTACAATCTGATTTACATTGTAGCCCACAAAACTATTAAAGCCAATGTCGCTACTAATGTCCTTGGTGATGGTTCCGATTAAATCGAAGTTCATCTCACGCCGATACACATTGCGATCTTCGTACTGTCCATTCAATGCATTTAATGTTCCTTTGGATGTAATGCTTCTACGCGCATCGCGAAAAATATCCGAGCCGGCGCGTGCCATAATATCCAACCATTTTGTGGCTTGATAATTAAATTGAAAATTTCCATACAATCTGTCGACCACATTATTGAAAGGATTATTTTCAATTACCCAAAATGGATTATTACCGGTACTGTTACCGTCTACGCCAATGGTGGTCCCATTTTCATCAACCAGGTTATTTCGAAGTTGATTAACGTCCGTCGTTCTTGGAATTCCATAAATTTGACTTACCACCAAATTCGGTGAATTACTGCCCTGTCGTGGGCGATTTTTCCCTTCTGTTCTCACATAATTAATTACCGCACGAGCGCGAAGTTTTTCTGAAAAACTCGTCCCCGCATTAAGGGAAACAGCATTTCGATCCAAGGCATTTCCAGGAATAATTCCTTCTTCATTTAGATTGGTATAAGAAATGCGAAAATCCCCGGTCTCATTTCTTGCACCAACAGATACATTGTTAATTAAGGTGAGACCCGTTTCAAAAAAGTCTTTCACATTATCAGGATATGCCTGCAAAGGCCTATCATTTCCATCATAAGGAAATTGCTTGAAAGATTCTCCTGCAACAAGGTCCAGTCTCGGGCCCCAGCCATTGGTGAAATTATCTGTATCGTATTGGCCAAAATTTCCAGATGCATACTCATTTTGAAACGAGGGCAAAATCATTGGACTGGAAGAACGCACCGAACTGGAGATGTCTACCGTAGGTTTTCCAAATTTTCCCTTTTTCGTAATAATTTGAATTACACCATCGCGTGCTCGCTGCCCGTACAAAGCTACGGCCGAAGCTCCTTTCAGGACTGTGAGGCTTTCGATGTCGTCCGGATTAAGATCACCGGCGCGATTGCCCACATCTGCTCCACCCGCAATGAGTTCGTTTCTGGTGCCATTAAATGACGAATTTGATATCGGGACACCATCCACCACAAAGAGCGGCGAACTTGCGCCACCGATCGAGTTAGCACCTCGAATCTGAATAGTGACGCCTCCTCCAGCCGTACCAGAAGCAGAATTAATACGTACCCCTGGAACCCTCCCGGACAAGGAATGCAATACGTTGCTCGAGCGAGCCTGAGTGAGCGCCTCACCGTCGACCGAAGTAATGGCATATCCGATTTCTTTGCGTTCGCGCTCAATGCCGAATGCAGTGACCACCACTTGATCCAGCACGACGTCAGACTGAGCTAGGGTAATATTGAGAATATTCGACGCAGTGATTTCCGCTTCCTGATTGGCATAGCCAGTATAGCTAAATACGAGCACAGAGCTGCCATCAGGCACTTCTATCTCATACTGGCCGTCAATATTTGTGACCGTACCAACGCTGGTACCTTTCACAATTACGTTAGCCCCAATCAATGGCAAACTCTCCTCGTCCACCACCGTACCCGAAATGGATCGTTGGCTAAAAAGAACCTGTGCTGAAAGTAATACTATAGCACAGACCATCCATGACTTTATCATAGTCTATTAAATTGGTTTGATTAAATAAAATGCAACTGTTGAGTAGAGCGAATGTGCCCACACATAGTAAGGCACAAACAACATCATCAGAACGCTGGTGGTAAGAAGACTGCTGCAATTAACATTTCGTGCAGATGCGAATCATGCTATATCAGAATTAGATGGGCCTTATTTTGCAGTGAAATGGATTCGCCAAAGAAGGCCGTATGCAGTCGTTCTTAAAATTTGTACCTTGAAAGCGATCCTGCAAAAAACCTACTCTATCTCATAAATATTTTTGACGACCAGCATATCGGGGTTATTCCCCGTTTAACAACTGGTACGATTTAGGTACTGCCCAATTGATAGAGAATGAAAATAAAGACGATAGTTGTTGATCCCCAATTTAAAACTCGTCAAACACTCCGGAATGTGTTGCAAAATCATGAAGCATTTAAGCTCAAAGGCGCGGCTTGGGATGCTGCTGATGCTAAAATGGTGATATCCAAAGTAGCTCCTGATTTGTTGTTTCTAAATGCTGACCTGCCCGATCAATCTGGATTTTCTCTAATTGATGGTCTTGACCCCGAAAAGCGACCGCAGTTGGTCATAATGAGCACAAAAGAAAGCTATGCTATGCGTGCCCTTCAGTATTCTGCCCTGGACTTTCTCAAACTACCACTTGATCAGAAGTGTGTAGACCGAACACTGAAGAAAATCATCGATGTTCGAAATATTGCCAGTACCAAGCCATTGAATGGGGAGGCAAAGGATGAAGAGAATACAAGAATTGCCATTAAGTCAGGTAAGAAGGTAGTCCTATTGCATTTCGACGACATTCGCTTCATCAAGGGATCTGGGTATTACATCGAATTTACCAGTGGAGCAAAGAAACACCTCATGAGAGAATCCATGTCAGGCATTATGTCCAGACTTCCAAGTCGCCAATTTATTCGGATCCATCGTTCGGCGATCATCAACCTTCATTTTTTAGAGGAAATCATCCGACGGGGCCCGAAGACCTTCTTCGTACGCATGGCGGGAGGGCACGAGCTTCGCATCAGCAGCAGCTATAAAAAAGACCTCTTTGACCTCGTGATGCACTAGTACTGGACAGACTAAGAAACACGATGAAAACTCATTAGAGGCCACCTGACCTAAAAGTTTTGATCCTGCCCGTCAAGTCTTTAAAGTGAGTATCCGCCTGAGGTACACGGACTCAATTTCTTAATTTGCCAATCAATAGAATAAAGAAAATGACTAGACTCTACCTGCTCTCCGTGCTGTTGATACTCTCCATTGGGCTCTTCGCCCAAGGCAGTTTGGATCCGTTAACCGAGGCGGAATACCTGTCTTGGAACTCCATCAAGAACGAGCAATTGTCCCGAAATGGGCAGTGGATTGCCTATGCGGTAGCTCCGGCATGGGGAGATGCGGTTCTTCATCTTAAGCATGCATCTGATGATAGGGAGCTTATCATCCCAAGAGGAAGCAAACCCCATTTTGACTACAACGGCGACTATTTCCACTGTATGGTCACTCCTCACATGGACTCTATTCGTACGCTAAAACGCCGCAAAGTCAAGAAAGAAGACATGCCAGGAGATACACTCCTCGTCATAAAGCTTGAGGACTTTAGTACGGCGTCCTATGCGAATGCATCCAATACCAACGCTGCCGACGATTGGGGAGATTGGGTTGCATTTAACATAGATCTCAAGAAAGATACGTCGGCAACAAAAAGACTGCCACGGAAAATAGCCAAGGGAGAATCCACCTTATTGCTCCTGCAGCTCAGCACAGGATCCATCGACACGGTTCTGTTCAGCAATGGTGTTGTTTTAGCACAGAAAGAACCTGCTCTGGCCGTTCGACATTCGAGTAGCGATTCTGTTCAGACTTCAATGGTCTCTAACTGGATGCCTTCGACGGGCTGGCAAGTTGTGTATGATCAAAAAGGCAAAACATCACAACTCGGAATAGGCCCCTATGGAAAGCAAATCGCATTCCTGACAGACACCGATACATCAGGTGCGAGGATTCGTCCGTATGCCCTGCAGTACTGGGCCAATGGAAAACCCACCAAGGAAATTGCTTCGCAAGATCACAAGCAGATTGGACCAAATGAAATGCTATCGCCTCATCGCAAAGTGTCCTTTACCGAAGATGGAATATCGCTGATGTTTGGCATAAGCGAAAAACCCATCCTACAAGACACTTCCCTACTAGAGGATGAGATCGCGCAGGTTGAGGTGTGGAGCTATACCGATGCTCGTCTCTTTACCCAGCAGGAAAGTCAAGAAGAAGATGACCGCGAAAGATCGTATTTGGCCATCTACCGACCAGCAGAAGATCAACTCGTGCGGCTTGGGAACGAGGAGGTCCCTCAGGTCCAATATCATACCCGTAGAGATTTCCCTTATGCGCTAGGTTATAATCTCAAGCCCTACCAGCGATTCCTAAGTTGGGAAGGATTGAGTTATCGCGACATTTATCTCATTGATACGCGATCAGGATCGTACAAAAGAATTGCAACCAAGGTGGCAGGATGGCCATCGCTCTCACCATCGGCCGACTACCTTACCTGGTATAATATGCCCGACTCTTCCTGGAATGCCTACAGTATCGAAAACGATAAGGTGATGCAGTTGAATCTGGGTAATGAAGTAGTCTTTTATGATGAACTCAACGATCGACCAATGCACCCATCTCCGTACGGCTCCCCAGGATGGACTGCGGACGCTCATTTCCTACTATATGATCGCTATGATATCTGGAAAATCGATCCAGCAACAAATGGTGCCGCCGTCAATCTCACAGCTGGTCGCAGTGGGGAAGTAGTCCATCGCATTATTCGACTCGATCGCGATGATCCCTTTGTAGCATCCGGCAATAGCCTGCTGCATAGGTTCTATCGCGATACTAAAGAAGAAAGTTATGGCGCACTAAATCTCCAAGGACCACAATCCCGGGAGTATTTGAAACTACCGAATCGCTTGGACCGATCCCCTATCCGCGCCAAAGAAGGTGCTGTCACTTTATACACGGCCGAGTCCTATAGTCAGTACCCAGACCTCATATTGGCGGACAATGCCTTTGCGCAAAGTCGCGTGGTCAGTGACGCAAACCCCCAACAAAAAAATTATAGCTGGGGCACCATTGAATTGGTACGCTGGACGGATGGAGAGGGCATTGAGCATGAGGGCATGCTGGCCAAGCCGGATAACTTCGATCCCAATGGCCAATATCCGATGATCGTAAATTTTTATGAGCGCAGTGCAGATGGACTGCACCGACATCGCCAAATGAATCCGGGGAGGTCTACCATCTCCTACCCCTTCTACACCAGCAACGGGTATGTGATATTCAATCCGGACATTCATTATCGGATAGGTCACCCTGGGCTCAGTGCTTTGGAAGATGTTGTATCGGGAACCCAACACATATTGGACATGGGATTTGTCGATCCTGGCAAGGTGGGACTTCAAGGTCATAGCTGGGGGGGGTATCAAATAGCAGACATCATCAGTCGAACAGACATGTTTGCCTGTGCCGAAAGTGGCGCTCCTGTAGTCAATATGGTCAGTGCATACGGAGGTATTCGCTGGGGATCTGGCATGAGCAGAATGTTTCAGTACGAGCATACTCAGAGCCGACTTGGAGGCACCCTATGGGAAAAACCGGAGCTGTATCTGGAGAACTCACCCATTTTCCGGATGGATAAGGTAAACACCCCCGTTCTGATCATGCACAATGACAAGGACACCGCCGTGCCTTGGTATCAGGGCATAGAGTTTTTTGTAGCGATGCGCCGACTAAACAAACCCGCATGGATGCTCAACTACAATGGTGAACCCCACTGGGCGGTCAAGTGGCAAAATCGACTGGATTTTAATAAACGCATGTTTCAGTTTTTCAATCACTACCTGAAAGGAGAACCCATGCCAAAGTGGATGGTGG
Organism: Saprospiraceae bacterium; assembly: GCA_019634275.1. Taxonomy (GTDB): domain Bacteria; phylum Bacteroidota; class Bacteroidia; order Chitinophagales; family Saprospiraceae; genus CAJQNM01. The sequence goes on from JAHQVP010000098.1 coordinate 9,617, forward strand.
ATGGAGTACCGGCCATTGAAAAAGGCATCAATCAAGGATATGAATTGATCAAGCCCTAGCAATCTCAATACCAGCGTAATGCAAGACTACGCTTGTCATCCTGCTAGCGGATCATGGATACCGGCATGTTGCGATCAAACTGGCCAGCCAGGACGGGAGTCTGGACATTTTTTGTGTATTCCCTAACATGCTGGTGGACGTAGGCAAACAATTCTTCGACGGTTACGATCTGATTGAGATCGTGGTCGGCCGCACCTTTGAGACCTTTGATGAGATAGTGGCTAAATACTCCCTGCCTTAATCCCTGCGATTCCAGAGAATATTCTTCAGGTTTGGAAGACACCAAAAAGGCCGTTCCACCTGAGCTGGCATTCATTTTATTATAAAACAGCTCAAGCGATTTTGTCAGGCCAGTGCGCGCGGCCAGGAGGCTCCCTGAATAACAGGCATCGGCCACATACAACTTGTTATTGGCCTTGCATCTTGCCAACTTCTCTTTTACTTCCTCGTATTCCAGATTGTTTTGGTACCCATCAGAGTCAATCGGCAGAAAGGACCCACTTAGTCCATGCCCGGAAAAGAAACAGAATACTGCATCATTTTCATCCGCTCGTAACAAGATCTCATCTAGTGCATTGTCGATATTGCTTTTCGTAGCGCTCTCATCCACCAAAATGTGAATCTGATCATCATGAACAGCACCACCCTCAGGACTTTTCAAGAAAGCATAGACGCGATATGCGTCGTCGTCGGTGTACTTTAGAGTCTTGAACTTGTCATAACGCGACACCCCTACGATCAGGGCATATATCTTAGTACTTGCCCCACTGGTCTGCGCCAAGCTACGATCCCCATTGATAAACTTTCCCTGACTCCACAGGCCATCCAATACATCACCAGAACGATATATCATCTTGCCCTTTCCATCCGGTTCATCACTTTGCCAATACCCGATATACCGGTCGCCATTGGTGTAATCCACTACACCCTGACCTGCAGGCCTTCCATCGGTAAACTCGCCTTCATACCTGGAGCCGTCTGGATACGTAAAGATGCCGATACCCGAAGCACAATACTCAAGATTGCAGTTTGGTAGTTTTTCATAAGTGGCGACCTCCGTCCGATCGGTATCTGCTTCAATCAGCCTTCCATCTTTCCAGTGCCCAGCGATAGGGTCCTTTCCTGGCTTGTAGTGCGTACCATACCCATTGGGTTTTCCTTCTTCCCACATGCCATCAAATCGCACATCATTGCGGAAGGTATAAACACCCTTTCCATGAAATTTTCCCCTTGCGAATTCGCCGTCATATCGGTCCCCGACCTTAAAAACCATAGCACCCCTACCATGTCGCTTACCCTCAAGCCATTGACCGGTGTAGACATCACCATTCGAATAGTACAGTGACCCTGTTCCATGTGGTCTGGTATCCAGAAATTTGCCTTTGTAGACCGCCATGCTTTTGTATCGGTACTTGCCCATACCGTTACGACAGTCTCCTTCAAGACATTGTGCAAATGCTCCGGCAAGCATCGATGGCCAGAGAAAAAGAATAAGTGTGAGACGCATTTCCCCAATTCAGATTAGTCAGTGTAAACAGTGCGTCCTTTAGATTTGCTTTATTGTATATACCAAACAGGGATCGGCCGGCAATATTGCTGGACAAATGTTAAATCCCTTGAGCGAGGCATGTCCCGCTATGGATCCCACAACTTAAGAATACGCTCGATCCAGTTTTCAATGTCAAGGAGGATGTCCTGCAGGATCTGATCTGCACGTGCACAAAATGAGGAAATTGTGATTCGCCCAATGCCATTTAGAAATTCTCGCTCAGTACTAGCCCATCTCTTTAAGTAAGAGCCAATCTTATTGAATAGCAAGTGTCCTGGAGTGCAATTGTGCTTGGGAACTTTTTTAGCGAATAGTTTTTATATTTTTCAGAGACAGAAAGGAAGATCATGACGGAAGAAGAACTTGAAATGGCAATCGAAATTTTTGGGGAATCCATGGATGAATCCATGCAGCACCTGGCTGGTGAACTCACCAAAATTAGAGCTGGAAAGGCCTCTCCTACCATGTTGAGTGGCATTATGGTGGAGTACTATGGCAGTCCGACCCCTTTAAATCAAGTATCCAATGTCGGCACTACCGATTCGCGCACCATTAGCATCCAGCCCTGGGAAAAAGGCATGCTTGGCACCATAGAAAAGGCCATTTTTGAGGCCAATTTGGGTCTAACCCCAATGAACGACGGAGAGTTTATTCGCATCAATATTCCTCCCCTTACGGAGGAAAGACGAATACAACTAGTCAAGCAAGCCAAGTCTTTAGGAGAGGACACTAAGGTCAGCCTTCGTTCCGCACGACACAAGGTCATGGATGCCATTAAGTCTGCCGTCAAGAATGGATATCCAGAAGATGCTGGCAAACGTAGAGAGGCGGAAATCGAAAAGCAGCTCAAGGCTTACTATGAAAAAACCGAGGGGTTGGTGAAGACCAAAGAAGAAGACATCATGACAATCTGATCCACGCTACTCTTGCTTAAAGCGTTTGTATCCTCCATCCTCTACAACTACATTTTCACCACTGCCAAGGAGTACTTTTCTGTCTGTTTGGGGCCGATGTTGATCACTCAGCAACACAGAAGCTCCACCAACTTCTTCTATATTGGATTCCTTCACGACAAAAACACGATCCCCTACCAGCTGGAAGTCTGACACGTTCGTTGCCAATTCTTGCTGGTAATACCCAAAGAGGTCAAACATCAACAATGACCCCGAGCGTGACAGAGCGTAGAGGTTATCGCCCCATTGCTTCATCTTTGTGAGGTCCAGCGTCTGGCCCAATGTCAACCTTAGATCAGGAGACTGCAACAACACATGGCCTTGAGCGTCAATGTTTTTTAGAATTTGCTCGTTGAAGTCAAAGATCCAAAGTGCACCATTGGTGGCCGTAGCGACCGTCCTGATTTCCCCCAAGCCAAGTTGTAGCATGTCCACAGTACCCGTTTCGCGCAATTGTCGATCGAGAAAAACGACCGTATAAAAAGAGGGATAAAACACCGTGATTTTCAACGGATTGGTCACGTCTACATATCCTATAGCCCCAAGAGAATTGTTGCTGTAATAGCCAAATTGCGCATCGGACAGGTCATATTTCACGATCTCGTTTACCTTATTCACAAGGTATACACTACCGAATCGATCCAACTCCGACAGCATGATGCGAAGATCTTTATTGCTCGTGGGCGCATCTGACAACCCTTGTTTTGGAATGCCACAGGACAATGCGAAACAACAAATAATGCCGATCCTAAAGGTTAAGTACTTCTTCATGTTGAGACTCAAAAAATCGGATGCTCAGCTCCAAACCATCAAATAGAGCATATGAATTGTATCGGAGCCAGTCTCCCAAATTTATATAAGTGCTGTCTTCCGCACTTAGCGGGCAATGAATTGGAATATGCCGGTGGCCAAAGACAAAATAGTCGGTGTGGCGTTGACTCAAAGAATCCTCACAATACTGCACCAACCATTCGCCCTCCTTGCCCGTAAAGCGATCTTTATAGGGTGCATTTAGCCGGCTTTTCTTGCTCCAGAACCTGGCCATCGCAAATGCCAAATTGGGGTGCAGTCGGCTAAACATCCATTGAGCTATTGGAGAGGAAAACAGGCGCTTTAAGCGCTTGTATCCATGATCTCCTGGACCCAGCCCATCTCCATGTCCGATTTCAAATTGCTTGTCTGCCAGCTGCAGGCGATATGGCTGACTATGCAACTTTGCTCCAAGTTCATCGACCAGGTAGCCCTTCATCCACAAGTCGTGATTGCCGGTAAATAGATGCAACTCAACCCCATCATCCGCAAGTCGAGCCAATGTACCTAATATGCGGGTATGCCCCCTCGGTACTACGGAGCGATACTCGTACCAGAAATCAAAAATGTCCCCTACCAAAAAGAGATGCGTAACATCGCCAGCGATCTGGTCCAACCAGCGGCAAATCTGCAACTCACGTTCGCGTGAAGTCACTACGCCATCGGCTCCCAAATGGAAATCAGATGCAAAGTAGGCCCGAATCATCGATTGAAGGTACTAGATGTTTGCTACTCCTCAGTCCACCAAGCGGGCTTAACGAGCGTAGCACGTGGATGCTCCAAACAATCTCCGCACGGAAACTGAGGGGGTCGAGGAACAGGAATCTCACAAAATGGAGTTGGAAAAAAGGCATCCTCGGGCGAGATATAAATGCGAGAGGTGTCGGTACGAGTTGCATAAAAGAACCCAAAGAGATCCGCTGGTTGCAGCTCAGAACTGTACGAAAAATTCCCTTGCAGCCTCCCAGCCGGAGGCTCAAATTGTCCGCCATCTCGCTCCACCACAGTTTCCACGTTCTTCCAATAGGCAAATGCAGGCTCGCTCAGTGATTCCCGAATGGCCTGGATGTAATACCCTCTAGCCATAAAGGGATCAATAAATCGATCAAAAAGAGGGACCCAACCTTCTTCCGTCAGGAAGTTGGTGTCAAATACCTTGACATTCAGCACATCTCGGTTATTGGACAGGTAGCAGATTTTATCTTCATCATCGATGATGCGAAAAGTCTCTACAAAATCCCACTTCAATCGAGCGCTGGCGTTTGGCTCCGAGGACTGATTGGTCAATGTTGTCGAAATCTCATAAACAGGTGTTACAACCTCTCTGCCATCTGCATCAAGTCTGATGCTCTCAACCAACTTCTTAGAGGCCATGCTCGGTCTCGTGATGGTCCACAAGGGATCAAATTCCGACTGCAAGGAAGAGCCATCGACCTGTTCGATTAAGACTCTAAATGACACACCATCCTCGATGGTAAAAGCATCCTCTGCGCCAATCTCCAGTCGGTACACCCCCGTCCGGCGGGTAGGTACCTCAAGAGACTCTCCCAGATCATTCTGAAGTATCACTCGCTTCATGGTCACCAATCGACCTGACTCCAATTCGTAGTTGAAGATCTTACTGGTCTGGAGTGTAAACACACTTGGCTCACCTGCCACAAGTTTACTGTCGATGACCAAACCCTCCTGCAATCCCTCATCCAGTCTGACATCAATTGAATCCAGACAACCCAAAGCCATGCATAGCAACATCACCGAGCCGGTTTGCCCAGCATATGCGCACCAACCAGAGAGCACCAGTAATCTAGTTGTCCGAGCGATAGGTTGCTTCCCCTATGCCTACATTGCCTGACTCGTCCCTGGCAAATACTCGAATCTTAAAGGTGCTGCGATCGTCAGTACCTTGATATATTATAGTGCTCTCCCCACGAGGGTCGGATTCAACAGCAGAGTCCCAAAACAAGGAGGAACTAAACTGAGGCATGTCTTCAGACCCCTCGATATTCCTCGAAGGAAATTGACTTCTTGCTTGTAAACCATTGATCGGAAAGACATCCTCGTAATCTTCAGAAGGAACCTCAATATCGCGCAGGCGTGTTTTAATCCTGACAACCCCACTGATTCCAAGGGCACTAAATGTTTTTAGCAATTCCACTGGTTGTAAAAACAACTCCATGGTTTCTACGGGAGATGCCGACATTTCTGCCACAAAAGTTGCATCCCGCGTAGCTTTATCATCAATGATAAAGAGCGGATCTCCACTGAGGTAGGTATTTTTTGCAATTCGGCCACTTGGGTTATACATACTTGCGGTATACGTACTGTCCTCCTCGAGAATAAATGTCAATGCAGCCATCAATTCGTTAAAGAATGCACTCACGGTCTCGAAGGATTCATATTCGTCCATTACATAACGCGCATTGGGTTTTAGTTTTTGAGGCTCAGGTATGATCTCCTCTAAGGCCAAGGGAAATTCTGCACCCCCATGGTATTGGTAAATCTTCTTCCGCAGGCGGCTCCAATTCATGTATTGAAGAACCCCCTCTGTGTACGCCAATTCGTCCTCAATCTCGGGTAAAGTAGTCTCATCTAAAACTACTCGGATGCGGTCTTCTTCACGCTGATACCCCATAAATTGAATGGGCTTTGCGCCGGTATAATCTGGGATCTTCATTAGGAACTTACCATCATCGTCGGTCCCTGTGTAGAAGATACGATTGTCTGTTCCAGAATAGCCACCAAAAACATTCAGCTTTACAGGCTCATCTCGATCTTGATGCAGTACGGTGCCTGTGACAAAAACGGCAGATTCAAGTTCCTGAAAATCAAAACGATCGATTTCTTCTCCGACAAAGGTGGTCCGCGTATAAGGCAGGTCGGCCAATAATTCGGTGTCTGTAACCGATACCGAAAGCTGAGCGGCAACCGGATTACCCTGCGCATCCTTAACCTTCACTTTGGCTGCTACGGATTCGCCTGGAGCGAACCCTGCATCGGCATCTATGCTCACTTGCAATGCCTGATCCATGCTCTGGTCTCCAACCACGGTCTTCGCCAATCGCAAGTCTTGTGGTGCACTTTTCAAATCATTGTAGATCGGGACGGTCATGGTGATCAGCGCCTCATTCTGATTGGTCTGAGTTGAGCGTACTGCCAGGTGAATGCGATACAGCCCAGCTTCAAGGGCATAAGGAATCTTATAGTAGCCATCAATATTCGACTTGCCCTCTGACTTAATGAAGAAATGATCAATGGATTTTCCGTCTTGTCGATGGATTGAAGTTCGTGTAGAAAATTCTTTCCCGTGCAGAAAAGTAGGCAGGAGCACATCGAACCAAATCACCTCTCCAGTCACATAGATGGGCTTATCAATCTGCCCGATACACTGCAATGACGATGTCTGTCCATCGGTCAAGGAATAGCAGCAAACGAAAGCCAATAAAATGGCCCATACCTGTTTAGTAGATTTCATAAATTTTTGCATTTGCTGATGTTCTAGAATTCCCAAAAAGGTGGTGGTGACTGAGCACTGCCCAGCTCGCCTGGACAATTGCAGCAAACATCACGTGGACATCCCATTGCAGGAGCCGGTGGGGGTGGGCAGAATCTTGCAGGATTACCTACTTCGGCCGGGGTCACAAATTTGCGAATGGTGTCCTGCTGCGTTACATAGAAATATCCAAATATTTGGCTGTCCTCATCAGATCCAGTAGCCACTTTGATGTTGCTTTTAATCAGACCAGCTGGCGCTTCGAAAAGGTTTCCGGTGCGCTCGATGGATTGAGCAACAGCATCCCAATAATCGAAAGCTTCCGGACTCAACGACTGTTGATAGATGGTCAAGAGATATCCTTCTGCCATGATGGGTCCTATTTGCTCTTCGTACACCGACGTTGTAATGACATCGGTAACAAATCGATTGCCATCCTCAACGGAAACACGGGTCGGATTAGCCGTTTCTGAGATGTAACAGGTGCGTGGTTCCGGAGCAATAGTCAAACCGCCATCCTCTGATACCTGATAAGTGCGATGAAAGTCCCACTTCAGTCGGGCACGTTCGGAAGACTCGCTTGTCTGGATGGGAGTCTCCACCGAAAATTCCAGAAAAGGCACCTTGATATTTTCACCGAGTCCATTAACACCATCCTTTTCAATGTTGCGAATATTGACCTCCGTTGGCGCTGGGACTGTGCATAGCTTATCCATATCGGAGATTAAGTCCCGACCGTCAAAAGTGGACAGTGACAGTTGGAACGACACCCCTGGCTCCACAGTAAAACCCATGTCGTCAAAAATCTCCAATCTATGCAAACCTGCGTCGAGCTCTGGAATCTCAATTTCCTCACCCAAATCATTTCGAAGCATGACATTACGGGCACCTACCCTCTGAAGGCTTTGTCCGGTAAAATCAAAGACGCGATTGAGATCAACCTGGATCACCGACGGATTGCCCATGACCAGCTTTGAGTTGATCACAATACCTCCTTGCACGCTTTTGGGTGCTTTGATATCGAGCTCATCCAGACAGCTGGTTACCAGAGCCAAAGAAAGTAAGCAAATAGCCGCGCCACGCAATGTATTCTTGCTCATGCCTAAAGGATTTCAAAGTTTAAGGTTAATGAAGGAATGGCACTGCCAATTACGGCCAATTTATTTGCCTGCGCCTGACGGAAGGCTGCCTGAGTGAAAAACACACTATATGCGTTTCGACGTGCGTACACGTTGTACACCGAAAGCGTCCAGCTGGTTTGGATCTTCTTGTCTTTCTTATAGCCTTTGCCCAGCGTATACGCAACATCAAGACGGTGGTAGTCCGGTATTCTAAATTGATTTCGCTGTGAGTAGATTGGCACCACTAGTCCATTCTCTGTGATGTAATTTCCTAGCGGCGGCGTTGTCGGTCTACCGGTGCTGTAGCTAAAGTTGATGGTAAAGGTGTTGCGACGGTTGGGCTGGATGTTTAGAATGAGCGATACGTCATGGGTCTTATCGAAATTACTGGGATACCATTCGTTATTGTTAATGCCCTCGACCAGCCTTTCCGAACGAGAGAGAGTGTAGCTGAGCCATCCGTTGAGCGGCCCATCTTTCTTCTTGATGCTAAGCTCTGCTCCCATTGCTCTACCCTCTCCGGGCAACAGCTCCGTTTCTAAATGATCATTTACAATGAGGTCAGCAAAGTCCTTAAAATCAAATAATTCATCGATCTGTCTGCCGTATACTTCCAGAGAGGTTTCCCAAAGATTATCTGCAAAATTCTTAAAGACTCCCACCGATACGTTGTGAGACCGCATGGGCGAGATGTATTTGGTACTAAGCTGCCACTGACTATTGGGGGTAGGAGAGTCGGAATTAAATATCTGATTGATGTATTGTACAGTCCGGCTATACCCCATTTTAAATGAAGTATTGGCACCTGTGCGGATCCGCATGGACACCCTTGGTTCTAGGCCATTGTAATCTGCAATGCTTCCATCGGTAAATTGCTCCGTGCCGGTAATCTCCGTAAACTCGGGACGGGTTGGGTCCTGATAGGTATATATCGTTTGAGGGCCCATAAACTGATAAAGACTGTAGCGCAAACCTCCAGATATCAACAGTGCAGAACCGACATTAAACTCCACGTTGGCAAATGCCGCGCCTTCTATTGCTTTTTGATTCTCCAAAGCTCTTGATACCACTTCAGAATCATTACCGCTCGGTGCTTGGTCACCCGGTAGGATGTCATATAGAATGGCAGACGCCCCGACATCAACTTTTAAATCCGTAGAGGGAGAGTAGGTAAATTCGTTTTTAAACTTGAGGTAGTTGATCTCATTAGAAACAAGGGATGCATCTACTCCTTGCAGGTCTGCCTGTGAAGATTTGTACTGACTGCCAACAGCCGATAATTTATTGAACGTCTTGTCACTAAAGATTGACTTGTATTCGAATTGGGCCATGGTTGTGCTGTAGTCAAAACCAAACTCCTCATTGTAGATAAATTCATCCTGAGAGTTGTACCCGGAAAAAGTAAGGGTATTGCGTGCATTCGGTTTGATGGTCAAGCGACCATTTAGATCATAGAAAAAAGCCGAGCTGCGACTCACTTCCAGCACATTAATTCTCTTCAAAAGCCAATCGCTGTAGGTAGATCTTCCGCCTACGACGAAGGATACTTTATCCTTGACGATGGGTCCTTCAAGAGATAGCCTTCCTGAAACAGGTCCTACCCCACCCTTTAAACGAAAACGTTCGAAATCTCCATCACGCATTTCCACATCCATTGCTGATGCCAGGCGCCCCCCATAACTGGCGGGGATATTTCCTTTGTAAAGATTGACATTGCTGATTAAGTCAGCATTGAATGTGCTAAAGAAACCAAGGGCATGAGAGGAATTAAAAAATATACCCTCGTCTTGCAGAATCAAGTTCTGATCTACATCTCCACCTCGTACATTAAATCCCGTAGCTCCTTCACCGATTGTACTTACGCCTGGATGAAGTATCAAGTTCTTGATCACGTCTGCCTCACCAAAGAGTGCGGGTATCTTCTTGATGTTCTTGACATCTATAGTCGTTACGCCCACTTGTGCTCCCCGTACACCTGCATCAGCGCCCTGGGCACTTACGGTGACTTCATCTAAGTTGATGGCCCCTTTGTCCATCTGCAGCGCTACTTCACCATTGCTGTAAATGTTAACCTCTTTAATAAGATCTTCATAACCTACATACTTGATGATCATCTCGTGCGAGCCCACAGGCAATCTGAATTCAAAGGCGCCGTTCTCATCCGTTATCGTTCCCGTACCCAAGCCCGTAAACTGTACATTGGCACCAATAATGGGTTGGCCATCCTCCGCATCGGTTATGGTCACCTTCATAGACGTTTCTCCGGAGGGGTCAAGACTCTGTATATCGCCGATGGTCACCGTGTGTGATTCCTCTTCTTCGCTTGGCTCTTCAGCCTCCTGTACAGTGGCTTCCTCTAGCACCTTATAATAGTTTGCGGTATAGACCTCATCGATGACTTGCTTCGGCATGATTACGATCCCACTGCTGCGATAAGAGGCATACCCCAGGAATGTTCTGCTGAGGCACTCTTCAAGTACAGTAGCCAGAGGAGTATCCGCATAGTTAACCGCTGGAAGCGTCAATTCTGGAATCTCCGATGCTTTATAGTACAACCGGGTATCAATGCGCTGATTGAGCGCCTCGAGTCGCTCCAATAGGGTCTGCTCCTGGAGGTTGGCCGTCACCGAAAGTTCTTGATCAAGCTGCGCTTGCACGGCCATAGAGCCCAAAGCAAAACACGCTACTAGAAGCATTCTCATTGGTGGGAATCGCATAGTTGAGTAGTTTATATATTATTTGAGTGTTGACTTTAGGTCGTTACCCTTGCATAGAACGATTAGGTTAGATCAAGTGCTGAGTATGGGAGGTCAAATGCCTTGGCCACCGCTTCATAGACGATTTCGCCTCTTACAATATTCAACCCCTTTCTCAGGTCAGCACGTTGTCGACATGCAGTTTGCCATCCGTGGTCTGCAAGTTGGATGGCATAAGGCAGGGTAGCGTTGGTTAGGGCAATGGTAGAAGTGGAAGGAACTGCTCCGGGCATATTGGCCACACAATAGTGTACGACATCATCTACCACGTAAATGGGATCATCGTGCGTTGTCGGCTTACATGTTTCGATACAACCTCCTTGATCGACCGCAACGTCGACAACGACGGTGCCTACTTTCATTTCTTTTAACATGTCCCGGGTAATTAGATTGGGTGCTTTGGCGCCCGGTATCAAGACTGCCCCAATGATAAGGTCATGGTCCTGGATCAGCTTACGGATATTATACTCATTGGAATACTGCGTCGTCACATTGGGAGGCATGATGTCTGCCAAGTACCGCAAACGCTCCAAATTGATGTCCAGAATCGTCACTCGTGCACCCAATCCCGCAGCCATTTTTGCAGCCTGAGTGCCAACAACTCCCCCACCCAAGATGAGCACCTTGCCTGGTTCCACCCCGGGGACAC
>JAHQVP010000099.1 GCA_019634275.1 Saprospiraceae bacterium
AGTGAACCCCATCAAATTCCTGTGCATATCGGCGCACTGCCTGATCCCCAGACTTCTGCACAGCGGAAAGTATGGTGGAGACCGACCGCTCAATGTCTGCAGAATCGGGATTTGGCCTCCGGCAGATATCTGGCCACTGTTCCTTCGGTGGATTGTCTATTCGAGGCAAGAGCTCCATCAGATCACCATTTTCTCAACAGGAACAATAATGATGCCCTGAGCGCCCTGCTCCTTAAGAGCATCGATCACGTCCCAAAATTCGGATTCTTTGATGACGGTATGCACGGAACTCCATCCCGCTTCAGCCAAGGGCAGCACCGTGGGGCTCTTCATGCCGGGCAATATTTCAATGATGCGTTCGAGATTGGCATTGGGAGCATTGAGCAAGATGTACTGATATCCTTTAGCCCGTAGGACTGCATCTATGCGAAACACAAGTTTGTCTAACAGCTCCTGCTTATCTGACGCAAGCTGATTCTTGGAGACCAGCACTGCTTGAGCGCGCAGGACGGTCTCGACCTCCTTGAGGCCGTTGCTCAGCAAGGTGCTGCCTGTGCTTACGATGTCCATGATGCCGTCTGCCAAGCCAATGTTGGGTGCGATTTCTACCGAACCCGATATGCGATGAATCTCTGCCTCCACTCCTTGTTCCAATAGATACTGCCTTAAAATGTTGACGTACGTCGTGGCAATCTTCTTTCCCTGAAAGTATGATGGGCCTGTGTAGTCGCTGTTTCGAGGCACAGCCAGTGACACCCTGCACTTAGAGAACCCCAACTTCCGCACGGGCTTAACTTCTTTTCCGCTTTCCAACAAGACGTTCTCTCCTATGATGCCTACATCCGCCACTCCGTCTTCTACGTATTGTGGGATATCATCATCTCTCAGATAGAGAATCTGGGCTGGAAAATTTCCTGCCTCCGCAATCAACTGGCGTTTGGGATTATCAATGCGCAGACCACAATTCTGGAGCAGCTTGAGCGATCCTTCACTCAGCCGACCCGATTTCTGTATGGCAATTTTCAGCATTCGTTCTACTTTTTCTTTCCAATAAAAAAGCGGCTTATCAAGGCAATTGATAAGCCGCAGTTTCAGTCTATATTTCTTTTGAATACACGTGCCTATCGCTTGCCTGGAGCAAGATGATGATGCATATGTATATCGAAACTTTTCATTTTCTTCTTTACAAAAGTACAAAAGACAATGATCGGGCCAAAAAAACCACCGATCACCTTGGAATGCTGGCATATCAGGATCGTATGTACCCAAATGAAATGCCTGCTCCTTGAAAAGAACAGGCATTTCTTAGATTAGTTTTCACGGATGCAGCTTCCACATCCGTCACGACATTAGTGCTTTACAATCCGCGTATTCTTCTCAAGGCCGTCATCAAGGCTACGCAAGAGGTATACGCCGTTAGGCAAAGAGGTCAAGTCAATGCTCTGCGTCCCAAAAGCCCTCAGGATCAGCTGTCCTGTGCTGTTCAGAATCTGTACTTCTTCTACTGTTTTAGACAAGTTGATCAAATCCGAGGTTGGATTTGGGAATGCCACTAATTCTGCAACCGATGTGGTCGATCCTGCATTCATTGGGCCGCTCTCAATCCGGTCCAACAGATCAATCAAGGCGCGGTCAGCTCCCTCTTTCGACGACGCACGTGCCAGATCAATTAAATGCTGATCCACCATATTGTTGACGATGTTGCTTTCAACATCGGGCGGGCCAGGATAAAAGGCACGACAACGCCTTGACTTTAATAAGGTTATAATCGTTCGCCTCTGAAGGTCTTCATCGACATAGTCATGTCTCATCAGCATTCTGCTGGCAGAACGGATCAAGTGTTCAGCCAATCTGCGATGTCCATTCTCACATGCCCAGCATGCGGTCGAAACCAATCGGTTAATGATCCGTTCGGCAAACAGGTTAATGCCCATTTCGTCCAAGTTGCTGGCAATGAGCTCCTGTTGGACGCAAATGGTGTACATGCGCTCGCCAAGCACGCCGTGCAATTCAACATCTTCGACAAGTGGGTCAACAACCGAATTGGGCACTCCCAATATATCTAAGGTCGCATCCAAGTCTTCTGCAGCCTCCTCCGATGCCTTGGCATCGAGCAACTTGGACACTTTACTATCCAGCGCAATGATAAGCTCATCATCCGCTTCGGACAAAGGTCCAAAATCTCTGCCACAAGGAAATCTGGTCATTAAGTCTACGCGAACCAGAATAGCTCTTCGCATGCACTCATCGGTATAGTCATGCCTACTTAGATAGCGTCCAAATGATCGAAGGAAATAGCTGGCCAAATACTCATTATCATTTTCACAGGCCCAGCACGCTCCATCTATCAATCGGGTAAGAATCCGCTGGGCAAAGAGATTTACATCCAGATCCACAAGATCTTCAACAATTCCATCACGGGCATCGCAAGCTCCTTCTCCTGGGCGGATTTTTATGGCACATACAGTAGGTGTGGCATGCAAATCGGCATCCGCCTCGTGTAAGGGATCCAAAACTGAATTGGGCACTCCCAAAACATCCAGTGTAGCATCCAATTCTGCCGCCTCCCGATCAGATGGACTTCGTGCATCAATAAATTGGGACACTCTCGCATCCAGACTGGTGATCATTTGACCCTCGACATCAAGTGCGGCATCCGATGAACTACAAGGGAGCAATCCACAAGGAAATTTTGACATGATGATTACTCGCCTCATCAGCAGCTCTCGTTGATCGTCATCCGTATAGTCATGCCTGCTTAGGTATCGGACAAAGGAACTTAGAAAATACTCTGCCAGGTTGTGGTAGTCGTTTTCGCAAGCCCAACAAGCACCGTCCAACATTCGGGTTAGGATGCGCTCCGCAAATAGATTAACATCTAAGTCTGCAAGGTCATCAGCGATGTCATCTTGTGCCTCACAAACGCTTTGGTAGAGCGGTTTTACTTCTGTGATGGGCAATAGCTGAGCCTTGACAGAAATGGAAAAAAATAGAAATAGGAAAAATGGTATTAAACGTGTCATTTGGACTGAGGTTTAATGGTTAGAGAATACCAGAAGATAGGGCATAAATTGCTTTCGATAGGCATAACAATAAACTTACTTGTTTCATTTTTCGCGTAGGGCCATGACCCTTATGTCATAAGACGGCACTGCAGTGCCAACATACCAACTGGATTTTTGATGTCACAGGCAACGAATGAGTCCTCTGTCGATTAAGGACTGACTTCTTTCCCCGAGAGTGCCAAGTTTATAGGCTGAATAATGGTGAAAAGTCTGGTCCGTAATTAAAACCCGGGATCATCACGAATATCCAAAGAAGAGGTTTGGACGGATTTTTCTCCAGCAAGTTGTATCTGATAGGTGCCGGGGCCAGCTTTTTGCACAAGGAATTTTTGAGGGATATCCAAGCTAGTGTAACCTCCCGCTAAGCTTTCCAACCGACGTCTAATCAACACCTCATCTTCACTTTGCTGAACGAGCTCAAAAGCAGCCTGCACTCTTCGGTGACCGATTGACTCCGCAAATCGTTTCATCAAGGTCACCAATTCCTTTCGATCCTCCTTTGACATCTTTGCAGAAGGGAATATTCGATTCCATGATATCCGATGCAGTCCCTTAGAGCCTGGGACCTTGATGGTAACTGACTGATCTCCTGAAAGGGATTGGATGGTCATGTCAAGACTGTCCTGCTGCTCACTCACGAGATAAGAAATCAATACATGGTTGTCTATTGCGGCGCGCGGTATACTTGAGGAATTGACAAATCCCTCGGGGTTTTCACCGGCGAACCAAAAATGGCCTCGTTGTCCACCTCGACTGGTATTTTTCCAAAGAGTCGTTTCTTTCTGTCCAAACAATTGAATTCCGGATGATTGTATATCGCTGTTCCATTGTTGGAGCGGTGAAATATCGTCCAGGATGTAAATACTCCGTCCATGCGTCCCGACAATCAAGTCGTTTTCTCGTGGATGGATTTTAAGATCATAGATCGAAACAGTAGGCATATTTAGTTTTAGTGAATGCCAGGCCTCGCCCTGCGAAAGGCTGTACCACACACCCGTTTCACTACCACTAAAAAGGAGGTCTTCATTGACGGGGTCTTCGCGAATTACACGAATCGATTCGTTGACTGGCAGGCCTTCCACAATTTTATCCCAATGCTGCCCATAGTCGGATGTACTAAATATCATTGGCTCAAAAAGGTCGCTTCGATGACCATCAAAAGTGACAAACGCTCGGCCGAGGTGAAAATGGGATGCTTCAACACGACTGACCCAAATACCCTCCGGAACGTCAGTGAGGTGCGTTCTTACATTAGTCCAGGAAGCACCTCCATCCTGTGTTACTTGGATGTTCCCATCATCCGTGCCGACCCAAATGACGTCCTCATCAATGGGCGAAATCGAAACGGTGGAGATCGCACAATGGGTTTCCGCACCAGTGTTGTCAGGGGTTATGCCACCACTCTGATTGGCCAACCGCTTTATCTCATCATTTGTACTTAAGTCGGGGCTTATTACTTTCCAAGATTTTCCTTTGTTCCGGGATCGGAAAAGGTGATTGCCTCCCACAAAGATTGTCGAAGGATTATGAGGTGACATTACCATAGGCGAAGACCAATTCCATCGAAAACTGCTTTCCCAGTCCTCTGTTTCAGGATCAAAAAAGTCCCAGAAATTGATGGTATTCAAAGCACTCGGACTGATCCTTTTGATTGCCCGATCCTGCGGATTGTATTTAAGAAATGTTCCGTTCTCCATCGAAGTATACATGTCGGTCCAATCAAACGGATTGGAAATCGCATCCTGGCCATCACCCCAATGCATTTTCCAATTGGAATCGTTAAGAATCCCGCGCGCATCTCGCGAAAAACTAGCGGTTGCATAAGAGCCATTATCTTGAAGGCCTCCATAAACGTAGTATGGTTCTCTCATGTCATACCCTATGCGATAATACTGCGCAATAGGTAGGTTATCGATGAGCATAAAGCGCTCTCCATGATCGTGTGTAATCGAAAAACCCTTGTCCGCTCCCAAATAATATCGGTCAGGATAATTGGGGTCAATCCACATAGCGTGGTAGTCTCCGTGTACCTCATAGTCTGGGCTTCCATTGCGTAAGGTTTTCCCTCCGTCGTCTGAAACCATTAAAGTAGTAGTCAGTACATAAACGCGTTGGTCATCAACCGGATTAATGCGGATCTGACTGTAGTAGAAAGGTCGATTATTGTAGGTATTTACATAGCTCCACCGCTCTCCTCCATCTTCAGATCGATAGATACCGCTCCCCAGCTTGCTTAAGGTATCCGATTGATCTGCCTCGATCAATGCTACCAATATGTTTGGATCCCCTCGATGTATGTCAAGGCCTATGCGCCCTGTCTCACCGAGTGGCAATCCATCGGTCAGTTTGTTCCAACTATCACCTCCATCGACCGATTTGTATATACCACCTTGCCCTCCACCGCTGTGAAAGGTCCAGGGTTGCCTCAAACGGTGATAAAAGGCGGCGTAAAGGATGTTGGGGTTCAGCCTATTTTGTACAAGATCCGTGCAGCCTGTCTTGCCGTCATTGGGCAATCCATTGGTGAGTTTTTGCCAAGATTCTCCACCATCTGTCGTTTTAAACAACCCACGGTCGCCAGAGTATCCCCAGAGGTGGCCTTGAGCACATACGCAGACCTCATCGGAATTGACCGGGTCAACCAATATCCTCGCGATATGATGCGTGCTTTCAAGCCCCATATTGCTAAACGACTCACCACCATCTGTGGACTTGTAAATTCCATTTCCCCAGGATACCGAATTGCGATTATTGGCTTCTCCTGTCCCAACCCAGATCACCTCCGGTTGGTTTTGATCCAAGGCAATGTCACCAATAGAAGCAGTCTCGTAACGATCAAAAATCGGTTTCCAAGTTGTACCTGCATTTAGCGATTTCCAGACACCCCCTGATCCTGTCGCAAGCACCACTTTGGTAAAATCTGAGTCGTGTGCTTCTACATCCACGATTCTGCCTCCTTGATTAGCAGGGCCAATGCTGCGATATCGAAGGCCCTCAGCCAGATCAGGGGCTTGCAAAGCTTGCGCAAAAAGCGGCAAAGCAGCAACTAACAAAAAGGCGAAGGATAAAATTGGTTGTTTCATTTACAATCATTGAATGGTGGGACCGTGATTATTCATCAAGAACTTAGGTATCGTAATGCTATCAACTGAGCATTGAGATGCTTGTTGCAGGGTGTCAATACCTCACCGAAAGCATGTTTTCCGAGTGCGATATGGAGTCCTTTGCTTAGTACCCATTCTCCTTTACACCACGTGCAAAAATGTTGGTCTGATAATATCGTTAGCTATTGACCATTGTCTTGGTAAAGATTCCTGGATCTTGTGACGGTGCATTCGAATTTGAATTCAATTCATCATCCGAGTAAGGCATTCGTTCTGGATGTTGTGAGGCAGCCGCAGTATTTAATGGAAATGGAACGGCAATGTCATCCTCTTTGGATCGCAATCTTCTTGCATCATCAAAGGGCATGAATTCACCAAACCCTGAGACGTAGCGCTCTTCAATGATCTCTCGCAAAAGTGCACGCTCTGACTCTATTCCATCCGCATTCTCCATGCCTCCACTCTCAAAATCTGCGGCCTCATACGCTTCGTATAAAAACGGTTGATCCATAAAGTTCTCATTTATTCGTCCTCCAGTATTCAACCAAGCACGAAATTCATTCAGGTGCATCAAGCCGGTCTCGAAACCAGC
>JAHQVP010000100.1 GCA_019634275.1 Saprospiraceae bacterium
ATCGTGCTGCCGAGCGGGGATTCATTGACGAAATCATATTGCCAGAACAAACACGTCGAAAACTGATCAAGTCATTCGCAGCACTGGCCCGTAAAGAAGGGCATCAACCCCAAAGAAAGCACGGCAACATCCCGTTATAAGGCTCCTGACCTAAGGTTGTTCCGATTTGAGTTCAGATTGATACAATTGTAGAAAATGATCCAGCGCCGCAGGATTACGCATGGCGCCTCGATTGGCGACATCATCTGGTGATTCACCCTGGAGAATGCGTTGCAGAGGTTTTTCCATCTTTTTTCCGCTGATGGTGTAGGGAATGTCCGGAACCACCCAGATGCGATCAGGAACATGACGAGGAGAGCAGGACGTACGCAGAAGGTTTTTGATTTCATGCTGGGTGTGCTCCTCGTCTGGACCTCTTCCCATCTTGATAAAAAGAAACATCTGGTCTTCTCCTGAACCATTAGTCACGCAGACCACAATGCTGTCCTCGATGTAGCTTAGGGGCATAAGTGCTCGATAGATTTCAGCCGTTCCGATGCGTATGCCATGACGATTAAGGGTTGAATCCGATCGACCTAAAATTTCCAACATACCGTTGGGATATACCTTCAACCAATCACCGTGTCTCCAAACATCGGGATAAGAAGAGAAGTAACTCTCCGTATATCGCTTAAATCCCGGGTCATTCCAGAAATAAATGGGCATGGAAGGCATGGGTTTGTCAATGACCATCTCACCCACCTCATCCAATTTGTATGTGCCGTCAGCGCTCATGGCATGCAGCGAAACGCCAAGGGCCCTGCCCTGGATCTTGCCTTTGCATACGGCTCTACCCGGAATACTACCTACAAATGCTGTACACACGTCTGTACCACCACTCATCGAACACAACCAAATGTCTTCTTTGATCTCGTTGTAGACGTAGTCAAACTGCTCAGGAAGCAGTGGAGCGCCAGTTGAACCGATGGTGCGCAACGACTTCAAATCAACTTGTTTCATGGGAGTAAGACCGGCGTTTTGACAAGCCTTCAAAAAGGGCGGACTGGTGCCAAAATGTGCGACTTCAAGGCTCTCCGCCATTTTCCACAAGGCAAGAAGATCTGGAAACCCGGGACTGCCATTGTATAGTACAGGGACTCCTCCGACTAGCATGGACGCTTGCAGAAAATTCCACATCATCCAGCCTGTGGTCGTAAACCAGAAGAAGCGCTCCCCTTTCCGCACATCATTATGCAAACTAAGGTATTTGATATGCTCCAAGAGGACCCCACCTGTGCCATGAGTTATGGCTTTTGGTTGCCCTGTAGTCCCAGAGGAAAACAAGATCCAGATCGGATGTGAAAATGCGCAGCGAGCAAACTCGAGCGGCACGCCATCCTGACTGACAACGTGATCATAGAGCAAAGTGGATGCATCTAATTCAAAGGAATCCCCTACCAAAACTACAGCTGCCAGGTCTGCTTTCAATACATCTACAATCTTACCAACCTCAGACCGTCGATCATGTCGACGTCCACTATAGGGGTAATCTCCAACAGCAAAAAGCACTTTGGGGGATATCTGTCGAAATCGATCAAGTACTGCTGCGGAGCCGAAATCTGGAGAACAACTGGACCATATGGCACCGAGCGAATTGGTCGCCAAAAATGCCACAATCGCCTCTGGTCCATTAGGCAAATAGGCTGCTACAACATCGCCTTGGCCTACCCCGATGGTCTTGAGCCACTGCGCTAAGCTGGCAACCTGAGTGGTCAGTGTGGACCAACTCATTTCTTTCCATCCTTCAATATCTTCCCCTCCGTAGAGGAAAGCTGGATGAACTGAGGTTTTTTGTCGAAAAACGTGCTCAGCGTAGCTCAAATGCATTCCGTCAAACCAGCGCACATGAGGCATTTTGTCGTCGGAAAATGGACATGCCCACTCCCCTTCCCAATGGATGTCATAGAACTCAACTAGTCGTTCCCAGAAGGTTCCCAAATGCTCTACAGACCATGTCCAAAGATCTTCATATTGATCAAACCGCAGGTCGTGGTTAGACAAAAATTCAAGAAAGTCTGTCAAATTGTATCGACCGTCTGCCGAAGGTTGCCAAAGCACATCAGAATTCGGATTGTTCATATCATCGTATGGGCTTGTCTCCAAAGTACAAAGTTCGTCGTCTATAGTGGCACGTGTTTTGCGCGTGCAGCAGTACATGAGTGATACGGCCACTTTGTTGATACACTGCCCGGACAAGAAGGGAATCGTCGCTGAAGTGACGCGCTTTCTTTTGTCCTATGATGCCAACATTGTAGAAATTGAGCAACACGTTGATACGGATTGGGAGCACTTCTTTATGCGTGTGGAATGGCAACTCATCGATTTTGAGATTCCCAAACCAGAAATTGGGAAACAGTTTGATGCTGTTATTGCCAAGCGATATCACATGGAATGGTCGCTGCATTTTAGCGATGACGTACCTTGCATGGCCATATTTGTGACGAAGTTGACTCACTGTCTATATGACATCTTGCAACGGGTAGAATCAGGTGAATGGAACGTCAAGATTCCACTGATCATTAGCAATCATGAGCGCCTGCGGCCAATAGCCGAAAAACACAACATTCCCTACCATGTTTTCCCCATCACTAAGGAGACAAAAGCGGCTCAAGAAAAGAAACAGAAGGAACTGCTTGAACAACATAATGTCGACGTGATTGTGCTTGCCCGTTATATGCAAATACTCTCCGATGATTTTGTATCGGACTATCCAGATCAGATTATCAACATTCATCATTCGTTTCTACCAGCATTTGTAGGGGCCAAGCCCTATCATCAAGCGCATGCCCGTGGGGTCAAGATAATTGGAGCCACCAGTCACTTCGTAACAGCTGAGTTGGATGCCGGTCCAATCATCGCTCAAGATGTTAACCACATCTCGCACCGAGATCAAATTTCTGACCTTGTGAGAAAAGGCAAGGACCTGGAAAAGATGGTGCTTTCGAGGGCACTCTGGTTAAAAATCAACCACAGAATCCTATCCTACAGGAACAAAACAGTTTTATTCTGAAGGCAATCAGGCAGGATGCACTAGTAGGGAAACCTGGACGTCGCTTCCCTGAGAAGATCTTTGGTTAAGGCGTAGTCGTCTTTCTCTCCTGATTTTGACTTGGGAAGCTGAGCACGATACTTCCAGCGTCTTCGCTCTTTAGACACATCGTACCAATATATATTGGATTCAATCAGTACCTGTCCGCGAAGGCCACCATTAAAAAATCCCGAAACAACCCGCTTATCAGCATAGCGATGATCAATGTAACCACAAACCACACCATCTACACCTAACAACCTAGAGACTTCCTCTAAGTCCTTATCCTCTAGATCTTCCATAGACACTCCCTGAGATCGCAACTTGGCGTTGGTGTCATTTGGATCTTGGATGAAGGAGGTAGCATATTGGAACTTGTTCATATGACGAAGACAATATCGATAGAAATCTCGCTGAAGGAGTATTCCTGTCCCCCGGTCGGCTTCACGAAGTTTTTCCACCGTATTTTCCTCTGGCAAAGGTGTATCTGTCAAGGAATGGACGACAAAAGGCAAAATGGCAATTTGTTCACCACTTGTATTCTTCCAATATCCTCCGGTAGGTTTGGGCTCGCCAAGGATGGAACACCCGGCAAACATCAACATCATGCAGGCTACTACGCTGACCCGAGAGAGCTTAGACTTTTTCACGTATGAAAAGTTCGGAAAAAAATCTTAGATACTCGCATTTGCCATTCCAACACTGAATCCCTGAATCAGGCAACGACCGAATTATGTAGTGACGCTGCACGGTGGCATCAAAATCAACCCATTTAAGATCAACATGGGACCATTGCAGCGGTTGGGCCTTAACTGGAGGTGGCCAAAATACCCGCATCTACCTTGATTTCGGCCTTCAACTGATGCATCAGGTGGTATAGTCCAAAAAAGGTCCTGTTCATGTAGATAAAATGGCGTGATCCGCGATTGGGATTGTAGCGATACTTCAAGGTTTGCCGGCTTAGCTTCTCCCCCATCTCCGAAAGTTTTGCAAAGTAAGAGGAATCAGAAAAGTCAAACGATTCGGATTCGAAAGGCAAAAGGAACTGGTCCAAGATCTCTCCAAAAAGATTGATAAAGTATGCAGCTTCCTCTGGATCGTCATCCTCCTTTAGGATTTCGAGTTCGAGCAGACTTTGTTCCAGCAGGGATTGGTCCTTGCGGACGGCTGGATCTTGCAGTGTAAAGTAAGGGCCATAGAAATCCTCCGGGATGCTCTTGATGCATCCGAAATCAATCAAGGCAAGTCGACTATCAGGTGTTACAAGAAGATTCCCGGGATGCGGATCGGCATGTACTTTCCGTAAAACATGTATCTGATACATATAGAAATCCCACAAATCCTGCGCCAGTCGATTACAAGTCGACTGCGTGGGGGTGGCCGCCATAAATTCCGGTAGATGAATGCCTTCTATCCAATCCATAGTTAGGATTCTGGAAGATGAGAGTTCCGGGTAGTAATTGGGGAAAACCAGATCTGAATGTGTGCGACCATGTGCGGTCAATTCCTGGCTCTGATCCAGCTCCAATACATAGTCGGTCTCTTCCAGTAGCTTATCCTCGACTTCATCGAAGTACTGCTGGGCATCCTTCATGTTCATCCTGAGAATTCTTCCTGCCATTGGCTTGAGCAGCGCCAAATCTGACTGAATAGAATCGGCAACCCCTGGGTATTGAATCTTAACCGCGTATCGATGTCCATCTAGCCAAGCTTCGTGCACCTGGCCGATACTGGCAGCAAATTTTGCCTTGTAGTCAAAAGTGTCAAAAATCTCATCAGGAGAATGTTGCAGATGCTTGCGAAAGGTCCGACGAACAAGGGGTCCAGAGAGAGGTGGAACGGAAAACTGAGCCAGCGAAAATTGCTCCACATAGGCCTTAGGAAGCAGGTTTTCCTCCATGCTTAACATCTGGGCCACTTTAAGGCCTCCTCCCTTAAGTTCTTGCAATCCCTTGATGATATCTGAGGCATTCGATTCGTCCAGTGTCTCGCGATCCAGTGATGGATTCACGATCTTTTCGCCATAGTGTTTCAGATAGTTTTTACCCACCTTCAGGCCGGTAGGCAATATTTTTCCAGCCCTTCTAACTTTACCAACGGGAATATGATCTGTAGTCTTCATTTGGCAGTCATGCGTTCTTTCCACAAAAACTTACCCAAATCCAGTATGCTATCCACAGGTGCGGTGTCGACTAGATTCATGGCTACTCTAACCGATTTCTCAATTGCCATATCGGTCTTCTCAAATCCCGGAGATTCATCTTTTTGCCAAAAGTCCAGCAAGAAGAGCAGTTGAGTCCAAAGACCTTCAACCACACCCTTCTTTCTTAAATTTTCCAGCTCCTGCCTAACTCGACCGGCTTGCTTTTCGGGTTCAGTCAATCTTTCCACATGATGGATAAACGTACTTCTCAACTTTTGAAACAGAGCCATCTTCTCTCGCAAGGTCTTATGCTGACTCAGGTTGTGCAATAAGTAGGATCGATTCAGTG
>JAHQVP010000101.1 GCA_019634275.1 Saprospiraceae bacterium
CTGCCAGGAGCTGTGCACCATAACATACACCCAGCACTGGAATTTTACCTAGCAGCGCCTCAAAATCGATTCGAGGAGAATCGGCATCTCGCACAGAACATGGACTTCCTGAAAGAATCACGGCCTTGACGGCATCGTCCAGTACAAGAGAGGTGTGGTAGGGCAGAATTTCACAGTATACATTCAATTCTCGTACTCGTCTGGCAATAAGTTGCGTGTATTGGGATCCGAAGTCGAGTATGATTATTTGCTCCATGCCTATCCAGTAAGTCCTCTGCCTGTTTTAGAAATTTTTCCTTCGCCCTCCAGCTTCTTCATCATCTTATCTAAGATGCCGTTGACAAAATCTTTACTCTTGTCCGTACTGTAGAGCTTGGCCAGCTCAACGTATTCGTTCAGTGTTACTTTGGTGGGAATCGTCTCGCAATACAAGAATTCGCAAATGGCCATCTTTAACAAGATCATGTCGATGTCGGCCACCCGATCCATCTTCCAGTTTTCGAGAGCGGGCTCGATCAATGCCTCCAACTCACCCTCCACCTCGAACAACTTGTTGAGCATAAACTCCCCAAACTCGACCGATGCTTCGTAATCTGGTCGGAAGGTCCGATACATCTCTGGACTATCGGGTAGCGACTTGATGGTCTTCTTCATAGCCCCGATGACCAACGAGCGATCGTCTTCCCATGAAGCAAATCGATCCTCCATGTCTTCCTGGTAGCCATCATTCTTGGCCAGAAACCGAAAGAGGGCGAGCAGGGCTTTTCGATCAGCCTCTTCTCCTTCTTCTTCGTAAATGTATTTCTTGTAGGATTCGGTGGCGGCAAATTCCTTGTAATATTTCTTTAGGCTGTCTTCATCCAAGTAGGAGTCCAACTTCTTCTTCTTCGTCAATTTGAAGAATTCCTTTTCCTTATGCATGGCCGCTACCAAGTCATTTTCGAACAGTTTGGCCGTAAACTTGGTGTCCTCTTCTTTGGGCAGGTACTTGCTGCTTTTCCGTTCCAGATCTTCCTTTGCATACTCGGTGACGCGCAAGAAGGTCAACAGGTTAAACAAATACAGATCTTGAGAATTTGAAAGTGACTTCTGGTAGTAGGCCATACCCTCCTGAGCAGAGACATCTTTGTCCCTTCTCATCATATATAAAACTTGAAGAATCTTGATTCTTATATTCCTTCTACTCAGCACTTCAAAGAGACTTTCTTTCGGTTAAAAAGTGATGCCAATGCCCAAGGGCGATGGCGGGCCACAAAGTACAAACTTTACTAATATGGACAAAGGCTAGCGCAGGGTTCTGTTCTTAACTTCAGCATACTCGGGTAGATGTCGATAATGCCATTTTTTGACAATCTGAGCACCATCGTATAGGACAACCCCCGGATTGGAACGGATGATCGTCTTCAATAATATGTCATCGGCGGAATACCAGTTGGCCCCCTTAATTCCACTGTCCATTTCTAACCTCTTGATCACACCGGAATCCGCCCCGCCCACGATGATTCTTACTGGAATCCCATCTGCCTGTGCACCGGCTGCAAGTGGTGCGATAACGTCCGTGAAACGCTGTAGGTATGCAGCATCCCAATCCACACTAACGCGCTCCAACTGACGCTGTCTAATGACGGTATCAACTCCCCCCTCTTCTAGGGGACGCACAACCATTTCTTCCTCTGTATAGGGTTCTCGAGCGATCCCATCTTCATATAGCTTATCCACAACGATCATAAAGGATGGACCGTCGGAATCCATAAAGACATCGGAGGCATCGTTGCCTTCCAAGTCATATACGACGAACTCCGAAATCTTTGAGGGCTCAATGGTAGGTTTGGTCTTTACCTGCTCCAAGGTTTCCCAATCCGTTTTTGGATAGTTTTTGTATTCGCTCATGTACTGCTCATATGGCAGTTCGACAATCTTGCCATTTAGTTTGTTCTTCAGTTTAAAGGCAATGATCTTTACATCTGCCTGTGCTGCATCCTCAATGTCTCGTTGCGCTCTCATATCCACTCCTTCTCTAAATGGGCGGAAATCTGTCTGAGGAAGGTTCCAGTAGGTATTCCGCACGCAGTAGAAGAGGAGGAAGACCACGGTCGCTGCAATGATGGTCGTGCGCAGTTTTGCCGAACCAAGCTCATGCATGTCCTTGTGCTTAAAAACGAATAGTATGGCTGGTACGAGAAGGAACAAGTCCTTTAGAAAGGACACTTTGGGCTTTAGCTTTAGAAAATCGCCAAAACACCCACAGTCGGTCACCTTCATTTGCAATTCGTTATAGCCTGCCCAGTTCCCGAATTGGAAAAAATTGACATCATTAGGGACATACCCCGTCAAGAAGGTAAAGCCCGTCAGAAAAGTAAAAAAGGCTACTAGTATGAGGAATGCCCATGAGGTCAACTTGGCTCTAGATCCAAGGACCAGCATCACCCCCAGAATGATTTCGAAAATGATCATGGAGATGGAAAAAAGATTGGCATACTCCGTGAGAAAAGGGAATATTGGAGCGATGAATGAAAACCAAGTGTCCGCAAAGGTGGATTTAAACTCAGCGAAGTACTGGCCCATCTTATACGACGTACCCAAGGGGTCAATCGCTTTGACTGCGCCCGAAAAAATAAAGAGCACGCCGCAAAAATTCTGAAGATAGGTCAACAACCAACTTTTGTGCCCCTTCAGAACGGCACCAATGACCAGGGTGAGTATCAAGGCAACCGCCGAGATCATAAGGAGAAGGGTACTAAGCGTCATGCTATTTCTTTTTCTCTGGCTTCTTCAGCCAGTTTGATTTGTGCAAATACTGCGTAGTTGACGATGTCTTGCAAGTTGGCGTCCAAGCCTTCCGATACAAGCGTCACGCCATCTCGATCATCAATGCTGCGCATGCGCAGGATCTTCATCAAAATCAAGTCGGTAAAGGAGGAGGGTTGCATTTGTCTCCAGGCCTCTCCATAATCATGATTCTTACGTTGCATCAGGGCTTTACAATCCTTTGCGTGTTGCATGTAGAGTGTCATGACTTCTTCGCCATCCATGTCCACGTCTTCAGCGGGTCCCAACTGCAGCTGCATTAAGCCCATCAGTGCATAATTTAAGATGCCCACATATTCAGAAGGAATGGAATCTTCTACAAACTGCGTTTGCTCTGACTCCAGGGTTCGGATCCGCCAGGCCTTGATGTAAATCTGGTCTACCACAGAAGCCAATCGCAGGATGCGCCAGGCCGTGCCATAGTCGTGCATCTTCTTTTCAAATAGACTACGGCAAGATGCAATGACCGCATCGTATTGGGCATCGGTGTTCATCCTGATATTAGCTTTTTGCAAATATATACTTATCCTTTAATCGCAGTACCCCAAATGTATCGCATAGGAATCCTGGCTAAAGAAACGGACCAGCTCCACCCTTCGTGCGTCTGCAATTGTTAATGCATTGTAAATGGGTTTGAAATCACACTAACGTCCATCGACTTTGTACCTTCGCCTCCCTCAAGAGTCAGCATGGGTTTTCTCATCCTTACAGTATTGTTGTCGGTTTTGCTCATCATCATTTTCCGGCTGTTTGATCGCTATGGCGTCAATAACCTGCCCGCCATTGTGGTCAACTACTTCGTCTGTGCTGGTATAGGATCTGTCTATGCCGGAAAACTCCCGCTGGCTGCATTCGAGAACAGTGAAGCCTGGCTGCCATTTGCACTCTTGATTGGGTTGCTCTTTATCACCGCCTTTTTCATCTTGGCGCTTACTGCTCAAAAGTTTGGCATCTACTTCACTTCTTTGATGCAGAAAACCTCGTTGATCTTCACCGTCATTTTTGCCGTCCTATATTTTGGAGATGCTCTAGGGGTCTCACGAGGGACTGGGATTGCCCTGGCCTTATTGGCGATCTATCTCATCACCAGGTCCGACCGCAAAAAGCCGTCAACGGTGGCCTGGACCTGGAAATTATTGATGTTGCCTCTGGTCACTTTTCTGTTTAGCGGCATCATTGACATCATTTTTTTCTATCTGGAGAGGACCAAAACGGTCGTCCCTGGTGACTATCACTTTACCTCCTTTTTGTTCGGGACTGCCGGCTGTCTTGGTCTCCTACCCCTGCTATTGCAGGGGATTAAAGGAACGTTGCGTATGGGCCGAAAAGAAGTGATCGGAGGCATTCTCCTCGGAATCCCAAATTTCTTCTCCATTCATTTCTATCTCTTGGCCATGGGTGCTCTGGGAGGGGCTCTGGTGGTACCACTGGTCAGTGTGGGCACGATTATGTGTTCAGCCATATTTGGTTATGCATTGTTTAGAGAGCAACTCACTCCACAAAACTTGATCGGCATGGCACTGGCCGTTGGCGCCATTTTTCTCTTGTCAACCACCATCCAAGGATGAAAAGCTATCGAACGCTGGCAGGACCTAGCGAGGGGCTTTATCGAGAGCGTGGTTCTAAATTTTTAGCGACGGCCACGCCCATTCAGCAAGTGGAGGAGGTGTCGATGTTACTGGCGGCCTCACGAAAACTACATCCAAAGGCTCGGCACCATTGTTTTGCCTATCGGCTGGGCTATGACGGCGAAAGCATCCGCATGTCCGATGATGGTGAGCCTTCTGGTACCGCAGGCAAACCCATTTTAAACCAGCTCATTGCCCGTAATCTGACATCTGTGGTGGTCATTGTCGTGCGCTACTTTGGTGGCAAACTACTGGGTGCAGCAGGCCTACTTCGTGCATACCGAATGGCTGCGGAGCTGGCACTGGACAACGCCCAGGTGGAGACTAGATATGTCATGACGTCGTATGCTATAAGCTGTCCTTTTGAGCACGTAGGTCGACTTGAAGAACAGCTTGGCAAGCTCAATGTCCTTATCTACTCTCGGGATTTCAATGCAGTACCACGCTTCTTAGTTGGATTGCCTATGGGCGAAGAGTCCACCTGCATAGCACGAATTCTATCAGGTACTTTAAATCTCCCATTGGAGCAGATCGGCGATGCCCCAAAATATGGAGGCATCGAATTTACCCCTTCGGACGAAAAAGAATCTCACCTCTCCTGAGAGCTTTGATGCCGCAAGACGCTGTCTAACTTCTAAACCCGGGTGAATCAGTCTCTCCAATTCTTGCGTTACTATGCTATGAAAGCAAGACTACTTCTCCTAGCGATTACCGGTCTCTTTGCATTGAATGTCTCGCTGCACGCACAGATGACATTCAAGGGAATCTGTATCGACGGTTCCATCTCTTTTGGTGAACTCACCGACACTCTTTTCTGGCATACCATAGTGCAGACAGAAGACATCGTCATCAGGGAGTCGCAGGAAAATTTCTATGTCACCATACGCACCAACCTCTTCTCCTCGGTTTCGGCCTACCTCCAGCATGATGATGCAGTTGACGTCCTGCACGTGTCTTTTTCTCTAGGCGATGCCCGCTATATCAAATCTGCAGACGGCTGGATCTGTACCAATGCGGAACAATCGGATGAGTTCGATCGGCCGACATTTCAGTGGAAGCTCCGCGACCCCCTCTTGCGAAATTCTACGGATTCCAATCTGGCTGCCGAAGTCCACGAGTTCTACGAAAATGAAATAGACCTTTCGTCAGAACTTTATGCTTTTTATCGCAACAATCGGTGGGTCTCTCACACCATGCCGATCGGCAGCATGAGAGAAACCGAAATACTGATCTCCAAACGTCTTCTTCCGGATATCAAACGCCTATTTCTCACTTACTTTCAGAATGCTCCATCGGGCACCAGCACCTTAAAAACCTATCCAGAAAGTCTTGGCAGCATCACAGGCGATGCTGCGGTTGATCGCACCTTGCACAGTGGTTATTTGCCAACTACTGTCCACTTTGACCTGCCTAAAACATAGCATCACAGACATCCGTACTGGGATTCCTTGTATCTTTCTCATCAGGCATCATTAACCCGACCGAACAATTCTGTAGGATGAAAAAATATCGAGTGCATGCGTAGTCGACGCTGGCATCAGCTTGGGCCTTCTTTGATCACGGCAGCATTGATTTTCGGGCCCGGAAGCCTGGTCATCAACATAAAGCTCGGATCTCAGTTTGGCTATTCGACACTTTGGGTATTGGTTGTGAGTCTTCTCTTTATGATTGCATACACACGCCTGGCTGCAAGGATAGGACTTACATTAAATCGCAGTTTACTTGGTGAGCTTCGGGGACGATACGGCAGATGGATAACGGGTATTCTCGGAATCGGCATCTTCTTCATCACCTGCTCTTTCCAGGCCGGCAATAGTACTGGCATGGGACTGTCACTCTCGGCCTTGACCGGTTACCACCAGGACGCATTGGCCATTGCCGGTGGCCTGTTGGCATTAGGGCTGCTCTTATTTAAACGGTTTTATGCGATCCTCGAAAAGATCATGCTGAGCATGGTCGCACTGATGATTTTGTCTTTTCTATTGACCGTCATGTACACCGCGCCCAATGCATTAGAAATCGTCAAGGGGCTTATTCCCAAGGTGCCTACTGGATCAGAAGTGCTACTGACTGCACTCCTTGCAACGAGCTTTTCGGTCGTTGCTGCATTTTATCAAGCTTACCTGGTGAGAGAGAAAGGATGGAAATCTTCAGACATACCCATGGCAACATCAGAAGCGACCACCGGTATTATCATACTGGGCACCATAGCTGCCTTGGTCATGGTCTGTGCCGGAGCTACCCTTCATGACCAAGCAATGGTAATCAACACTCCAGCCGATTATGCAAAAGCCATCGAACCTCTGTTTGGATCCTTTTCAGCCAGGGTCTTTATGTTGGGATTTTTAGGCGCTTCCTTTTCCTCCATGCTGGGGAATGCCACTATTGGTGGAGGGCTACTGGCAGACGGTCTGGGCATGGGCAAGTCCCTGGATGATCGATCAGTGAGGGCCTTCATTGCACTGATCATCATCGTTGGAGTGGTGATTGCCGTGCTCCTGGGTCAGGCACCCCTGCGTCTGATCATTTTTGCGCAGGCAGTCACTATCTTCATAGCCCCGTTGGCGGCTATTGTCCTCTTGGTTCTTGGCTTCTACACTGGAATCCTGCAAGGCCGATCCATCTGGGGAAAATTGGTGCTTGCTCTGGGACTGTTGGCGCTTCTGGTTCTCGCCGCACGCAATTTTGAGAACATATTCCTGCCATGAGATGAACGAAGAACAAAGACTACATGAACTGACTACACCATCTCCCTCGCTGGTACAGAGTCTCAAAAGGCTTGAAGGAGACATCATGATCCTTGGCGCCGGTGGTAAAATGGGGCCAAGCCTGATTAAACTATTGCAACGCACCTTAGAGCATCATAAGATCTCCAAGCAGATTTATGCAGTATCCCGTTTTTCGGATCCCCTGACCCAAGAATCCTGCGAAGGGTTCCGAACCACGCTCCTGCAAGGTGATCTGTTGGATGAATCCTTTTTACAACGCCTGCCAAAGGTCGAGAACGTACTCTACCTCGCCGGATTGAAATTTGGGAGCATGGCGAATCAATCGCTGACGTGGGCCATGAATGCCTATCTTCCTGGACGCATCGCTGAAACGTTCTCCGGATCCCGCATTGTGGCTTTTTCCACTGGCAATGTATATCCTCTTATGCCCACAGCGGGGCCCGGCGCCACGGAACTCACTCCCCCGGCTCCCATTGGAGAGTACGCCCAGTCCTGTCTCGGCAGAGAAAGAATCTTTACGCATTTTTCTAAAACCAACAAGACCAGGATGCTGCTCTTCAGACTGAACTATGCGTTGGATCTACGCTACGGAGTACTCACCGATATTGGACACGCAGTTTGGACCGGGCAACCTGTAGACCTCGCGATGGGCTACGTCAATTTTATATGGCAAGGCGACGCCAATGCCTATGCCATCCAATGTTTAGAGTACTGTGATGTACCCCCAACTATTCTAAACATTACGGGTCCTGAAACGCTTTCTGTTCGGTTTATCGCAGAAGCGTTTGCACGACAATTTGACCGACCGATCCGCTTTTCTGGGAAAGAGCAACCAACGGCACTGCTAAGCGATTCGAGTAGGGCCCGCATGCTGCTTGGTGAACCAAGAATTTCTGCAGAGGAGATGATCGAGTGGTCTGCTGAGTGGATTGCGAGTGGAGGCATGCGACTAAACAAGCCCACCCACTTTCAGGAACGAACGGGAAAATTTTAGCCTATGCGCATGTTATCGGAACTCAAGACAAACAAACTGCACGATGGCACCGTCATTCCAGCTCACCCGCTGGCACTCCACTCCGATCGAACACTGGATCGCGCGAGGCAAAAACGCCTCACTCAATACTATCTGAATGCAGGAGCCGGAGGTATTGCCGTGGCGGTTCATACCACACAATTTGCCATACGGACACCCAAATATGATCTTCTTAAGCCCGTTTTAGCCATCACAGCTGAAACGATTGAAGAAGAGGGCCTGTCAGCCTCCATCCTCAAGATTGCTGGAGTGACGGGGCCGACAACACAAGCAGTACAGGAAGCTCAACTTGCCGCTTCTCTGGGGTACGACATTGCACTTATCGGGACCAATCAATTGGATGGATACGATGAGGCAGATCTGCTGGAAAGGGCTTGCTCCATCGCAGAAGTAATGCCCATTATGGGTTTCTACCTTCAACCGGCTGTCGGAGGGCGCGTTCTTTCCCAATCGTTTTGGCAGCAACTGGCCGGTATTGAAAATCTTGTCGGCGTGAAAATCGCCCCATTTAATCGCTACCAGACGTTGGATGTCATACGGGGTATCTGTCTCTCCTCGCGTGCTGAAGAGATCGCTTTGTACACCGGCAATGACGATAACATACTAATGGATTTGCTCACTACCTATCAGATCAAAACCGATCGCGGCACCTGCTCAAAGCGGATTGTAGGAGGACTCCTGGGTCACTGGGCTGTGTGGACCGAAAAAGCCGTTGCCCTATTGAAACAAGTAAAGGAAATACGGGAAAGCACCTCATCCGTCGTACCGGAGCACTTCCTATCTGAGGCCCAGATGATTACCGACAGTAATGCGGCTTTTTTCGATGCCAAGCACAATTTCGCTGGGTGCATTGCCGGCCTGCACGAGGTCTTGCGCAGGCAAGGCCTCCTGGAAGGTACATGGTGCCTAGATCCTCAAGAAGGACTCAGTCCCGGCCAGCGTGAAGAAATCGATCGGGTCTACCAAGAATATCCACACCTCAATGACGATGAATTTGTGACCAACTTCTTGAAAAAACATCCCCTCTAATTTTGCGCCTTAGACCATTGACAGATCAAGATTTGGAGCAAGCCTTGCAATTGAGCAGAATCGCAGGATGGAATCAGACGCAGGAAGACTGGCGATTTCTCTTAACCCAGGACGACCAAAACAACTGGGCAATCGAAGACCAAAATAGGATCGTGGGCTCCGCAACCAGCCTCTTGATGGATGACGCATATTTTTGGATAGGGATGGTGCTTGTCCATCCCGAGTGGCGTCGTCGAGGTCTGGCACGTCGATTGATGGCGGCCGCGATGAACCGAGATGAGCCTACCGCTTTTCGATTGGATGCCAGTAAGATGGGGCTGTCACTCTACCAAACGCTTGGATTCTCGGCAGATGCTACCCTGATCCGATTCAAGCGAGAGGGCCTCCTGAGGCAAGTGGAGCAGGTGCTCACCATACCTTCTGATATGAGGATTGAAGAAATGCAATCAAAGCACCTTTCCATGGTCCTGGAGTTTGATCGACGCACTTGCGGCATTGCACGGGCAACCATCATCAAAGACTTCATGCGGAGAGGAGTTGGCTTCGTTCTGTATCAGTCCGATCAAGTCATTGGGTATGGCATGAAAAGGGAAGGCGATCTCACCCATCACATTGGACCCATAGTGAGCACCCATGTGGGGGCGGCAGTTCACCTCCTTAACCATCTTGCAGGCAGATCGAATATTCCGATCTCCGTGGACGTCTTCCATCACCATGAAGCACTGATCGAGCTCTTAGTGGAGCTCGGATTTCGAGAGGACCGGCAATTTATTCGCATGAGTCATGGTTATGATGTGAATCGCTCGGAAATAGGCATGTTCTGTTCTTTTGATCCAGCCATGGGATAGTTCCATTGCAGAGAGGGCTCCTGCTGATGGCCAATGAAGATTAGCGAGAGAAGGACCCTGTGTCCGCAAAAGCAACCGGAGTATTCCGTATCTTCTCCACAGAATTCCAATACCCGCATACAGTGGCCGATTGCAATAATTATCAATTCGTTCAGAGCCGTCGAGAATTTCTATCGAAGAGTGCGATGGGATTCGGAGCCATGGGACTCGCTTCCTTGCTTCCCGGTGAACTGATGGCAGCAAACGATCCGCGTGGACAGGCGTTGCCTCATTTTGCTCCTAAAGCAAAACGGGTCATCTACTTGTTCCAAAGTGGAGCGCCCTCACAGATGGATCTTTTTGACCACAAACCTCTGCTTCGGCAGATGCATGGCGAAGAACTTCCGGATTCTGTACGAGGGGGTCAACGTCTTACCGGCATGACGGCAGGTCAAACTTCCTTTCCCCTCGCAGGCAGTATGTTTGACTTCAAACAGTATGGTGCGTCCGGCCACTGGATGAGCGAACTCCTGCCTCATCAGGCAAAGATTGTTGATGAGCTATGTTTTGTGCACTCGATGTATACAGAAGCCATCAATCATGATCCCGCTGCCACTTTCATTCAAACCGGTTCTCAGTTTCCCGGCAGGCCAGCTATTGGATCCTGGATTGACTATGGTCTCGGAAGCGAGAATGAGAACTTACCAGCATTCATCGTACTATTGACCAAAGGCAAAGGTGGGCAGCCCCTGTATTCCCGTCTTTGGGGCAATGGCTTCTTACCCTCCAAGCATCAAGGGGTGCAGTTTCGATCCGGCAAGGATCCTGTACTCTATTTAAGCAATCCACCCGGCATCACGCGCGAAGATCGACGCAGTCAGCTTGACATCCTACGTCAGTTGCAGGAAGGACAAATGGAAAGGTTTGGTGATCCCGAGATCGAATCCCGCATTGCGCAGTATGAGATGGCGTTTCGCATGCAGCGCTCGGTACCTGAAATCACAGACACCTCAGGGGAGCCAGATTACATCTACGATCTGTATGGAGAGGACTCCCGGATTCCAGGCACCTACGCCGCCAATTGCCTCTTAGCAAGGCGGCTCGCGGAAAAGGGTGTCCGTTTCATCCAACTGTATCATCGTGGCTGGGATCATCATGACAATCTCCCACACAACATCCGCCGCCAATGCAAGGAGACGGATCAGGCGTCCGCGGCGCTGGTCATGGATCTAAAACAAAGAGGCATGCTGAAGGATACCTTGGTCATTTGGGGTGGTGAATTTGGCAGGACAAACTACTCTCAGGGAGCGCTAAGTGCGGACCGCTATGGCCGGGACCACCATCCCAAATGCTTTTCTCTATGGATGGCCGGAGGAGGAGTAAAGCCTGGGCTCCGATATGGAGGCACGGATGATTTTAGCTATAACATCACATCCAGTCCTGTACACGTTCATGACTTCCAGGCTACCCTGATGCACCTGCTAGGCATCGATCATGAACAATTTACCTTCAAGTTTCAAGGCAGGCGGTATCGACTGACCGATGTACATGGACATGTTGTAAAAGAGCTATTGGCGTGACGAAGACGACTGTCAATGGTCTGATGGACGTCTTGTACGTGATGATACTGCTTGGTATCATGGGCTGCGGGCACGATCTGCCCGTAGAATTGCAAGCGCTTGAAGCCAAACTGCCTCCAAAAGTAGATTACAACTTTCATATCCGACCCATCTTAGCCGATCGCTGTTACTCTTGCCACGGACCGGATGCAAACAAGAGAGAAGCTGATCTCCGTCTCGATCTCGAATCATCAGCCAAACGTACCGCGGTGCTTCCCAAAAACCTTAAGCAAAGTGAAGCATGGCAACGCATCATTGCCAAGGCACCAGATCGGATGATGCCACCCCCAACATCAGGCTTGGTCTTATCAGACTACGAAAAGGCCCTCATTGGCCGATGGATCGCTCAGGGGGCCGAGTGGCGCAGACACTGGGCATTTATTCCGCCAACAACTTCCCAGCCCCCGGAGCGTGCGGACGCTTCATGGCCTCGAAACAATCCAATTGATGACTTTGTCCACGCTAAACTCAAGCCACATGGGCTTGCCCCAGCCCACAAGGCAAGTCGAGAGCGATTAATTCGTCGACTCAGTTTTGACCTTCGCGGTCTTCCCCCTACCCTCGATGAGGTCGATTCATTTGTGCATGACCCTTCCGATCAGGCATATGAAGATTTGATAGACCAAATGATGCACAGCGATGCCTACGCTGAACGCATGACCCTGGAATGGCTCGATGTTGCACGATATGCTGATTCGCATGGTCTGCACGCAGATGGCATGAGAGAACAATGGCCTTGGAGGGATTGGGTCATCCGAGCCTTTCAGGACAATCTTAATTACCGAGATTTCATCACCTGGCAACTCGCCGGAGACATGCTGCCTGAGGCCACTCGTGATCAGAAGTTAGCGACGGGATTCCATCGCAATCATACCTTTAACACAGAACTGGGCATCGTCAGTGAGGAGTTTCGGTTGCAGTATGTGGCAGATCGCACCAATACCACCGCCACGGCACTCATGGGCATGACCATAGAGTGTGCCGCATGTCACGATCATAAGTTTGATCCGATATCTCAAAAAGAGTTCTATGAGATGTCAGCCTTCTTCAATAACATCCCCGAGTTAGGCATGACTGGAAACGACAAGAACTTTGGCCCCATGTTGCTCTTGCCCGATCCAACTACCGAAGATGATCTGACCACCCTAAGCAGAAAAATCGAATCTCTCGAAAAAGGCCAACGTTTGCGCAGAGAAAAAGTACGGGGGATCAAAGATTACCTCGCATTGAACTCAACTCAAATGCACCCGCCTCAACCCGATTATCTGTTCCCGCTGGATGACGTCAGCACGGCGGTTGATAGCCGCGGAAGAAAGATGCTCGTTCTCGACCAAAACCGAAAATCCACAGTCTATGGAGAATACGAAATCGTAGAAGGCAAGGTGGGAAACGGCATTCGCATCGACCATGACTTTGACGGCATTCGACTCGCAGGCGTCCGACATTTTGACGTGCAAGAGCCCTTTACGGCTGCATGTTGGATAAACACAGAAGAGGAAGGGAAGTTTCAAAGTGTGATCGGCAATATTGGCGAAAAGAACTCAGGATGGCGAGGCTGGATGATGTACCTAGACACTCTTAATCGTCCATCGTTGCGAATGGTCCACAACCTGTCACACAATTTGATTGACGTGTACAGTGACACCACGGTACCCACAGAAAAATGGATGCATCTGGCCTTTACTTACGACGGTTCCGCCTCCGCGGAGGGGATAACGCTGTACCTCAATGGCAACGAGCTGTCAAAGACAGTACGGAGAGATCGGCTATACAAGACGATCATCCCTACTAAAAATCGAAATTATATTGTCCATAGAGAAAAACCGGTATCCTTAGGTGCGGGCATCAAGTATTTATACGAAGACACGGACGACGGCATCTTCGTAGGTGCTTTTGATCATATCCAGCTTTTTCATGATTGCCTCACGTCCGGAGAAATGGTGCAGCTCCTCAAAAAACAGATTCCCAACGAGGATTTCGAGCTCAGCAATGAAATGAAGCTCGCCTATCATCTCAAATACTTAGATCCTCAGTATGGGGTTCAGCAGGATTCCCTCCTGGCACTCCGGACCCAGCGGGCCCGTTTATTGAATGAGGTGCAGGAAGCCATGGTCATGGAAGAAATGTCTCCACCACGGCCGACCCATGTGTTGGAACGTGGCCAATACGATGCATTGGGTGAGCGCGTTTATCCCGCCACTCCCAAAGACATCCTTCCTTTTCCCGATGACTATCCGCCAAATCGACTGGGATTGGCACAATGGCTCTTTCACGACGATCATCCGCTGACTGCTCGAGTGGCCGTAAATCGTTATTGGCAAATGCTATTTGGGAGAGGTCTGGTGGATACGCCGCACGACTTTGGCAGTCAGGGGTCTTTGCCTAGTCATCCTGCCCTACTCGATTGGCTGGCCTGCGAATTTGAGGCCATGAATTGGGATCTTCGTAAACTTCTTAAACTCATGTTGATGTCGGCCACCTATCGACAGGAATCTGTTGTGTCCCCTGATGTTTACGAAAAAGATCCTGAGAACATATTCCTGGCCCGGGGTCCGAGCCATCGCCTGCCGGGCGAAATGATTCGAGACCATGCTTTAGCCGTAAGTGGACTACTTTCTAAAAAGGTGGGAGGGCCAAGCGTCAAACCCTATCAGCCGCACGGACTTTGGGAAGAAAAGAACGAATTTTCTGGATTCCTCAACAGCTATGAGACCGATTCAGGAGCTGATCTGTACCGAAGGAGCATGTATACGTTTATCCGACGCACTTCACCTCATCCCGCCATGACGACCTTTGATGTTCCAAGCAGAAGCATCTGTGTTGTAAAACGGGAAAATACGTCGAGTCCACTGCAGTCACTGGTATTGCTCAACGATCCACAGTTTGTGGAGGCAGCGAGGGTGCTGGCCGAACGGATGCAGGAGGAAGGAGGGGAAACCCTTTCTGCGCAATTGCATCATGGCTTTCGACTCGTCTGCGGGAGGGCTCCACGGCAGGAGGAGTCTCAGCTGTTGATGCAGTTGTTTGTAGAAGCAACACAAAAATTTGAGCACACTGAATACGCCACCAAAGAGTTGCTGGCGGTGGGCGAGCATCCAATCGACGTCAAACGGCTAGAACCTAAAACAGCAGCCCTGGCAATGGTCGCTAACACGCTGTTTAACTTCGATGAGGCATACATGAAAAGATAAGCCATGGATAAATCGCCTACTCGAAACGTCCGCACCTTGATACAGAATTTCTTTCTGCTCTTGGTCGGAGGGAGTCTGTTGTTGAACTGCTCTTCGGAGCCGCCTCCCTCCCACTCCTTTAGTGTGATGTCCTGGAACATCTGGCATGGTGGACTTCATGGCAGTCAGACCGATGGATTTGAAAAGGACTCCTCTAATACAGTCAACGTCACGAAAGTACTGCAAGAGGCGGGTGCTGATGTAGTGTTGATGCAGGAAACATATTGTTGTGGAATGGATATCGCCAGAGCCGCGGGCTATCCTTACTCCACAAGGGGAAGCTCAAACCTCTCGATTCACAGTAAATTCCCGATACTGGACAGCATAGAGATTTTCAAGCCTTTCCATTCCCATGCAGCCATCATCGATGTCAGCGGAACCCCGATGCTCTTTGTCAATGTTTGGCTCCACTACCTGCCTGATTTCTTTCAGGACATTAAGACGCTGTCGCCTGATGCTCTGATTGCCAACGAATCGGATACTCGGCTGAGTGAAGTCACCTCAATCCTGAGCGCTCTTGATTCTCTTCCCCTTGATCCGGACATGCCCATCATTATGGGTGGTGATTTTAATTCTGGATCGCATTTAGATTGGGGTCCCAGCACTGCCGCCCATCACTACGGAAAAATAGTGGAGTGGCCGGTCAGTAAACGAATGCTGGATCACGGATATAAAGATTCGTTCCGAGCTGCCCATCCTGATCCAACCAAAACACTGGAAGGAACATGGGGCTTCTTGAATGATGACATCATTTCAGATCGGATAGACTACGTCTATTTCAAGGGTGGCGACCTCAAAAGCACCTTTTCTAAGATCGTCCTTGAAGATCCTGAGGGAGGATTCTTTAACTCTGATCACCGAGCCATTTTCTCAATTTTCGAGAACTAAGTGATTCCTATGGCTTGTTGCCTCTGTTCGCACTATGTACTTACTGCCTGGCCATCACAGGGGGTAAATGGTATTACCACCATCCAGTACAATGCTTTGCCCCGTCATAAAATCACTGCTTGCCGAAGCGAGGAAAACGGCAATGCCTTCCATCTGCTCCAAGGTTCCATATTTCCCGCTGCATGATCTTCGCAACATGGCCTCACGAAAGACATCGGTAGCATTTGATGTCAGTTCGGTTTCTATGTATCCCGGAAGGATCGCATTCACTTGAATGCCTTTGCGTCCATACTCCACCGCCAGAGCACGCGTCAATCCCAAGACTGCTGCCTTGGTGGCGGCATATCCCGATGCGAATCCTGCACCTACCAACGCCGCAATAGATGATGTGACAATGAGCTTTCCGGGAGCTCCTCGATCTAGCAAATGTTGCAATACCGGCTGGTACGTGTGTACCACGCTGTTTAGGTTGAGATCAAGAACCGCCTGCCACTCTTCGGACGTCAGTTGGTGCAGCCTCCCTGATCGACCCACGCCACCTGCATTGGCAAAGCAAATGTCTACTTTCTGGTAGTGGTCCACAGTGGCTTGAAAAGCATCAAGGGCTTCGTCTCGCCTGGTTAGATCTGCGGCAAAAGCAATCGCATCCCCACCCAAAGCAGTCAGTGCTTCTACGGCCTGGTTGTTTTTGCGCTTGTTTCTTCCCCAAATGGCCACCTGAGCGCCAGCCTTCACCAGCCCCTTGGCATAAGCCAATCCGATGCCTCCATTGCCACCAGTGACAATGGCTACCTTATCACTCAGGTCAAACAATTCCATGGTTGAGAAGATTATTGATGTCAGCCTTTCGAGGCATTTTGTATGAAGATAGAATATCTTGCCATTTCGGAAGCGAGGAGATCGTGTCCGATACTACGCTGCAAAAACAACATCCACTGACTATTGCATCGCGCTTAATTTTCTTGCATCCACTCCTCCCAATTAGGAGAGCCTTCTCGCCATAGCGGTCTGGGGGAGATCTCGCTATGATCTTGTGGGTAGCATACATACCAGGTGGTCGCAGCGTAGCGATCGACCCCTCCTCCAACTATGCTATCCTGCAAATAGTGTGACATGATGGCCGTGGTATATCCATTGGTTCCGGCAATTTTAGTCCAGTGATTTTCTTGTCGAAATCTGATCTTCACGCTGTCCTGATCGATGCGTGGGGCCTGCCCAATGATGGTCTCAATTTGCCCAAACACCTCCCCTTCAAAAATCGAGAGAAACTCAGCTTCTGCGACATGCTCGATGCGATTGCTGCCCCAGCCGATTCGGACCGGATACCCCATCCTGACGGCTGCAATCAATTCTAGTTTATCGCCATAAACTGCTTTTCCCGTCTCATCGTTCTGAAACACTTTCTTCCACCCTGCTTGATTATGCGATTGAGCACAAGCTGAAACACAGAAGAGAATTAAACAGAGATACACCCGATGCATGATACATGATTTTAGTTCTGTCGAGAGGAGCTAAGGAGACAACATCACCGATTGTTCCCAGTGGAAGATACCAATTCTGATTGGTGTGCAGAAGCCACATACGAGGATCCAAATGCATCCTACACCGTAGCTATGTTTATCCTCCCAATTCCAAGTGATCCTGATCTAAATTCCTAATCTTCAGCTGCATCATGGCCGCGATGGACCGGGCCCGCACCTTAATGTTTTTGGCATTTTGACCATCAAAATTGCGGTCAACTGCCTCACCAAACTGCTGCAGCCAACCCTCGAAGAGTTCCGGTTCCAAAGGATGCTGCATATGCAGATTCATGTGGATCAGCATGGCATTTCGCCTGTACTTTCCTGTGCCGAACAGCACACTCTCCCAAAAATCAATCAATACCTCAAGATGCTCTTCAATCTGGATTTCTGCCACTTCCAAAAAGACATGAGCAAATGTTGGAATGGCCAGTAGATGATCATAAAAATCTCTAATCAAGAATTCAATATCAGAGCGCCCCTTAATGTCTGATTGATCCATTCCCTTCTTCTCAAGACAAATGCTTCCTAAAACGCTTCTCGATCCTTCAAGCACTTCACCATAAAGAGGATCTCTCGCCCGATTTCCCGAACCTTATCATCATATGACCTCCCCTCGGCCGGGGTATTATCGGCAGCTTTCGGATCTTCGTATGGAAGAGACACTCGAGCGAATGCACCAGGCACAATCGGACAAGCCCGATCAGCTTCTCCACATACCATAACCGCGATAAAATTATTTTGGGGGTTGAATTCAGCGGCAAATCTTTTCGAGAACAGCAACATTTCATTTTCGTCTGCCACTCC
>JAHQVP010000102.1 GCA_019634275.1 Saprospiraceae bacterium
CGATCAGGACGGTGACCTGGACATGTTTTTGTTGCAGCACACGGTGCATAATCCCACCAACTACGAACCGCGCGCCAAAGCGCTGGCCCAGCGCGACAGCGCATCTGCCGATCGGCTGTTCCGCAATGAAGGTGGAAGCTTCGTCGATGTGAGCAAGGCCGCAGGCCTCAACGCTGGCCGTCTGGGCTATGGTCTCGACGTAAGCGTCGCCGACATCAACCTCGATGGCTGGCCCGACCTCTTTATCTCCAACGACTTTCACGAAAACGACTACCTCTATATAAATGACCAGCATGGAGGGTTTTCCGAGGAAGCAACGTTGCAATTTCAGCACACTAGCAGATTTAGTATGGGAGTTGATGTTGCCGACATCAACAATGACGGTTGGCAAGACATCCTCACGCTCGACATGCTTCCTAGTGACCGCTATATTCTAAAGTCCTCACTGGGCGAGGATGGGTTTGATGTCTTTCAATTTAAAATAGGTCACGGATACCAACATCAATATGCTCGAAATAATCTGCAACTCAATCGAGGCAATGGCACTTTTAGCGAAATAGCCTGCCTGGCCGGAATCTATGCCACGGATTGGTCTTGGAGTCCGCAGTTCGGTGATTTCAATCACGATGGCAGAGCGGATATATTCATCAGCAATGGCATACCACGCCGTATGAATGACATAGACTACATCAACTTTCAGACCGGTGACGAAAATATTCAGTACAAGCTGGAAAACAATTTAATTACTGATGCTGAATTGCAGCTGATCCAGAAGATGCCAGAAATAAAACTGATCAATCCCCTTTTCATCAATGACGGATCTCTATCATTTACAGATATTTCTCAAGATTTACCAGGATCCAGACCGACGTATTCTTCGGGAACTGTCCTCATAGATCTTGAAGGCGATGGAGACCTCGATATCATTACCAACAATATCCAGGATGCTCCTTCGATCTACTTAAACCACGCGTGCACCACAGATCCGGCTGTAGTCAACCATGCGGAGGAGAACTATCTGAAATTGACATTTGCTGGACCGGTCGGAAATCGCGACGGTATCGGAACTACCATAAAACTCTCTATCGGAGAAACCACGCGTAAGTTTGAGTACTATCCCACGAGAGGTTACTTGTCATCCAGTCACAATGGTTTACACATCGGACTGGGAGCAGATAAGCCCACTAACGCTGAAGTACTTTGGCCAAATGGTCAAACCCAGAGTGTCGATTTGGTATTGAACAAAACGCAGTTGATTTCCTACCGACCCGACTCCATCGGTATCACGGCATCGATGACATCTGCCCCGCCATGGCAAGAGATTTCGACAGATGTTGGTCTTCTTTTCGATCACGAAGAGAATCCCTTTGTCGAATTCAACCGAGAGCCGCTGATGCCTTTTATGGTCTCTCGGGAAGGTCCTGCTCTGGCCATTGGAGACGTCAACGGGGATGGACTTGATGACATTTTTCTTGGCAGCAGCAAGAGAAGATCAAGCCGCCTTTTTGTACAAGATTTTTCCGGCCATTTTTCCAGTTGGCAATCATCCTTGTTTGATGAGGATGCTCTTTTTGAGGACGTCGATGCCTGCATAGTCGACTTCGATCTGGATGGAGATCTTGACCTTTTTATCGCCAGCGGGGGAAACGAATACCGAGGCACCAGCGAAGCGCTATCCCAACGGGCTTATCAAAATATTGGACAGGGCAGATTGCAACGTTTTGACCCATTTGTTGGTGCATACGTTACTGCAGCAGCCGTGATTCCCGTACATGCAAATGCTGACGCCTATCCAGATTTTTTCCTGGCAGGACGGGCAGTCACCTCTTCCTACGGTACCATTCCAACTTCCACTCTCTGGATCAACAATCAAGATGGCACCTTTCGAATGGCTCAGAGTCAGCTCCCTCTGGAAGGCCAGATAGGACTGGTGCGCTCTGGACGAGCAGTTGATTTTGATCAGGATGGCGATGAGGATATACTGTTGGCTGCGGAGTGGATGCCTCCTCTACTCCTTACGAACTCAGGTGCAGGACAATTTGAATTGGAGACTTTAGGCGATCAGAAGGGTTGGTGGAATACTTTGGTACCGTTTGATCTGGACCAAGATGGAGATCTTGATCTGATCGCTGGAAATACCGGTCTCAATACCCGCCTTAAACCCACCAACGAAGAACCACTAAGACTCTATGTAGGGGATGTTGACCAAAATGGACAGGATGAACAGCTACTCACATACTTTCTGAATGGACATGAGACACTCTTCCCCAATCATGCCGAGGTAATTAAGCAACTGCCAGGACTTCGGAAGAAGTTTCTCTATGCCAAAGACTTTGCCTCGGCAGAACTCAGTGACCTCGTTGATCCTTCCATTTTAAGTGAGACTACAATCTTTGAGGTCAATCAGATGGAGAGCGGAATCTTAGTCAATGAGGAGGGGTCCTTCAGATGGAGT
Organism: Saprospiraceae bacterium; assembly: GCA_019634275.1. Classification (GTDB taxonomy): domain Bacteria; phylum Bacteroidota; class Bacteroidia; order Chitinophagales; family Saprospiraceae; genus CAJQNM01. The sequence continues at coordinate 2,456 of JAHQVP010000102.1, forward strand.
AGCTTTCCAAAGGAAGGACAATTCGCTCCCTTGCATGCCTTCGTCCCCGTGTCCGCAAATGATAATGAAACAAGCTGGTTGGCCTTGGGAAATTTCTACGAAAACAACATCGAAATGGGACGGTACGATGCCAGCTATGGACATCTAATCAAGATTGGATCGGACCTATCCATGTCCGTGTCCAAGCTCCCTGGCCTTGATATTACAGGTCAGTCACGAAGATCGTCATCCATCACGATCAGAGACCAAAGATGCTATGTTGTAGCACGAAACGATGCCTCTGCTTTGCTGCTCAGAGCACCCCAAACTCTTGATCGGCTGTGATGAAAAAAATTGTTTTACTAAGCGCCCTTATCTTTTGGCTCTCGTCCTCTCCAGGATGAAGGCGAATGGGCCAGTTTGGGCTTGTGCTTGAGGATCACTTTGAGAATGTCGCTTCGACTGATTTGCCCTACCAATCTTCCCTTATCGACTACTGGGAATCTGCGAAATGCGCTATTGAGAAATTTGTACGCAAGATCAAGAATAGTCTCATTGGATCCGATGGTGGTGACGTTTCGAGTCATGTAATTGGATACCATCCCATTGCCTCCAGGCAAGTTGTTGTAGGGACCATCCATCAGCGTCTTAATGCAATCCGTTTCTGAAAGCATGCCAACCAACTTACCGAGATCATCGACGACAGGAGCACCTGATATCCGATGCTTCAAAATGGTGGCAATGGCATCGTCAATGGGAGTCTCTGGGGTGAAGGTGATGAGGTTTCGAGTCATGTAATCCGATACATATTGATCACCCATAATATATTTTGTTTTTTGCGAGTATTGATTAATAATATACTGATTCAGGATCAAAATTCACAGTATAATTGCAATGGTTCGGGTAACAAGCATGATGGGTTTCCTATTTTGTGTATGCGGAAATTGTGACTTTAGTCTACTAAAGAGGTCCGGTGCGGTAAATCTGAAAAGGGAATTGGTAACTTTGCGATGATATAAATCCATCGATGACTGCACTACCTCAAGGCATAATATTTCTAATACTCCTTACAATAGTGTTGGCCGGTTGTGGTCCTGCAAACGCTGCTTATTCTTCCGCTCACAATGCGCAAACTGTCAGAACCATTAATCGGGTCATGGATCTTATGTCACATCTTCAACAACTGCCAGGGTTAACCGTTAGCGGTCAGGGGCAAAATGCCACGGTGGTAGTTCGAGGTGCCCAAACCCTAAATACTGGGATCGAGCCGCTCTTTGTGCTCAATGGTCAACAAATTTCAGGGAGCTATGCGTCACTTTATACGATGGTCTCCATGCATGATGTAGCCTCCATCGATGTTTTAAGCAATCCTGGTGACATAGGAATGTATGGCGCTCGAGGTGCCAATGGTGTCATCGTAATTAGGACCAAACAATAGGAACATAGGATACAAATTTGTCGTGGACCGCAAATCACGGACCTGCCCGACATCCCTTTGTTATTGTAATTTGAGGAATGCAATTCCTGCGATTTCTGACGCTGCTATTTCTGGTTGTGGATTGTACTGACCTCCGTGCCCAGTCCTTCCTTTTCGATTTTGGAAACCAAACGGGGAAGGAAGGACTACCCGATCACGTGGCTTGCGAAACTTGCTTGGGGTTTACCTGGATAGATTCCCCCAACAACTCCCTTATTTGGAGTGATCGCTATTCCTTCCGAAAAGCTGAAGAAAGAACCGGAGTACAGGATAGCGTACTTCACTTCCGCATCTCTCCCCCAGCGGGATCCTACGTCGTGTACCTCCACATGGATGCCGGATACGAGGACACCCTGACAACCCAAGTGACCATCAACGATGCACTTACTCAGTCGCAAATTCAAGTATTTAAGCGACCTGCTGAGCCGTACGAAAAGGTAAAATCCCAATTTCGAATCTGGCGTCACGAATGGTCCCATGAAGGGGGGAACATGCAGATCATGTTAAAAGGGCCCCATCATGAAGTAAGACTGCTGGCCCTCCACCTAGTGAGGAAAGACCGCCCACGAGAGCAGTATGATCCCTATGGAATGGATCTCTTGCAGGAGGCGGGTCGTTATCAAAATCATGCACAAGGACTCGAAATTATCGAAGACTTACTTCAAGATCCAGCATATGCCGTCCCGGAGCACTTTATCCATGAACTATCTTATCTGGTCAGAGCAGAAGCTCTATTTGCCAAGAGTGGATATGAATGGGCACGAAAACAAGATGGATTGACGCTTATTCAGCGATCCCAACAGATTGCCATGTTGCTTGACCCCCTGGTAGAGGATCAAAATCACCCACTCTTTGAGCGAGCATGTTGGCTGCAGAGCAAGGTGCTCTATCATCTGGACCTGGAGTATGAGAGCCCAGCGGAAAGTAGGACGGCGCAGAAAGGATTTAGAGAACTACTCAAACGCTACCCTGATGACACCATTTTGCAGATGTATGCCGGGAAGCTCTTCTACTCCAAGCCCTCCATCGATTCAAGTGCCGCACCGGAGTGGGCGAAATGGCAACAAACGGCCATGACGCAACTGCGCAAGCTCGTTTCCTATTGGGTAACGCAACGGCAAGAACTCAACGGCGAGTTTGGTGGCAAGCTAGGCGACGATGTGGAGGCACTTAGGTTTTGGGGACCCCTGGTATACACCGGAGACTCCCTAGCCATTGAAGGCTGGTCTAGGCTCTTTCAGGGTGTGTGGCACAGCAACCATATCTACCAGGGCTATGCTAGAAATGTTTCAGATGTCGAGCATGCTTCTGAGTTCATCAGTGATACGGAGCCCCTCATGATGCTCATAAGCGAAGACACGGCAATCCATCAGCGGGCACTACACTTAGCTCACCATTTTGATACACTTTGGTCAGCACAAACTGCTTCTGGGGATCGACTCTTTAAAGGTGCATGGTATAGCAGCACATCAATGGATGAGCGTCCGCCTAGAAATCGTGATGTAGATTACAATGCACGTGCGATGAAAGTCCTACGCTACTACCTTTTTCGCTATCCTGACGATACATATGTTCGTGGTCTACTGACAGAATGGGCCAGGGCTTGGCTGAGACACGCGCAATCTCAGGTAAAAGGAAAACCGCCAGGCATCCTGCCTCCTTCTATCCGAGCAGATGATGATCAGATTACGGGAGATGAACCCAATTGGTGGAAATCCAACATGTTTTGGGACTATTTTGACTTCAATGGATCCGCTTTGATTATGGATCACATGCACTTCATGTCACAATTCGAAGCGAACGATTCCTTACTCACTCCTTTGCTGCGGACACTTGACTTGGTCAATCAAGAAACAGATGTGGGCGCAATTTCAGTCCCGGGTAGTCTTTCTTGGGTAGCGGCACAATACCGCAGCAATCGGCACTGGTGGTCTCTTGTTCAACAATGGCGATCAGAATCAACGGATACCCAATACGATGCTCTCCTACGCGGACGACAGTCGTCCTATCTGGACTTCTGCATTACGGGCAATCCGTCGGGCCTGGCTGATGGTCTGAAAGAGCTGACGCAAGCGCTTTCCACCAATTGGCCCATGATGACTTCGGAGTGCATATTTACCGATCGAATTTATGGGCACTATCAAGATGGATTGCGTAGAATCGAAACGAACATTCTAAAGGCCATGCTGACCGGCGAACAAATTTTATGGGGCACATCCCCCTATTTGAAGGTAAGTTGGAAGAATCTGCCCCATGACTTAAGTGTATTAGTAAGGCCTACAAGAGAATTTATTGAGATTCATTTTTACAATCATTCTGACAAAAAGATCTCTACCGAGGCTGTCTTTTGGCATTTGCAGGAAGGTGAGCACGAGCTCAACGTGGACGATCAAATCCACCAGGAGCCAATCACAGTCACTAATGACGTTCGTCAACACCGCTATCTCACTATACCTCCCGGCAAACACGTCTACTCGATCGAACTATAGGACACGAATGAATCTCACCTGGCTGGAGCATACTTCATCATTTCTTCCCTTAACCCGATCAATCCGTTAAACAATGAAAACTAAGTCTCTTTTGCATAGGATTCTCGTGGCAATTGCCCTTATGGCCTTTTCTCTGGACAACAGCTTGTGTCAGAATCATCCTAATGTACTACTGATCATCGCAGATGACATGGGAATCGACATCACCCCGGGTTTCCAAGAAAACGAACGCATGCCCCATACACCGAACTTAGACATGCTGCGCACCCTAGGCATCAGTTATCAAAACACGTGGTCGGCTCCAACCTGCACGCCAACGAGGGCAGCCATACTCAGTGGCAAGTATGGCATCAAGACTGACATCATGCGCGCACCGGGAAACCTGGAATTATTGGACACTTCGCTCTTTCAGATGATCGATGTGCATTCAAGTGACCTTTACGCCCAAGCTTTTATTGGTAAGTGGCATCTTTCCAATCCCGTCGACTTCCAACATCCAAACCTGCACGGCATCGATCACTTCGAAGGCACCATGCGTGCGTCTGTTGACGACTACTACAGTTGGACTAAGGTGACCAATGGGGTAGAAAGCATCGAGACGGACTATGTCACATCTCATTTGACTAACGCGGCCATAGATTGGGTAGCTCAACAGGATCAACCATGGTTTCTTTGCCTCGCACATCCGGCACCCCATGGCCCCTTCCATGTGCCACCAAACGAACTCTATACGAC